>DAHUZS010000048.1 GCA_027315045.1 Acidimicrobiaceae bacterium
CAAATCCGCCTGTCGTTCTTGGCCGACCTCCAGACATGAGTGTCACACCCGTCGGTCATCGTCTGGACATCGGCAACGGGATAACCGAGCGCCAGGGAGGCACGACGAAATGGCATCGACCTCGATCACGATCGATTGCGACGAGTGCAGCTTGCAGCACACCTCGGCCTGTGAGGGGTGCCTGGTCACCTTTGTGCTTGAGCGCGAGCCGGGGGACGCCGTGGTCATCGACGCCGTCGAGGCTCGGGCGGTGCGGATGCTCGAGCGCGCCGGGCTGGTTCCGAACCTGCGCTTCGACGCCCGAGCGGTCTAGGAACACCGCGGACGACCGGCCGGACGGTCGGCCTTGAGCCCGACCCTGCTCGTCACCAACGACTTTCCGCCCAAGGTGGGTGGCATCCAGGCCTACCTCTGGGAGCTCTGGCAACGGCTCGATCCCACCAAGACCTCGGTGCTGACGGCCCGGTCCCACCCGGATCACGCGGTCTTTGATCAGGAACAAGCGACGCGAGGGCTCCGGATCACCCGGGTGAGGAGCCCGATCCTGTACCTCCCGACGCCGCGTGCCCGGCGCCGGATCAGGTCGACCGCCGCCATCGAGGGGGCGGGCCTGGTTCTCTTGGATCCGGTGTGGCCCCTCGGACGCCTCGGCCCTCGGGTCGGCGTCCCCTACGGCATCGTCCTCCACGGCGCCGAGTTCACCATCCCCGCCCGGCTCCCGATCCTTCGCCGGCTGATCGCCGCCACCTTGCGGGATGCGGCTGTGGTCGTCTGTGCTGGCCGGTACCAGGTCGAGGAGGTGAAACGTCTCGTCGGGGGGGAGGCCCACGTGGTCGAGATCCCGCCGGGCGTCGACTGTGGGCGCATCGTTCCGCTCGGGCCCGACGAGCGGGTGGCTGCCCGCCGGCGCCTCGGTCTGGAGGAGCACGCGCTCGTGGTCGCGAGCGTTAGCCGCCTCGTGCCCCGCAAGGGGATGGACGTCCTGATCGAGGCAGCCAGCCAGCTACGGGTGGATCATCCTGACCTCGTGGTCGCCATCGCCGGGACCGGCCGTGACGACCGGCGGCTCCGGCGGGCTGCCACCAGGCTCGACGCCCCGGTTCGCTTCCTCGGCCGGATCGACGAGGAGGAGAAGGCGGCATTGCTCGGCTCGGCCGACGTGTTCGCGATGGCGTGCCGCAGTCGCTGGGGCGGACTCGAGCATGAGGGATTCGGGATCGTGTTCCTGGAGGCCGCGGCGGCCGGACTGCCTCAGGTGGCCGGGGACAGCGGCGGGGCGGCGGATGCCGTGGCCGACCACGAGACGGGGCTCGTCGTCAGGCGCCCACGCGATCGGAGCGAGGTCGCCTCGGCCCTGCGCTCGCTGTTGGCCGACCCGGCGCTCAGACGACGGATGGGTGCGGCCGCTCGGGCCAGGGCCGTAGCATGTTTTGACTACGACAAGCTCGCTCCCAGGCTGGCCGAGGCGCTCGCTGAAGTGGGAGGCTGACCACCGACCGGGCCCGGTTGGGCCTCGGTTCGACCCGCACCGGGTGAGGAGGACGCGTGGCCGAGGAGGCAACGGAGCGCATCACGGTGGCGGCGCCGCCAGAGCGGTGCTTCGCGGTCGCCGACGACATCGAGCGCTACCCCGAGTGGTTTGCCGAGATCAAGGAGGTGACCGTCCACGAGCGTGACGCCGAAGGTCGCCCCTCGCTGGTCTCATTCCGGGCGGCTGCCTTCGGCCGGAGCACGAGCTACACCCTGGCGTATGACCTCCGCGAAGCGCCCCGGGTCCTAGGTTGGCGTCTGGTCAAGGGGGACATCACCACCCGGCTCGACGGCCGCTACGAGTTCGTCGGGACCGGAGACGGTCGGACCGAGGTCACCTACCACCTTGAGGTCGAGTTCCGAGTCCCGTTGCCCGGCTTCATCAAGATGCGGGCGCAGAGCCGGATCATGACGGCCGCCCTGCGCGACCTGAGAGCGCGGGTCGAGTCCTCGGCGTGATCGAGCCCCCGGGACCCGGTTCTGGGGTCACCCTGGGCGTCGACATCGGCGGGACCAAGCTGTTCGGGGTCGCGCTGGAGCCCAGCGGCAGGGTGGTTTGCGAGGCCAGGGTTCCGACCCCACAGGTCGACCAGACGCTCGTCGAGCACCCGGACCACCGGGTGGGGGTCGATGTCGCCGACGCGGTGGCCGATGTCGTCGGACAGCTCTCGGCGGATCTGGGAACATCGAGGCCGGTCCCGGCGGTCGTCGGCGTCGGTGCCCCCGGCATGGTGGACCACCACGGCGCGCTGCGCTTCGCCCCTAACCTCCCGGGGGCCTCCGGCGCCGATCTGCAGCGCCTAGTGGGCGAGCGGCTGGAGGCGGCGACCGTCATCGTCGAGAACGACGCCAACTGCGCCGCCCTCGGAGAGCTCGCGTTCGGCGCCCTGCGGGGTGTGGGCGAAGGCGTGATGGTCACCCTCGGTACCGGGATCGGAGGCGGGGTGGTCGTCGACGGGAAGGTCCGGCTCGGGTGCAGCGGCTTCGCCGGCGAGATCGGTCACATGATCGTTGACCCGGCCGGTCCGCAATGCCCGTGTGGACGTCGGGGGTGCTGGGAGCGCTACGCCTCCGGCGGCGGGCTCGGACGGCTGGCCCGGGAGGCCGCCTACGCCGGCCGGCTCCCTCATGTAGTGGCCCGTGCCGGTGGCGACCCGGAGAACGTCCACGGCGAGGACATCACCAGGGCGGCGCTCGGGGGGGACGAGGGTGCCATCGGCGTCCTTGACGAGCTGGGGTGGTGGGTCGCCCTCGGGTTGGCCAACGTGGTCGCCATGGTCGACCCCGAGCGGATCGTGCTCGGTGGTGGGCTGGCCGAAGCGGGCGAGCTGTTGCTCGGTCCGACCCGCAGGGCTTATACCGAGCTGGTCGAGGGGGCGCGGGCACGCCCGCCGATCGAGATCATGGCGGCGACCCTGGGTGAGCGGGCTGGGGCGATCGGGGCGGCTCTGGCGGCCCGATCGCTCGTGGAGCCCACATGACCCCCAGGATCGGGGTGTTGGTACCCAGCTTCCGGGACACCCCGGCCGACGCCCTGACGATCGCGCAGGAGGCCGAACGGCTCGGGATCGACGGCGTGTTCGTCTACGACCACTTGTGGCCGCCCGGCCAACCCGATCGGCCGGCCATCGCCCCCTTCCCCGTCCTCGGCGCTATCGCCGCCATCACGAGCGTTGTCCGGCTGGGCACGCTGGTGGCCCGGGTGGGGATCGTCCCCGACGACCTCCTCGTGGCCGAGTTCGCGGCGCTCGCCGCCCTCGCACCCCAACGAGTGGTCGCCGCGCTCGGGACGGGGGACCACTTGAGCTTCGAGGAAAACCTGGCGTTCGGGCTCCCGGTTGGCACGGCCGAAGAACGGAGGGGGTCGGCCGGGGCGTGCGCCCGGGCACTCATTTCCCTCGGCCTCGACGTGTGGATTGGCGGAGCGTCCCGACGGACCACCGCGCTGGCCGAGGAGATCGGCGCGATCGCCAACCTCTGGCAGGCCAGCCCGAAGTCGGTCGCCGCTCAGGCCACCCGCTCCGAGGTCACCTGGGCCGGGATGGCTAGACGCGACGCCGGGGGAGTGCCAGACGCCCCGGCCATCGCCGCCCGATCCCGTCCGCTGGTCGAGGCCGGTGCATCCTGGTTGGTCTTCGGATGGCCGGTCGATCTGGCCGAACTGGCCGCAGCCGCCCGGGTGATCCGCTCGGGCTGAGCTCGGAGTCGCCGATTGTGGCGAGTACCCTGATCCGATGGAGTTCCGTCGGATCAACGGGTTACCCCCCTATGTCTTCGCCACGATCAACGACCTGAAGCTCGAGACCCGGCGAGCCGGTCGGGACGTCATCGATCTCGGGTTCGGCAACCCCGACCTCCCGTCGCCCGACGTCGCGGTGGAGAAGCTGGCCGAGGCCGCCCACAACCCGAGGAACCACCGCTACTCGTCGTCCCGGGGCATTCCCAAGCTCCGCCAGGCGATCGCCAACCGCTATCTCCACCGCTTCGGGGTCGAGCTCGACCCCGACACCGAGGTGGTGACGACCATCGGGGCCAAGGAGGGGCTCTCCCATCTCATGTGGGTCCTGGTCGCTCCGGGCGATACCGCCCTGGTGCCCTCCCCGTCGTACCCGATCCACATCTATGCTCCGCTTTTCGCTGGTGCCGACGTCCGGCAGGTTCGCCTCGAGAGCGCTTCGGTCGACACAGGGCTCAGCCCCCCCAATCCGGGTGCGGCGTTCTTCGAGTCGCTCATGGAGACCTGGGAGTCGGCCTGGCCCAAGCCCCGGGTCATCGTGCTTTCCTTCCCACACAATCCGACGACCGCCTGTGTCGACTTCGAGTTCATGGAGCGGCTGGTGCGCTTCGCTCAAGAGCACGACGTGGTTCTGGTGCACGACTTCGCCTACGCCGACATCTCCTTCGACGGCTACATGCCGCCGTCGATCCTGCAGGTCCCGGGGGCGAAAGACGTCGCGGTCGAGCTGTACACGATGACCAAGTCCTTCTCGATGGCCGGTTGGCGGATCGCGTTCCTGCTCGGCAACGCGGCGATCGTCCAGGCGCTGACCAAGCTGAAGAGCTTCCTCGACGACGGGGCGTTCCAGCCCATCCAGATCGCGACGATTGTGGCCCTCAACGAGGCGTCTGACTATCCCAAAGAGATCAATGACACCTATCAGGCTCGCCGTAACGCGCTGTGTGAAGGGCTGGAGCGGATCGGATGGCACGTCGAGCCCCCCAAGGGGACCATGTTCGTCTGGGCTCCGGTGCCCGAGCCCTATCGGGAGATGGGTTCGCTCGAGTTCTCCAAGTACCTGGTGCGGGAGGCCGAGGTGGCGGTCTCACCCGGGGTCGGTTTCGGACCCGGAGGCGACGGCCATGTGCGCTTCGCGCTCATCGAGAACGAGAAGCGCATCGGTCAGGCGGTGCGGAACCTCCGTCGCGGCCTGACCAGGCTGTCCGCGTAGTGACGCGCTCGACCCTCACTCCGCCTGCAACCAGAGGCGGTCGAAGTCGGGGCGGCCGAGCGCCGGGGTGCGCGGCCGCCAGGTTGCCGGAGCAGAGTGCTCCCAGGCCGACGGCGAGGAGGGCGATCGTCGGCACGACGGGGTCGCGTACGGCGTTGAGGCTTCGGGCGAACGCATCCAAGAGCCTCCAGCCGAGCACGATCCCGAGTGGAAGGCCGACGACCACGCCGGGGGTCGCGGCGACGCTCGACCGCCAAGCCACCGCGGCGCGGAGCTGACCTGGAGATAGCCTCAGCGCCTTCAACAGGGCGAGGTCGAATCGCCGCTGCCGGACCGACGCGAACAAGGTGAACCCCAGCGCGGGCAGGGCCCCGATCGCGAGGGCGATGGCGAGCGCGATGGGTGTGTAACCGATGGTGCCGTAGTCCACGATCTGGGCTGGTTGCTGCACACTGATGACCGAGACCGTGTGGCGGTCCTGGCGCTCGAGCATCCCCTCGAAGCTGCCGATCGACACCACCGTCGGGACCGTGATGAGCCTCGGTGCCCCCGACCGAGCTGGCTATCTGGGGGGCATCGATGGTTCGGACTCGGGTGACCCCGGGCACGTGGGCGATCCGGGTCTTGAGTGGGGGCAGACCACCCTCGACCGCCCCCGGCAATGACACCGGGCTCGTAGAGCGAAGCGGTCATGTCCGATGGGTTGGTGCTGGCGAGAAAGGTGGGGTGCGACGACTGGGTCCGTCGGCCGGCTGCGAGCGACGCCAAGGCCAGACCGCCGGTCATGCCGAACAGCACCGCCATCCCGAGGTGGCCGACCCACCGCTGCCCGAAGGTGGTGCGAAAGCGAAACCACAGAACGCCCAGCCGGTGGCCGCTCATGATCGGTGGCCGCAACCGGCCCGGTGGATCTCCATGTGATCTCGGCTCGCTCGGTCGCGTCCACCGGCGTGCTTGACCAAGCATGCGGCACGGCCAGGAGCCGGGGAAGGGAGCCACCCACCCTCACCCCACCGTGCTGCTAGTGTCCCGCTTCAGAGATTCCTAGGGATATAGGAATTTTGGTCGGTTTCGGCGCGTTGTGCCTTTCATCAGCGACGATGGGAGGCAGCGATGGCAGACCGAGGCCGGCCGAAGGTAGAGCTCATCTTGAGCGACGAC
>DAHUZS010000050.1 GCA_027315045.1 Acidimicrobiaceae bacterium
TCGCCGCCCGCGACGCCGGGGCTACCTCGACCGGCCTCGCCGTGCAAACCCGGGTGGCGCTCATCGTGGATATCACCGTCCCCGGAAAGATCAGCGTCGCCCTCGACGTTGGCCGACCCGTCGCCCGCCGCCACGGCGGCCACGAGGCGGTCACCGTCACCATCACCAACCACGGCAACGTGATGCTCACCCTGGCAGCTCCCACCCTCCAGGTCCGTAACGGCGCCCGCTCCACGTCGGAAAGCCTGGGGCCCGCCGGGGTGTACATCCTCCCGGGTGGCCAGACCACCGTCACCGCCAACTACAGCCCGTTGCCACTCATCGGCACCCTTCGTCTGATCGCCCGCACCAAGGCCCTCGTCAACGCTCGCTTCGCCGGCCGCTTCACGAGCCCCACCCTGACCCTGAACTTCTTCCCCTGGACCGGCCTGATCGTACTCCTCGTCGCCCTCGTCGCCCTCGTCGCCCTCGTCGTCTTCGGTCGCCGCCCCTTCGCCCGCCGCTGGGCCCAGCGGCGCGAAGAGCGCCAACTGGTCACCGACCTCCGCCGACGCCGAGCCCTCAAAACGAACTGACCCGGCCCCGACGACGTCGTCATCGGGGGCGGAGGCACGCACCGGGGCACTGCGGGTGAGGAGCGCGAAGGGTCGTCCGTCGCAGGCCGAGCCCAACACTGGCGAACGTCCCTCTTTTTAGGGCGCTTCCGGGTTCTCAGTGGGTAGCCCAGGTCAAGGAGCGACCGGGTAGAGCTGGAGGCCGCCGAGGTGGAACCAGATCGCCGTCTTGAAGTGCTCCCGGTTGCGGTAGCCGCGGGCCGATACCCGTATTGCCTGGATGCGACTGTTGAGGCCCTCCGCGCCGGCATTGCTCACCCGGTGGGTGAAGTACGAGAGCAGGCCGGCTTGGTGGCGCTTCAAGGTCTTGGCCGCGTCGATGACCGGCTTGAGCCGTGAGTGGGTCGCCCAGAAGTACCAGCGACGGAAGTGCTTCTCGCCCCAGCCCCGGCGCTTGTAGGACCAGAAGTGGCGCAGGCTCTCTTTGATCGCCCACGCCCGTGCGGTCTTGAGGTCGCCGCCTTTGAGGACGGCGAAGCGGTCCTCGTGGCGCTCGGGGAGGTTCTCGCCCGAGTACAGCCAGAGGTACTTCGTCCCCGCCAGGGTCTTGTCGCCCGTCGCGACAAGCGCCCGGTGCTCCTGCTTTCTTACGGTGTCGACGGCGGTCGTCAAGTACTTCATCAAGTGATAGCGGTCGAACACGATCTTGTTATCAGCCTCGCTGAGGTGCTCGCGAGCCGAGGTGATGTAGGGATCCCACATGTCCATCGCCACGGCCTCGATCCGGCTGCGCTCCTCGGCGCTGAAGCGCTCGAAGAAGCCGTCGAGGCTCGCCTGGCGCCGTTCATCGGCGAGGTACTCGACGCAGCCGGTGTCGAGGTTGGACACGACGGTGATGTAGTCCTGGCCCCTACCTGCCGCCTTCTCGTCGACGCCCATCTTGGTCGGCACGACCTGCGGCTTTCGGGAAAGGCCTCGGGCGACCGCCCGGTCCATCAAGTGCCATGCCTCGTCCCAGCTGAGGCGCAGCAGCCGGGCGGCACCTTCGACGTCGCACTCCTTCAAAACGTCGATGGCGAGGCGCTCGAACAGCACGGTGAACCGGCTCAGCGGCTCGGCCCAGGACAGGGTGACCTGGCGCACGCCGTGAGTCGGGCACTCGACGCGCGGAGGCCGGGCGTGCAGGTAGGTCAAGAACGCGCAGCTGTCCAGGTGGCGCCAGGCCCGCTCCTCGGCGTGGTCGTAGACGGCGAGATCGAGGCCGCACTCCGGGCAGGCGAACCGGGTGCCCCTCGGATGCTCAGCCCACACGTCGACCTGACCGCGGTCAACGGAGAGCTCGACCCGGCTCACCTCCCAGGGTGCGACGAGTCCCAACAGGTGTCGATAGAGATCGGTGTCACGCATCCCTCCATCGTCGCGGACCACCTCCGGGTGCGTTCAGCGAACACCAGTCCGCAGCGATCACCCACGCAAAACCCGGAAGCGCCTGAAAAAGAACCGGGTCGACGACCTCGTCGACATCCGCCCGTGGGACCACCCGCTCGCCGGCGTCGCCGGCAACGGGAAGTCAGCACCTGGTGCGGAC
>DAHUZS010000070.1 GCA_027315045.1 Acidimicrobiaceae bacterium
TATCAGATCGCCCAGAAGCTCCACGCGTGCAGCGAGCCACCGTCGGCGGAGACGCCGAACGAGCGGGCCTGGGACCTCTACGACATCCTCCTCCTCGCCGACCTGGTCGATGATGCTGAGTACCCGGCGATACGCGAGGCGTGCATCGAGGTTTTCGGGCTGCGAGCCAAGCATCCGTGGCCCCCGGCCATTGTTGTCCAGCCGTCCTGGCCGGCGACCTGGCGGCGACTCGCCCAGGGAGAAGGAAGCTCGCTCTCACTCGACGAGGCGTTCGAGGGCGTCACGCGCCTGACCGCGCGTATCGTCGAGGCGTAGCTCCGGTCAGACCTTTGGGGCCTTGGCATCGTGGCCGGGGTAGCCCAATTGCGCGACGCCTACGGACCGGCCACGGACAGCAACCGATGGGGGATGCTTCATCAGCGCGCCGGGCACCGTCCTTGCGTAGCGACGCAGAGGTGTCGGCTGCCTCGACGGGTCAGCCGGGTACGAACTGGGCCATGGCTGAGCGGTACGCCTCGTAGGTCTCCTCGCTTGGCGAACCGCCGGGGCAGAGGTCCTCGATCATGGCCTCGCACGCCCGCAGCTCCCGTTCGATCCAGGCGGCGTTCCCGGTGGTGGCGCCGCAGCCGATCGCCACCCGGTACAGCGCCTCGCTCCACGGATCGAGCAGGCGGGCCTGGTCGATGGCCCACCGGGCGCCCCGACCGTCTCCTCGTTCTGCGAGCAGCGGCGCCAGGATGCAGGCGGCGTCGCTGGCGGCGTCGGCGGCCTGGGTCTCGAACTGGGCGCTCCACCAGCCCCAGCCCATCGTCGTCCGGCTGACGGGCTTCCCCTCGATGAGCGCCAGCGCCGGGCGCAGCAGCGCGATCAGGGCGTCAGGGTCAGTGATCGCCTCGGCCGAGGCGACGGCCGCCTGGAGCCGGCCCAAGTCGGTGGTGACCGTCTGGGCCCGGTAGCCACCGGTGCGGTCGGCATGGGGGAGGTGCTCGGAGCCGACCCACTGGCGGAGTCCCGAGGCCACCAACCGCAACGTCTGGGCCGACCCTTCACCGCTGCGGGTGGCCAGCGCCTCGGCGCGTACCTCGTAGGGCGGGATCGGGTGGCCGTGGAGGGCGAGGTAGGCGAGCAGTTCGACGGCTCGGGCCTGGCGGTTCTCCGGCGGTGTCCCGGCTGCGCCCTCGATCCGGGGGACCGGCGCGAGCACCCGTACCTCGATGGGGCCGGATTCGGGGAGGCGGGGGACCACCCCCAGCGCGACGGCGCCGTCGTCGGCTGGCCCCGGCCCTGTGAAGGCGCCGTCGGCCCGGGATTCGGTGGAGGGACTCGGCGGGGCGGCGGTGAGCAGCTCGGTCAACGTGATCGCCTGCTGGGGGGCGAGCCGGGCCGGGACCAGCGTGAGGCCGAAGGGCTCGATCCGGGTGACGCCCTCGTCGCAGACGAGCGAGAGGTCGGTGGGTTCGACCGGCTCGGTGGTGATGGTGCCCACCCGACCCAGGGTGTCCGGGTCGAGGGCGGCGGGGTCGCCGAAGTAGAGGACCCGGGCTCGATCGCAGGTCTCGTGGGGATCGCCCAGCAGCTCGCCGGCTCGCCGGGCGTCGTCGGGCGAGGTAACCACCTCCAGGCGGTCCCCGGACCATGACCACCCTTCGGCGACCGCTTGCATGGTGGTCAACGCGCCGGGCGCGTCAGACCCGGCCACGGGCACGACGGTCCCGCCCTCGACGGGCAGGAGGAAGGTGCCCTCGGCGCTCTCACCCGCCGGTACCAGTGCGGGTAGCCAGGGGTCCTCATCGAGGGCACCGGGTAGCCCGGCCACGTCGCCCGTCGGCGGGAGCAGCCAGGCGTGGCCGTC
>DAHUZS010000060.1 GCA_027315045.1 Acidimicrobiaceae bacterium
CACCGCAGCGAGGGTCCAAGAGCTCGCCGACCTCACCGTCCGCGACATCCGGCTCGAAGCACCGGCCATGGCGGCCTTGACCGGAAAGGGCAACAAGACCCGCCACGTGCCCCTCGGCGACAACACGGCAGCACTGCTCGAGGCCTACCTGGCCGAACAGCATCTTGATGGGCCCCGTTGTTGAGCGCCACTCGTTTTGGCCGCGGAGTGGCTTGAGGCGTCACTGGTTCTGATCGCCGCGCTCGGCGAGGGGGCTGGCCGGTTGCGGCGTCGGGGTCGGTTCGGACAGCGTGTTGGGCGTCCGATCGCGAACGGACCCCGCCGCTTCTCCGTTTGCTGGGATGCGGCGGGGTCCGTCTGATGCTGCGAGGTGTCGCTCGCATGATGATGGTAGAGCCTGACGCGGAGCGGGTCGAGGCGAGGCTGGTAGCCGGCGACTACCGCTGCGGCGCGTGTGGGATGGGTCGGCTGCGGCCGTGGGGGTTCGCTCGGCGACGAAGGCTTCGGGACCGGGGCGGGGAGCTGGTGGTGCGGCCGCGGAGGGGGCGGTGCGGGTCGTGCCTGGTCAGCCATGTTCTGTTGCCGACCGTGGCGTTGCTGCGCCGCCGTGATCTGGCCGAGGTGATCGGCGAGGCGTTGAGGGCTCGTTTCGTGGAGGGAAAGAGCCGGGCTGCGGTCGCAGCTGAGGCCGGGGTGGTCCCCGGGACCGCCCGCAATTGGCTGCGTCGCTTCGCCGCCAGGTCGCCTGAGATCCGGGCGCTGTTCAGCACCTGGGCGCACGACCTCGATGGCAGCTTGGGGGCGATCCGGGCCCGTGGCTCGCCACCGGCCGATGCGCTGGAGGCGATCGGTGTGGCGGCCGCCGCTGCGGCCCGGCGGTTGGGCCCGGGAGCGCTGTGGGGGTTCGCGGCCGGGGTCTCGGGCGGGTTGCTGCTGTCCAACACGAGTTGCCCTCTGCCGCCGAAGAGCTGAAGCCCTCAGGCTGTGAGTGACCGGGACCGGTCACGACAGGAGGTGTCGCACATGGACATCGACGGGCGCCGCCAGGCGGTGGGGCTGTTCCGCTACTCGCTGATCCGGCCCTTGGCGAGTCCCGGGCTCGCCCCTCGTGAGCGAGGCGCGCTCGTGCGCGCTGCGGTGAGCGTCGACCATGTCGGCCCCGACGGCGCCCGGGTCGAGGTATCTGCCACCAGCTTGCGCCGCTGGCTTCGGGCTTGGCACGCCGGGGGCTTCGCCGGGTTGGTGCCCGCCGTGCGCGCCCAGCCGACGCGCACGCCGGCGGAGATCTTGGAACGAGCCGAGGTATTGAAGCGCGAGGCACCAGGGCGCACAGCCGCCCAGGTGGCCCGGGCGCTGGTCGAGGCGCAGGTCGGGGAGGTGTCGGCGCGCACGTTGCAACGCCACTTCGCCCGCCTCGGGCTCAACCGGTCCCCTGACGGGGCCCCGCCTCGGGCCTTCGGCCGCTTCGAGGTGGCCGAGTTCGGTCAGCTGTGGACCGGCGACGGCCTGCACGGCCCGGTGGTGGACGGCCGCAAGGCGGTGCTGTGCGCGTTCATCGACGACTGGTCCCGGGCTGTTCCGGGGTGGCGCTGGGGTAGCGCTGAGGACACCGTGCGCTTGGAGGCCGCCTTGCGCCGGGGACTGGAGTCCCGAGGTATCCCCGAAAAGTGCTTCGTCGACAACGGCTCTGCGTTCATCTCCGGACCGTTCAACCGGACCCTCGCGGTGCTCGGCATCGCCATCGCCCACTCCCGTCCCGGTCAGCCGGCCAGCCGGGGCAAGATCGAGCGGTTCTTCAGGACCGTGCGAACCCAATTCCTCGTCGAGCTCCACGCCCGGGGCGGAGCTTCGAGTCTGGCCGAGCTCAACGAGCTCTTCGGCGCCTGGCTCGAGGGGGTCTATCACCGGGCCCGCCATTCCGAGACCGGCGAGAGCCCGCTCGAGCGGCTGATGCGAGCACGACCCCTGCGGCGAGCTTCCCCCGCCGAGCTGCACGAGGCCTTCTTGTGGTCGGCGGTCCGCACCGCGGACAAGACCGGGGCGGTCAGCCTGTTCGGAAACCACTACGAGATCGACGCCGCTTTGGCCCAGACCAAGGTGGAGCTGATCTTCGACCCATTCGACTTGGCCGACATCGAGGTCCGCTATCAGGGGCGCCCGATGGGCAAGGCCGTTCCCCGACAGATCCGCCGCCACACCCATCCAAAGGCCCGACCTGAGGCGGGACCGCCGCCGAAGTCCTCGGGCATCGACTATCTGGGCCTGGTCGCCTCGCGCGTCGCCGCCGAGGCCGCCCGGCGCATCGCGTATGCCGAGATGGGCACAGCGGTCCCGGCCACCGACACCGACACCGACACCGACACCGACGAGGAGAACGGCCAATGAGCGTGGACCGGCTGTGCAGCTACTACGGATTCACCCGGATGCCCTTCGGCCGTGACCTGGCGCCGGGATCGCTGTTCCGCTCGGGGGCGCACTGCGAGGCCGTGGCCCGCCTCAGCTGGTGCGTGGCCGAGCAGGGGCTCGCCACTCTCACCGGTGAGGTCGGCTGCGGCAAGACCGTCGCTGCCCGGGCGACCGTCGCCGAGCTCGACTCGTCGCGGACCCAGGTCATCTACTGTCCCAACCCGACCGTGGGTGGCAGGGGGATCCTGTCGCTCGTGGTCGCCGCCTTGGGAGACGTTCCCCGCTTCCACCGCGCCGCGCTCGTCCCCCAGGCCGCCGAGGCGCTCCAGACCGCCGAGGCCGAACGGGGACGAGCGGTGCTGCTCATCATCGACGAAGGGCATCTGCTCGATCCCGACCAGCTCGAGGACCTGAGGATGATCACCAACGCAGAGATGGACAGCCGCTCCCCGGCCGCGGTGATCCTCATAGGTCAACCAACCTTGAGAAGGCGCCTGCATCAAGGGACGATGGCCGCCCTCGACCAGCGCATCACGCTTCGGGTCCACATGGAAGGCATGGACCTGGCCGAGAGCCTCGCTTACGTACGCCATCACCTCAGCCAAGTTGGCCGCTCAGATCCTCTGTTCTCCGACGACGCGGTGGCGGTGATCGCCCACGCCGGTCGGGGCCTGCCCCGGGCGGTCAACAACTTGGCCCTCCAGGCGCTCGTGGCCACCTTCGCCGCGGACAAGGCCATCGTCGATCAGGCTGCGGCGAAGATGGCCGTGGTTGAGGTCAACGGTGAGTGAGCTCGTGGCGGACCCCGCCCCCGAGATGATCGACGGGCGGACCCTCGCCGCCCCGCCCGGCTGGCCGACCCCGCCCGGGCCGCCCGCGTGGGTCGGCATGGCCGGGGCGATCGCCGAGACCATCGCCCCGGCCACCGAAGCCGACCCCGTCGCAATCTTGGTCCAGCTGCTCGTCGGCGCCGGGGCGATCATCGGGCGCGGCGCGTGGGTGGCAGTCGAGGCCACCCGCCATCACCCCAATGAGTTCGTTGTCCTCGTCGGCGACTCGGCCAAGGCCCGCAAAGGGTCCTCCTGGGACCATGTAGAGGCCGTCTTGGCACGAGCCGACCCCGCCTTCGCGGCGCTGACCCGCAGCGGCTTGTCGACGGGGGAAGGGCTCATCTGGGCCGCCCGTGACCCGAACGGCACCGACCCCGGGGTGGCCGATCCCCGCCTGCTCGTCGTCGAGCCCGAGTTCGTCTCGGTGCTCAAGGCCACCGGGCGCGACATCAACACCCTCTCACCGGTGCTGCGCGCCGCATGGGACGGCCGGCCCCTCGCCGTGCTCACCCGCAGCGCCCCCGTCCGCTCAAGCGCGGCGCACATCGCCGTCATCGGTCACATCACCTCAGCCGAGCTCGCCGCCCACACCTCCGCCGTCGAAGCCGCCAACGGGTTCTTGAACCGCTTCTGCTTCATCTCGGTCCGCCGTCACCGCCTGCTGCCCGACGGGGGCGACCTCGACCCGCTCGGTGGGACCGGCATGGCCGAGCGGCTCGGCGCCAACCTCGCCGCGGCACGGCGCGCCGGACGGCTCACCATGGACGTCGCGGCGCGCGCCGAATGGCACGACATCTACGCCCGGCTCTCCGAGCCGACCGACGGGCTCGTCGGATCGCTCACCGCCCGCGCAGAAGCGCACGTGCTTCGCCTCGCCATGCTCGATGCGCTCGTCGACGGCGAAGCGGTCATCCGACCCACCCACCTGCGAGCCGCCCTCGCGCTCTGGGACTACGCGGCCCGCTCGGTCACCTGGGCGCTGCGCCACACCACCGCGGATCCCGTTGGCGAGCAGATCCACGCTGCCCTCGCCGCCGCCCCCGACGGCCTCACCCGCACACAGCTACGAGACCTCTTCGCCCGCAACCTGCCCGCCACCCGCGTCGACGCCGCCCTCACCGTGCTCGCAAGCGCCGGCCGGGCCGAGCGTCGCCGTCTCGCCACCGCCGGCCGGCCTGCCGAGGTCTGGGCCAGCACCACCAACCCCTGAAAGCGGCGACCAACACCGACCGCTCCCCTCGAAGAGCCTTCCAGCATCGCCCCTGCGCTTGGCTTCGAAGCGACGCCCCTGCGTCGCTTCGTTGACCGCGCCTTGACGCATCCCCGGAGCCGGGGTCAAGGGACGGCCGAAGGCCGAGCGGGAACCGTAGCGAAGCGGAGGCTCGCATGCGACCCTTGACGCTGGTGGAGGGGTGTAGCACCCGGCCCGCTGCCGACCAGGCCCCAACCCCCGCCATGTCAGCTTTGGTCGTTCCGTCGTAGGCCACCCTCGCGACCACGACCAGTGACGCCTACACGACCATCTCGGGTGTCCGGCAACACCACCCCGCTTGCCAGTCGTAGTACCACCTTGAGCATCCACCTCCCCCGGCCGAACAGCGGTTCGGCTGGTCTCCGACGCCGAGTGGCGGAGGAGGCCCGATGGCATTCAGGGAG
>DAHUZS010000072.1 GCA_027315045.1 Acidimicrobiaceae bacterium
ATCACGCTCGAGCAGGCGGCGTCCTTCGCCGTCGTCGCCACCGGGCTGGTCGAGGCGGGACGACCGCCGTGCCCGCTGTGTGGCATGCCCCTCGACCCCTCGGGACACGACTGCCCGCGCACCAACGGGCACCGGCCGCCCAAGACGTGAGCGGGCCGACCGGTCCGGACGACGAGACCGCCCGCCGCGTGCTAGGCGAGGGCGAGGTGACCGTGCACGGGCGGATCGCCGGGAGCTCGAACGTCACCCTGTTCGTGACCTGCGAGCTCGAGGGGGTCGAGTTGGCCGCGGTCTACAAGCCGGCCCGGGGTGAGCGGCCGTTGTGGGACTTCCCCAACGGCCTCTACCGTCGGGAGGTCGCCGCCTACCTTCTCTCCGAGGCGATGGGCTGGGGGCTCGTGCCCCTCACCATCGAGCGCGCCGACGCACCCATGGGGGTGGGCTCCTTGCAGCGCTTCGTCGACGAAGACGGCGAGTCCCACTACTTCACCCTGCGCGACGAGGGTCGCTTCACCGAGACCCTCCACCGCATCGCCGTGTTCGACGTGGTGGCGAACAACGCCGACCGCAAGAGCGGCCACGTGCTTCGTGCCGGGGAGCGGCTGTGGGCGATCGACAACGGGCTCTCGTTCCACCGCCAAGCCAAGCTGCGCACTGTGATCTGGGACTTCGCCGGAGATCCGCTCACCGAGGACGAGGGCGAGGTGCTCCGACGCCTCGTCACCGGCCGCCTTCCCCAAGAGCTCGACGAGCTCTTGGAACCGGCCGAGCGCGCGGCCATGTGCCAGCGGGCCTCCCGGTTGCTCGACGAGGGGCGGTTGCCGGCCCCCGGCGACGACGACTGGCGCCCCTACCCCTGGCCGCTCGTCTGAGGGCTGAGCGACACTCCGAGGTCGGCTCGGATCGCGCCCTCGACCGCCACCGACAGCACCTGGGCCCCGCCGGGAGTGATGTGGGTGCCGTCTGGCTCCCGCACGTTCACCTCCTGTCCGTTCTCCACCAGGTACGGGGTGAACTGACCGCTCGGCGTGCCGAGCACCGTCCAGGACGAGACGTAGTCGACGTTGGGGTTCTTCGCCGCCGCCTGCTGGAACAGCCCGTCGATCCGCTGCATGGCGGCGGAGAGCCCCGGGGCCTGCATCGGCGGCATCCCGACCCACAGCACCCGGGCCCCCTGGGCGGTCGCCTCGTCCATGAACGCGAGGACCCGGGAGCGGTAGATGCCGTCCCACGCGCTGGTCCCGAAGGCTACGTCGGGAGGCCCGGGGAAGTCCTGGGCGTCGTTGGCCCCCATCATCACCACGACGACCTGGGGGGTGTACTTGGCCAGGTCGGTGGCCAGCTCGACCGGCCAGTTGAAGTAGTCGGGCCTGGTGAGCCCGGTGGACACCTGTCCGTCCAAGGTGGCCTGGACCACGCCGGTCTGCTCGAGGTCGTTGACCAGCACGTCGCCGAGGTCGATGCCGAGCGAGTCCCCCACGATCAGCACCCGGAGGGGGTCGGTGGCGGTCGGGTGCCGGTCCAGCGGCGGCAAGGTGGTGGTGGTCACGGCGGTCTTGCCCGAGCCGCGGGGCTTCGGGGGTCGGGACCTCGGCGGCAGCGCCACGGCCGACCCGTTCCCCGGGCGGTTGCCATGACGGCCGATGATCCCGTCGCTCACCGACACGACGTGGGAGAGCCCGAGGTCGCGGCTGAGGGTGGCGATCGGACCGAGGATGTCGAGCGAGACGGTGCGGCGGGTCCCGACCGGGGACACCAGCGCGTTGTGCTGCAGGGTTGGGGCGTCGAGTACGAGCCAGATGCCGAACCCGGCCAGGCACACCCCGAGGACCCTGGTCCAACCGGCCCGGCCGGGTTCGCCATCGTCTCGCGGGCGCGGTGGCCGGCTCGGCGTCGCCGGGGTGACCGCCCGGTGCCACAGTCGGACCACGGCTCCGAGAACCCCGCGCCGTCCCGACGCGGAGGGATCGGGATCGGCGCGGGTCCGGCCCCTCCCCCGGTGGGCGGCACTCGAGTCCGACCGGTTCATCGCTCGCTCGGCCCGGCCATCAGAACCGGTAGTAGATGAACGGGGCGACCCCGCTCGGGCCGAGGGTGGTGATGCCGAGGAGCACCACGCCGAGCGCACCCGCCTGCACCAGGGCCCGCTGCTCGGAGAACACCCGCTGGACTCGCCCGAGGGCGTCGGCGGGGACGAACTGGACCGCGAGCACGCCGGCGGTGACGAGGACGAGCAGGGGCGTGACGAGCGTCGGGGTGACGCCCCACCCGGTAACGAGCCGGGAGAGGATCGCCCAGGCGTTTGCGGACGAGGACGCGTTGACGAACACCCAGCCGAGGCACACGAACTGGAAGGTCCAGAACCGCTGCCAGGCCACCCGCAGTGGGCCCTCGGCCACCGCCGGCAGGCCCCGGGCGACGCGGGAACGCCGGCGCAGATGGCCGATGGACTGGCCGCCGCCGTGCAGCGCTCCCCAGATGATGAAGGTCCAGTCGGCGCCGTGCCAGAGCCCGCCGAGGACCATGGTGAGCATGATGTTGCGGACGACGAAGGCGTCCGACCCCCGGTTGCCACCAAGGGGGATGTAGAGGTAATCGCGCAACCACCGGGACAGGGTGATGTGCCAGCGGCGCCAGAAGTCCTGCAGATTGCGGGCCGTGTACGGCGCGTCGAAGTTGATCGGGAAGCGGACCCCGAGCAGGAGGGCGAGGCCGATCGCGATGTCGGTGTAGCCGCTGAAGTCGCAGTAGATCTGCACCGCGTAGCCCCAGGCGGCGAAGATCACCTCGAGGCCGGAGTGGGCGTTCGGGGCGGTGAACACCGGCTGGACGATCGCCGAGGAGACGTACGAGGAGATGACGACCTTCTTGAACAGGCCGGCCATGATCATCCAGATGGCCCGGGAGAAGTCGACCTCGGCCGGGTCCTTGCGCCGGCGGATCTGGGGCAGGAGCTCCTCGCCCCGGACGATCGGCCCGGCGATCAGATGGGGGAAGAAGCACAGGTAGGTAGCGAGGTCGACCGGCCTGGCCACCGCGAGCCGGCCCCCGTAGACGTCGACCACGTAGCTGATCGCCATGAAGGTGAAGAACGAGATGGCGACGGGGAGCGTCGGCTCCACCAACGGGACCAGCCGTCCGACCCCCAGGCCGTGCAGGACGTTGTCGACGTTGACAGCGAAGAACCCGTAGTACTTGAAGTACCCGAGCAGGCCGAGGAGGCCGATCAGCGAGAGGATCAACCAGGTCTTGGCGGCGCGGGGAGACTCGGCTCGCCGGGACGCGCCGCGGGCGCCGAGGTGGGCGATGACCGTCGAGGCCAGCAGGAGGAACACGAAGTGCCAGTCCCACCAGCTGTAGAAGAGGTAGCTGAGGGCGATGATGGCCAGCTTCCACAGCGTCGGGTACGGGTTGAACAACCAGCTCGTCACGAAGGCGACGAGGAAGAAGATCGCGAAGTCGATGGTCGGGAAGAGCATGGGGGCGACGCTTGGACGAGCGTACTTCCGACCCCGCCTGGCGATCGGGAGGCGATCAGCTCAGGGCGACGACGGGTGGTCGCCCCCCAGCCGGGGTGGACCCGGCGGAGGGATTCGAAAGGTCAGCGGCTCTTCAACGCCTCGATCAGGGCCGGCAGCACCTTGTGCACGTCGCCGACGATGCCGAGGTCGGCGACCGAGAAGATCGGTGCGTCCTGGTCCTTGTTGACCGCAACGATGTGCTTGGACCCCTTCATGCCCACCAGGTGCTGGGTGGCGCCCGAGATGCCGCAAGCGAGGTAGAGGTTCGGCTTGACGGTCTTGCCCGTCTGGCCGACCTGACGGGCGTAGGGGACCCACCCGGCGTCCACGATGGCCCGGCTGGCCCCGGGCGCGCCGTTGAGCAACTTGGCCAGCTCCTCGACCAGCTCGTAGCTGTCGGCCGAGCCGAGCCCGCGGCCGCCGGAGACGACGACGCCGGCCTCGTCGAGTTTGGGTCCGCTGCGCTCTTCGACGTGGCGGGAGACGACCCGGGCGGCCGCGGTCGGCCCCGCCTCGGGCGCGGCCGCCTGGACCACCTCGGCGGGGCCCCCGCCGGCGGGTTCGGCCGCGAAGGACTTCGCCCGGACCACATAGAGGAAGGGGCCCTCGCCGGTGAACCGGGCGGTCGCGGTCTGGGAGCCGCCGAACAGGGGGTGCTGCGTGCTCAGGCCGTCGTCGCTCATCCCCACGATGTTGGTGATGACCGGGCGGTCCAACTTGACCGACAGCCGCCCGGCCACGTCCCGCCCGTCGTAGCTGGCCGGGAAAAGGATGGCGTCGGGCCGCTCACCCCCCTCGACGAGCGCGGCCATTGCGCTGGCAACGGGGGCGCCGGGCAGGGCCTCGCCGGGGTCGCCGAGGTCGCCGAGGTCGTAGATTTTGGTCGCGCCGTACTCGCCGAGGACCGCGGCGTGTTCGGCGGCACCGCCACCCCAGGTCACGGCGGTGACGCTGGCGCCGATGGTGCGCGCCTTGGTCAGGAGCTCCAAAGAAAGCGAGGTGGGCCCGGCCTGACCGGCCTCGGCCAGCACCCAGACGTTGTCGAGCGCCATCAGATGACCTTCAGTTCTTCGAGAAAGGCGAGGATCCGCTCAGCCCCGTTGCCCTCGTCGACGACGATCTCGCCGCCCTCTCGAACCTCGGCGTCGGCGACGTCGGTGACCTCCTGTCGGGCGCCGGCCGAGCCCACCTGACCCCCGTCGATCCCGAGGTCGGCCACGGCGAGGACGTCGACCGGCTTGGACTTGGCCGCCATGATCCCCTTGAACGACGGATACCGGGGCTCGACCACCCCGGCGGTCACGCTCACCACTGCCGGCAGGGGGCACTCGACCTCGTCGAAGCCGGCCTCGGTCTGGCGCTCGACCCGCACCGTCGACCCGTCGACAGCGATCTTCTTGGCGAAGGTGACCGAGGGCAGGCCGAGGAGCTCGGCGATCTGGGCCGGGATGGTGCCGGTGTACCCGTCGGTCGACTCGGTGGCCGTGAGGACCAGGTCAGGCTCCGCCCGGGAGATGGCCGCTGCCAGCACCTTGGCCGTCCCCAACGAGTCGGTCCCCGAGAGGGCGTCGTCGCTCACGAGGATGGCCCGGGCCGCCCCCATCGCAAGGGCCGTGCGCAGGCCGGAGGTCTCCCCGCCGGGGGCCATGGAGACCAGGATCACCTCGTCCCCGACCCCACTGGCCAGCTGGAGTCCCATTTCCACCCCGTAAGAGTCGGAGTCGTCCAGAATCAGCTTGCCCGAGCGGTCCAGGTTGTGGGTGACCGGGTCCAGCGCCGACGGTGCTGCAGGGTCAGGGATCTGTTTGACGCAGACAACGACGTTCATCACCGGCCATTGTTCATTACCCGGGCAAGCTCTCGCCATTCCGCGGCCGCCGCCCCTCGGCTCGATCGGCCGCCATGGCCAAGGCGGCGGTGAGCCGGTCGGTGATGATGGTGTCCACCCCGGCGTCGAACATGGCCGCCAGGTCGGGGTCCAGGTTGGGAGTCCAGACGTTGACCGCCATCCCGGCCTGGTGGCAACGGGCCGCGAAATCCCCTTCCACCAGGGAGAAGTACGGATGGATGGCCTGGTAGCGGCGATCCAGCGCCGTGGCCAGTGCGCCACCCAGGTCGACTGCGCTGCCGAGCAGCCACCCGATGGCCAGCGACGGCTCGGCGGTCCGCACGGCCTCGATCGTCGGGGCGTCGAAGGAGGAGACGATGACCCCCTCGACCCGGTCCTGCTCGGTGAGTTCGGCGGCCACCGCCCGGGCCAGGGACCCGCTCGGGTCATAGCCGGGGTCGCCCGGCCAGTTCTTGACCTCGACGTTCATCGCCATGCCCTCGCAGGCCGAGATGGCGGCGCCGAGCAGGGGCACGTGGGGGGGCAGCTTCTTGAACAGGGTCTCGTGGACCAGCCCGACGCCCGGCACCTCGGCGTCGTGGTGGATGACCAGGGCGCCGTCGGCGGTGCGACGGACGTCGAACTCGACGCCGTCTGCCCCCAACCGGCGGGCCTCCACGAAGGCCTCGACCGTGTTCTCCACGAAGCCCTCGGTGCAACCCCGGTGACCGAAGACGAGGCTCATGACCCTCCTCCCACCCGCATCGGCTCCTCCTAGCACAGCATTCCTCTCCCAGGACGAAACACCGCCAAAACCCTCTTGTCATCGAGCGTTCACGTCGATAACCTTCCCGTGCCCCGTTTCTCTTGTGGGTGTTGTCACCGCCGGACTTGTGAATGTGATCACAAACGGGTGGAGGACCTGGTCATGGCGCTGATGTGGAACCGCACCGTCGATTGGGATGCGGACGACTGGCGACAGGTCGCTGCCTGCAGGGACACGGTGCCCGATCTGTTCTTCCCCATCGGCACCACCGGACCCGCCGTCGACCAGATCGACGCGGCCAAACGGGTCTGCGGCGGCTGCACCGTCCAGGAGCCGTGCCTCAACTTCGCCCTCGCCACCAACCAGGAGTCGGGGGTCTGGGGCGGCACCTCCGAGGAGGAGCGCCGCAAGCTGCGCAAAGCCTGGCTGGCGGCCCGGCGTCGGGCCGGCTGAACCCCGCTCAGCGCCTGGGGGCGACCGGGACCGAGATCCGGACCACCGTCCCACCCCCCTCGGGCCGGGGCACCCTGGCCATCTCGATCGACCCGCCGAGCTGGGTCACCACCAGATCGCGCACGATGGACAGCCCGAGGCTGGTGGTGCGCTCGATGTCGAACCCCTTGGGCAGGCCCACGCCGTCGTCGCGCACCTCGACGCCGAGGCCGTGGTCGTCGTGGCCCAGCAGCACCTGGACCCGGCCCGACAGCCCCTTGGCCCCGTTGGCCTTGCGCTTGGGCGAGCGGCCCGACCTGAGGGTCCGGCGATCGACCCCGAACGCGTGCTCCACCGCGTTCTGGAGCAGTTCGGCCAACGTCACGGCCAGCGGGGTGGCCACGTCGGCGGGGAGATCGCCGAGGTCGCCCTCCACCTCGATCGTCACCCCGGGCGGGCCCACCACCGAGTCCTCGGCCATCTGCACCAGGGCACGCACGATCTCGCCGAAGGCGACCTGGTCGCCCGGGTCCCGCGACAGGATCTCGTGGACGATGGCGATGGACCGGACCCGGCGTTCAGCCTCGTGGAGCGCCTCGCGCCCGGCCCGCTCGGTGACCCGGCGGGCCTGCAGCCGGAGCAGCGAGGAGATGGTCTGCAGGTTGTTCTTGACCCGGTGGTGCACCTCGCGGATGGCGGCGTCCTTCGACAGGAGCAGGCGGTCGAGCCGGCGCACGTCGGTGACGTCGCGCACCAAAATGACCGCGCCGGTGACCGAGCCATGGATCACGAGCGGGATGCAGTGGACGAGGACGATGACGTCGGGGCGCCGCTCGACCTCCTCGACCACCGGCCGCTTGGTCGTGAGCGCCCACTCGACCGCCGACTCCTCCACCCCGAGATCGACCAGGCGCCGGCCCTCGGGCACCGAGTACACGCCCATCCGGTGAAAGGCGTTCATGGCGTTAGGCGAGGCGAACTGCACCCGCCCCTCCTCGTCGACCACCACCACCCCGTCGCCGACGCGGGGTGACTCCTCTGACCCCACGTCGTTGTCGGGGAACGGGAAGGCCGACTCGGCCACCATGGCCGCGAGCCGGTCGAACGCGTCGAGGTAGATCCGCTCGTAGCTCGGCCCCGACGGGCCGAGCTGCTCCAGGCCGATGCGGACCACGACGGCGATGACCCGGTCGGCGAAGCGCACCGGGATGGCCTCCGAGGCGACGGCCCCGGACGCCGAGATCCCCTCGACCTCGCCCCGGACGATCTCGCCCTTCTCCATGGCGTCGGCGGCGATCGACCACGCCTGACGTGACGGCGACTGGCCGACCAGGTCCTGATGGAGTCTGGTCGGTCGGTTGGACGGCCGGATCTGACCCAGCACCACGAGCTCCGAATCCTCCTCCCCCTCGAGGCCCGAGGCCGGCACCACCAGGACCAGATCGGAGAAGGAGAGGTCGGACAGCAGCGACCACGAACCGAGGAGGCGCTGGAGGTGGGCGTGCTCGTCGGGGTTCAAGACGGCGTGGATTCGGGCCCGTTCACCCGGGGTGGCCACGGGCTAGCCCCGTTCCTCGGCGCTGGCGGGCTCCCCGAGCGGAACTTTCCGGCTCCGACGGGCGGAGAAGGCGACCAGCTCGCGGACCCCGGCCGACGCCAGGAGGTCGCGGAGGTCGTCGGCCCGCTCGGCCACCCGATCCTCGCCGTGGGCGTCCGAGGCGGTGGTGAATCCGACGCCGTGCCGGGCGAAGCGCTCGAGCAGGCCGAGGGCCGGGTACTGCTCGGCACAGGTCTTGCGCCAGCCGGCCGAGGACACCTCGGCGGCCAGCCCGCTCGAGGCCGCCACCTCGGCCAGCCGCTCCCACCACTCCTCGGGGGTGTCAGGAACCCGGCCCGCCACCTTCACGAGGTCAGGGTGGGCGAGGACGTCGCAGGCCCCACTGACCGCCGTCTCCTCGATGGCCTCGACGTAGGCACTCCAGGACGTCTCCACGGAGCGGCGCGGCCACTCGGCCATGTGCAGCGGGTCGGTAAGGTCGTCGAAGCGCCAGGCGCCGATCCAGTGCACCGAACCCAAGAGCACGTCGAAGGGGTAGCCGGCCACGAGCTCGGCCACCCGATCCATGCGGCCCCGGTAGTGGTCCACCTCGAGGCCCACCACCACCGGCAGCCCCGAGGCCTTGGCCGCGACTGCCGCCTCGACGTAGACGTCGAGGTCGTTGCGGGCGTGATGGTCGAAGTAGCGGCGCATCGACGCGGCCAGCTCGGCCGGCTCGTCGTCGAACAGCCCGGCCACGATCGGCTCACACTGGACGAAGCGGAACAGGTGCTCGGTCAGGGCGATCTCGACCACCCCGGCCGACAGGGCCCGATCGCAGTACCGGACGATCTGGTCGGTCCGGAGGGACACCTCGGCATCACGGTGCTCCCAGAGGTGCAGGTGGTAGTCGAGCAACGCCGCCGCCCCGTTCGTTCAGGCCGCCGTGACCGACGACGAGCTCACCGCGGTCATCGTAGAAGACCCGACCCAGCGGCCCTCGACACCCACGGCCGGGTGCCGCGCCCCGGGGCAGAAGCGACGTTCAATGCCAGATCGTCTCGCCCAGCGCGAACAGCCCGGACAGGCTGGCGATGTCGTGCGCGAAGGCGGGAGCGCTCGCTACCACCTCGGGCGCCTGAGCCAGCTCGTCGCGCTACTCGGCCTCGCGGCGGGCCACCAGGCTGAAGTTGATGAAGCTCTCCGCCACCTCGCGCAGGAGCGGGGCGGTCAGCGCCGGGTCGGTATCGAGCCTGGTCGCCACCTCCTCGGCCCGATTCTCGAGTGCGCTCGCCGTGGCCAGGGCCTCGGGGTCTCGCAGGTAGTCGGGGAGGGTCCGGTTGAGCACCACCGCCCCGAGGTGGAGGTGCCTGCGGAGCAGCTCCTCGGAGAAGAGCTCGGCCTCGGCCAACGGGGTGCTCTCGAGCGTGCTCACCACGACGAAGGTGGTGCGGCGCTCCCCGAGCAGCCGCACCACCGCCTCGGCCCGCTCGATGAAGCCGGCGTGCATCGACTGGAACAGGATGAAGAACTCCGAGATGTCCGTGAGGAACTGGGTGCCGAGCACCCGGTCGGCAACCTGTTGGAAGGGCCGCGAGGCCATGGTGATCACCCGGGAACGGTACGGAACGATCAGCCACCGCAGCAGGCGGCTCGAGAAGAACTCGGCCATCCGTCGGGGGGCGTCGAGGAAGTCGAGCGCGTGGCGCGACGGCGGCGTGTCCACCACGATGAGGTCGTAGGCCCCGGTAGAGTGGATCTCGAAGAGCCGCTCCATGGCGATGTAGTCGTGGCTCTGGACGAAGCGACCCGAGATGTTCCGGTAGAGCGGGTTCCTCAGGATCTCCTCTCTCGTCCGGACGTCGGGGGCGTGACGCTCGATCAGGGCGTCCCAGCTCGCCTGGGTGTCCAGCATGGCCGCCCACAGCTCGCCCCTCGGGGTGACCCCGGCCTCCTTGAACCACTCGGGCAGGATGCGGCGCTCGGCGTTACCGATCCCGGCCAGGCCGAGCGCATCGGCCAGCCGTCGCGCCGGGTCCACCGTGAGCACCAGAACCTTGCCCCCGTGGTGGCAAGCGGCCATGACCGCGGTGGCGGCAGCAACCGTGGTCTTGCCCACCCCGCCCGGACCGCAGGTGATCGCGATCTCCTTCGAGGCGAGAAGCCGGTCGAGGGAAGGCCGGGGAGGGGGGCTCGGGATCGTCACAGACCCAGCTCGTCGGCCAGGGCCGAGGCGACCTGCCTGGTGCTCCGCAGACCGCCGACCCGGGTGAACAGGTAGGGCACGAGGAGCATCGGCACCGCCGGGTCCAAGCGCGCCTCGAGTCGTTGGAGGTGCAGCGCGCGGGCCCGCCGCATGCTCACCGCCAGCCGGGCAGCTTCGAGGACCGGGGAGGCGTCGCCACCGAGGACCGCGGAGATGGCAGCGGTTCTCGACGGGGTGCGCAGCTGTTCGAAGACCTCCTCCTCCCGGGTCGTGAAGAGCTCGGGGAGGACCCGGTTAACCACCACCGCGACCACCGACGCCGAGGTCTCGGCGGCGATCCGGTCGGTCAGCTCCAGCGTCTCTGAGACCGGCATCTCCTCGGGGGTGGTCACCGGGACGACCCCGGTGCGCTCGGGGTTCGACAGGATCTCGATCATCCAGTCGGTCTGGCTCCGGATCTGGCCCACTTTGACCAGGTCGTTGATCGCCTGGGGGGCGCTGAGCTGGCCGACCACGTGCCCCGAGGCCGGCGCGTCCACCACCACCAGGTCGAAGTGGCGCTCCCGGACCTCCCAGCAGAGCTTGCCCACGGTGAGGATCTCCCGGACCCCCGGCGCCGCTGTGGCCACGAAGTCGAAGGCCCGGGCCAGCGGGCCGATCCGGCCGGTCACCGGGATCCGGAGGTTCACCTTGAGGTACTCGCGCAGGGAGGCCTCGGAGTCCATCGACATCACCCAGATCCCCGGGGCGACCTGGGAGGGGGTGAACCGGGTCGGCCCGGACTCGAACATGGCGCCCAACCCGCCGGTGGCGTCGATGTCACAGGCGAGCACCCGCTTGCCCTGCTCGGCGCCCAGCTGGGCCAGTGCGGCCGCGATGGTGGTCTTGCCGACTCCACCCTTGCCGGTGACGAAGAGCAGCTCGCGCTGGAACAGCCCCACCGGGGCCCCGGAGGCCTGGGTCATCGCCGACCGGCCATCCCCGACGTCGGGCCGGTCAGGGCGCCCCGAACCCCACCCTGCGCTCGTTCGACGGCGCACCGACCTCGACGTAGGCGACCTGGCCGGTCGGCACGCCGACCCGCCGGCCCCGACGATCGGTCAGCCACAGGACGCCGCCACGCTCCAACGATGCCTCGATGTCCTTCAAGACCGTCTCACGGTCGGCCCCGTCCCCCAGGTCGACCTCGAGCTCCTTGGGGGTCTGGACGATCCCGATGCGCACTTCCAACTGCGGCTCCTCTCTGGGTCCCCTCAGATGGTGGTCGAGCCACCGGCGCGGGGCCGGCCGGGGTCCGACGTTACCGCCCTCGGGCACACTTGGGGCATGGTTCGCCACGACGAGGCCGGCGGAGCCGGTACACGATCGGAGCGGTGGGCGGCCACCATGGCCGGCTTCGCGACCGGGGCCCAACCCTCGGAGATTGACAGCTCCGAGGTCGAGGGGCACGCGGCCGACGGGCTCAAGGTGGCCCATGCCGACTCCGCCCCCCTGCTCGTCCCCAGCTCGGACAAGGCGACGGCGCTCCTTGGACCTTGCGATCGGCGGTTCCGGGAGCAGGCCGAGGACGCCGCCCTCGTGGCCAGGGCCACCCGGGCTCGGGGGGCAGGTGACCGGGCCCGGCCCGAGGCACCCGACCCCTGGCGGACCTGCTTCGAGCGGGACCGCGACCGCATCCTGCACTCGAGCGCCTTCCGGCGTCTGGCTGGCAAGACCCAGGTGTTCATCTTCCCCGAGGACCACTCGCGGACCCGGCTCACCCACGCCCTCGAGGTCGCCCAGGTGGCCGCGAGCGTCGCCCGGGCCTGCGGGCTCAACGTGGCGTTGACCGAGGCGATCGCGTTCGGGCACGACTGCGGCCACGGGCCCGGGGGGCACGCCAGCGAGGAGGCCTTCGCCCCTTACCTCGACGGGGGTTTCGACCACGCCCCCTGGGGGGCGGAGGTCTCGCTCGCCTCGTTGAATCTGTGCGCCGAGACCGTCGACGGGATCGCGAACCACAGCTGGTCCCGACCGGCGCCGGCCACGTGCGAGGGCGAGGTGGTGAGCTGGGCCGACCGCATCGCGTATGTCTGCCACGACTGGGAGGACGCGGTCGCCACCGGGATCGTCGCCCCCGAGCGACTCGACCCAGTGGTCGCCGAGCGCTGCGGGACGAGGCGCGCCAAGCAACTCGGGACCTTCATCGAGGCGCTCGTCTCCACCACCCTGTCCGCCGGCCGGGTGGCGATGGACGCCGACCACGCGGAGGCGCTGGCCCGGTTCCGGAGGCTCAACTACGAGCACATCTACCTCCGGGCCGCCTCGGTCGCCCAGGCCGAGGCGGTGGTCGCCCTGCTCCGGGCCCTGGTCGAGCACTACGCGGACCGGCCCAACGCGATCCCCTCGGTGCGCGAGGCAGGCGGCCTGGACGCCGGCGGCGCCGGGGCGATCCAGGCGGCGGTGGGCTATGTGGCCGGGATGACCGACCGGTTCGCCTGCCGTCAGGCCGTCGCGCTCCTCGGCTGGGACCGTTCCAAGCTCCCGAGGGCCATCGAGAGCTGAGCGACCCGGTGCCCGGTGCTCAGTGCTCCCCGAAGAGCAGCGCCGCCCGCTGGTCCCAGGCGGCCCGGAGCATGTCGGGATGGGTGATGACGTAGAGGCGTCCCTCGGTGACCGCGTCGAGCACCGCATCGGCCACCTGCTCGGGCGGGATGCCCGATTCGACAAGGGGGGAGAGCAACTCGCCGTCGTCGTCCTCATGCACCGTTCGCACCCGGTCGGGCATGTTGCGGGCGGACCGGGCGATCTTGGTCTTCACGAACCCCGGGCACACCGCCGAGACCCCGACCCGGCTGCCCGATCCGGCGAGCTCCTGGGCCAACGACTCGCTCAGGCCGACCACCGCGAACTTGGTCGTGCAGTAGATCCCGAGCACCCCCACCCCCTGGAGCCCGGCCATCGAGGCGGTGTTCACGACGTGGCCCTCGTCCTGGGCCATCAGCGTCGGCAGGAAGACGTTGCAGCCGTTGATCACCCCGAACAGGTTGACCCCGACCACCCACTCCCAGAACTCGATCGGGCTCTTGGCGACCGACCCCCCCACCACGCCGGCGTTGTTGCACACGACATGGACGGCGCCGAAACGCTCGAGGACCGCGTCGCGGAGTCCGACGACCGACGCGTGCTCGGCCACGTCGGTGACGATCCCGACGACCTCGGCCCCCGCGGACGCCAGGTCCTCCGTCGCCCGGGCGAGCACCGGCTTCTCGATGGCGGCCCGGACCACCCGCATCTGCTCGGCGGCGAAGCGCCGGGCCATGGCCAGCCCGATGCCGCTCGCTCCACCGGTGACGACGGCGACCTTCCCCACGAGATCCTCCACCCTGCGCTCCCTCCCGACCGTCCCCCGACGCTCAGTGCAATGACAGCTCCCGACGGTAGACGCGGGCCGGGCCGAGGCCGACGAGCCGCTCGGCCAAGGAGGCGAAAGCTAAGGAGGCTTCGGACTCGGGGTCGGTGATCGTGATCGGCCTCCCCTCGTCGCCACCCTCGCGCAGGGCGGGCAGGAGGGGGACCTGACCGAGTAGCGGGACCCCGAGATCGGCCGCCAGCTGGGCTCCCCCACCCTCCCCGAACAGCCGGTACCGAGTCCCGTCGTCGCCGGTGAACCAGCTCATGTTCTCGATGACCCCCCGCACCGAGAGCTTCAGCTTGCGGGCCGCGTAGGCCGCCCGCTGGGCGACCCGCTGGGCGGCCGGCTGGGGCGTGGTCACCACGACCACCTCGGCCCGCGGCATCACCTGGGCCAGCGACAGGGTGACGTCGCCGGTCCCCGGGGGCGTGTCGACGACGAGGAAGTCCGGCTCCCCCCAGTAGCAGTCACCCAGGAATTGTTCGATCGCCTTGTGCAGCATCGGTCCCCGCCAGATCACCGGCTGGTCCTCGGCGACGAAGTAGCCCATCGACAAACAGCGCACCCCGTGCACGACGGTCGGGATCACGAGATCTCCCAGGACGACCGGCTCCGCACCGCCCCCGAGCATCGTCGGCACCGAGAAGCCGTAGACGTCCGCGTCGAGCAACCCGACCCGGTTCCCAGCGCGGGAGAGCGAGATGGCCAGGTTGACGGCCACGGAGGACTTCCCGACGCCGCCCTTGCCCGAGGAGACCCCGATGACCCGGGTGTTCGATCCGGGCTGCAAGAAGGCCTGGACCGGTGGTCCGGACTCGTGGGCGTGGGCGTGGCCGTGGCTCGCCTCGTCCCCAGCCATCCGTCGACGCAGCGCGCTGCGCAGCGTGGCAACCTCAGGCTCACCCATCACCGAGGTCGCGACGTCGAACTCGCCGGCAACGCCGCCGGCCCGCGCCGCCCGCTCGAGGTCCGCCGCCACCCGGTCCCCCTCGGGCCACGCCGGCGAGGGCAGGGCCAGCTCGATTTCGATCCGGCGACGACGGGCGTGGTCGGCGCGGAGCATGCCGATCTCGGCCAGCGGCAACCCGAGCGTCGGGTCGACCACGGTGCCGAGGGCCTCCTCCAGCGCTCTCCCGTGGGATGCCATCGACGCGTCCTTCCCGCTCGTCTTGTCCGCACCGGGCCCCCGAACCTCGTCGGGGCCCCGCTCGTCCTCCCAGGTAGACTACCGATCGTGCGTTCGGGCCCGAACCGGGCGGCGGGACCGCAGGGCGTCGGTGTCACCGACGGCGACGACGTCGAGCAGCAGGCGGCCGACGCCCGTTTCGCCTCGGTCGTCGCGGCCGTCACCGACGCCTTCGGCGACCCCACCCGCCGGGAGATCTTCCTCTACGTCCGCTCGCACCCGGCCACCGCCGTCGCACAGGTGGCCTCGACGTTCTCACTGCACCCCAACGTCGCTCGCCACCACCTCAACCGGCTCGTCGCCGGTGGCTACCTGCGGGTGTCGATGACCCGCGACGCCCCGGCGGTCGGGCGCCCGGCCCAGCGCTTCTTCCCGGTCGACGTCGACCCGGCCGGCGGATTGCTCGACAAGCGGGACGACCTCCTCGTCCTCCTGCTCCAGGAGGCCCTCGAGCTGCTCGGTCCGGGACAAGCCGAGCAGATGGCGGCCAAGGTCGGCGAGGACTACGGCCGGGCCCTGGCCACCCGGATGTCCCCCGAGGCCTCCCAGCGCTCGGTGCGGGCGGCCATGCGGACGATCGCCGCGACGCTGACCGCCCACGGCTTCGCCGCCCACGTCGAGGACCACGGGACCAACACCGCCGTCGTGGCCGAGCAGTGCCCCTTCGGCGACGCCACCTCGGTGCCCCCGGTCCTGTGCGCCGTGGACCGGGGCATGGTGAAAGGGCTCCTGTCCGGCCTGTGCGGGGACCCGAAGAAGGGCGCCCTTCCCATCGTGCTGTCGTCGCGCGCCCGCGGTGACGACACCTGCGCCGCCACCGCCTGAGGGTGGCCAGGCACTACCTCGACCACGCCTCGAGCTGCCCCCTGCGGCCCGAGGCCCGTGCCGCCATGGTGGCCGAGCTCGATGCCGCCGGCGGCGACCCCGGGCGGGTCCACGAAGAGGGTCGGGCGGCTCGGGCCCGCATCGAAGTCGCCCGCGACCAGGTCGCGTCGTTCCTCGGGGTGCGTCCCCGTCAGGTCGTGTTCACCTCCGGGGGCACCGAGGCCGTTAACGCCGCCGTCTTCGGAGCCTCCCTCGCCTGCCCTGGCCAGGCCATGGTCGCCGCGGCCGTCGAGCACTCGGCGGTGCGGGAAGCGTCGGCTCGGTCCGGCGCGGTGCTCGAGCTTGCCGTCGACGGGGCCGGGAGGATCGAGCTCGGGCACCTCGACGAGTTGCTCGGCTCGCCGCCCCCCGGCAAGGTGGCGCTGGTCCACTGCCAGTGGGCGAACCACGAGACTGGGACGCTGCAGCCGGTCCAGGCCGTGGTCGCGGCGTGCCGGGAGGCGGGTGTGCCCGTCCATGTCGATGCCTGCGCGGCGGTCGGGCATGTCGAGACGAACCTGGGCGCGCTGGACGCCGACCTCGTCTCGGTCAGCGCCCACAAGTTCGGGGGGCCGGCCGGGGTCGGGGCGCTGGTGGTCGGAGCCGGGAGACGCTTCGAGCCCTTCGTGGTCGGTGGCCACCAGGAGCGGGCGCGGCGGGGAGGCTTCGAGAACGCCCCGGCCATCGCCGGCTTCGGGGCGGTCGCGGCGACCCTGGCCGGGGCCGACCGGCTCGAGCGCGAGGCTGAGCTCGCCCGGCGCGAGGTGGCCAGGCTGCTCAACGCCGCCCTGGCGCTCGACGGCGTGGCGCTCCTCGGCGACCGGCGGCCCGGGGGGCGCCTGCCCCACCTGGTGTGCCTGGGCCTCGAAGGCGTGGAGGCCGAGCCGGTCCTCATCGGCTTGGACCGGGCCGGCGTCGCCGTCCACTCCGGCTCGGCCTGCTCGTCGGAGACCCTCGAGCCCTCGCCGGTTCTCGCCGCCCTGGGCGTCGACGCCGAACGGTCGCTCCGGCTCTCGGTCGGCTGGTCAACCACCGATGACGACGTGGCCGCGTTCGCGGCCGCGTTCGCCCCGGTGCTCCAGGGCCTCAGGGCGCTCCGGACCTGAGCCCGCCAGCGCACCCGACCGGCCACGGCCCCCGCCTTGAGCAGCTCCGCGGGAGGCTGCAACATCCCTGAGAGCTGCACCTAGTGTCCCGCTTCAGAGATTCCTAGGGATATAGGAATTTTGGTCGGTTTCGGCGCGTTGTGCCTTTCATCAGCGACGATGGGAGGCAGCGATGGCAGACCGAGGCCGGCCGAAGGTAGAGCTCATCTTGAGCGAC
>DAHUZS010000077.1 GCA_027315045.1 Acidimicrobiaceae bacterium
ATCCTCGTCGCGGTCTTGGTAGTGGAGCGTGACTCGTTCAGCGCGGCAATCGAACCGACCGCCAGGCGTTCGGGCGCACTGCTGGTGGTGGGCGGACTGCTCGCCACGGTGATCGGGAGCACGGTGTCGATCGAGACGTTCCTCGCCCTCGACCGGGACGGCCGAAGCCTTCCGATCCACCAGGTGATCCTCGGCGTCGTGGAGCGCTTCGTCGGGGACCGGACGGTGACGCTGCCGCCACGCCTCGACCGTTTCGTTTCCCCGACCCTGCTTGGGGTGGGCCTGGCCCTCGCGGTGTTCGCAGTGTTGATCGCGTCGCGCCCGCTGGTCGACCGGCGCCAACGGGCCAGCCGACGGTCCCATGAGCTGGCCCGCCGGCTGGTGGTGGCTCACGGGGGCGGCACACTCGACTACTTCGCGCTCCGCTACGACAAGACGCTCCACTTCAGTGGCGAGACCCTGATTACTTATGCCGTCCACGGGGGGGTCTGCCTCGTGTCCCCGGACCCGATCGGCCCACCGGAGGAGCGGGCGCGGGCCTGGGCCGAGTTCTGCGCGTTCGCTGACGCGAGGGGCTGGGTGGTCTCCGTGCTCGGGGCCGACGACTCGTGGCTGCCCATCTACCGCTCGGCTGGCATGCGCCCCCTCTACATCGGGGACGAAGCTGTGGTGCACCTGGACGATTTCGACCTCGCCGGGGGGCACCGCAAGGGTCTCCGTCAGGCGGTGAATCGAATCGCGCGATACGGCTACAAGGTCTCCTTCTACGACCCGAGGGAGCTCGACGCGTCACTGGCCGAGGCGCTGCGCACCCTCATGACCAAGAGTCGGCGGGGCGAGCGCGAGCGCGGCTTCTCCATGACCTTGGGACGCCTCTTCGACCCGGCCGACACCGACCTCTTGCTCGCGGTGGCCACCGACGCCGACGGGACTCCGGTCGCGTTCTGTCAGTTCGTCCCGGCGCCGTCCATCGGGGGCTACTCACTCGACCTCATGCGCCGAGACCACGGTGAGCATCCGAACGGGCTGATCGATTTCCTCATCGTCTCGACCATCGAGCACCTCCGTTCAACTGGGATGGAGGCGCTCGGACTCAACTTCGCCGCGATGCGGGCGGTGGTCGCCGGCGAGCCGAGCGGGGTGCGCTTCGCCAAGCCGCTGCGCTTGGTGCTCAAGGTTCTGTCCCGGTCGATGCAGATCGAGTCGCTGTGGAGGTTCAACGCCAAATACGAGCCCGAGTGGGTCCGTCGCTACCTGGTGCACCCGGGGATCGAGCACCTGGGGGCGATCGGGCTGGCGGTCGCCCGGGCCGAGTCGATGTGGGAGCTCCCGTTCCTCGGCCGTTACCTCGACGGCGTGCGGGTCAGGAGCCTCGCCCGGACTCGGCGCGCCGCCGAGCGCCGGGCCGCCTAACGATCGGCCGGAGGCCGGTGACCGAGCGACTCTCGCGGCTCAACTCCCGGCTCCAAGGGCTGGGCACCACGGTCTTCGCCACCATGTCGGCACTAGCCGAGGCGACGGGGTCCGTGAATCTCGGGCAGGGGTTCCCCGACTACGACGGCCCGCCCGAGGTGCTCGAAGCAGCGCAAGAGGCCATCGCCTCGGGCCACAACCAGTACCCGCCGGGTCGGGGGATCTTGCCGTTGCGTCGGGCCGTCGCCGAACACCAGCGACAGCGCTACGGGCTGGATTTCGACCCCGAACACGAGGTGCTGGTGACCGCCGGCGCGACCGAGGCGCTGGCCGGGGCGATCCTCGCGCTGTGCGAGGTGGGTGACGAGGTCGTCATGTTCGAGCCCTACTACGACGCCTACCCAGCTCTGGCCGCAATGGCTGGCGCCAGCCACCGGGTGGTCACGCTACGCCCTCCCCGGTGGGACTTCGACCCAGGGGAACTGCAGCGGGCCGTGACCGCCCGCACCCGGCTGATCATCGTCAACTCGCCTCACAATCCGACCGGCAAGGTCTTCTCCGACGCTGAGCTCGCGCAGATCGCGTCGTTGTGCGTGGAACGGGACCTGATCGCGATCACCGACGAGGTCTACGAGCACCTCGTCTTCGAAGGCACCCATCGTCCTCTCGCCACCTTCGAGGGGATGCGCGATCGGACCGTGACCATCTCGTCGGCCGGCAAGACCTTCTCGGTGACCGGCTGGAAAGTCGGTTGGGCCTGCGCGAGCTCTGACCTTCTCCAGGCCGTCCTCATTGCCAAGCAGTTCCTCACCTTCGCCGGCGGGACGCCGTTCCAACACGCCGTCGCGACGGCTCTCGGGTTGGGTGACTCCGCGGCCGAAGCGGTGTGCAAAGACCTCCGGTGGCGCCGGGACCGGTTCTGCGACGGGCTGCGAGAGCTCGGCTTCGCCGTCCTCGAGCCAGCGAGCGGTTACTTCGCCATGACCGACGTTTCTGCCACGGGCCGGGTCGACGCCATCAGCTTCTGTGCAGAGGCGCCCCAACGGTTCGGCGTCGTGGCCATTCCGGCCGATGTCTTCTTCGACCACAAAGCTCCGGCGGCCGGCCTGGTCCGCTGGGCGTACTGCAAGACGACGGCCACGCTCGACGAGGCGCTTCGGCGTCTCGCCGGCCGCGCCAAGTCGAGCTGACCCTTGCTCGGTCGCTCGCGCAGTGAAGATTCAGGTCTTTGAGACAGCGAGAGATGGCGCCAGCGAACGCTTCGGAACAGACGACCGGGGTGTTCTCCGAGCCCAACTGGCCCTGCCTGATCGGCCCAGCGCCCGGTCGACTGCAGCCTCCATGATGCTATACAGGGTCCATGCGCACGAAGAAGATCGGCGGTCTCGACGTCACCGTGGTTGGACTGGGTACCAACAACTTCGGCTTCGGCATGGAGGAAGAAGCGGTCGGTCCGGTCGTGGACCGGGCCATCGAGGCCGGGATCACCTTCTTCGACACCGCCGACAGCTACGGAGCGAGTGAGGAACGCCTCGGCGCGGCTCTGAAAGGCCAACGCGACCGGGTGCTCATCGCCACCAAGTTCGGCAGTCAGATGGGAGAGGGCAAGGGCGGAGCAAGCGCCGCCTACGTCCGATCGGCGGCCGAGCGGAGCCTGCGGAAGCTCGGAACCGACCGGATCGACCTCTACCAGCTCCACCGTCCCGACCCCAACACCCCCATCGCCGAGACCCTAGGTGCCCTGGGTGAGTTGGTCGCCGAGGGCAAGGTCCGCGAAATCGGCTGCTCGAACTTCACGGCGGCCATGCTCGAGGAGGCCGAGCAGGCGGTCGCCGAGGGGGCGCCGAGATTCGTCTCGGTCCAGAACCACTACAACCTCCTGAGCCGCGATGACGAGCACGAGGCCATCCCCGCCTGCGAGAAACTCGGCTTGGGCTATCTGCCATTCTTCCCTCTGGCCAGCGGACTCCTGACCGGCAAGTACACCCGGGGCGAGGCGCCGCCCGAGGGCACCCGTCTGCAGCGTTGGGGAGAGCGGGCAGCCGGTGCGCTCACCGACGCCAACTTCGACCTGGTGGACAAGCTCACTACCTGGTCCGGGGACCACGGGCACAGCGTCTTGGACCTGGCCATCGCGTGGTTGGCGTCTAAGCCCTTCATCAGCTCGGTGATCGCCGGGGCCACGAGACCCGACCAGGTCGGTGCGAACGCGAGCGCCGGGGAATGGGTCCTGTCGGCCGCGGAACTTGCCGAGGTAGACGCGATCGCCGCCGGGCGCTAACAGGGCATCGCCAAGCCCGTTGTTCGATTACCAGCGGTCTCGGTGCACAACTTCCTCGAGCGGACGTCGGTTCGGGCGGTGGATGGGGACGAGAGGCCGATCGGCCGGGTATCCGAAGGCCAGCATATAGGCGCAGATCCACTCGGCCGGGATCGACAGGATGCGGCAACAGGCCTCCTGGTCACCGACGGCCGAGTGCCCACTGCCGATGCCGCGGTCGACCGCTGCGAGCTGCATGGCCATGGCCGCCTGCCCCAGGTCGAACTGGTCCATGGCCCGGTAGCGTTCCTCGGTCGGCTCGCGCAGGGCAAGAACCACCACCGCGGCCGCGCCGGCCAGGTGCCGGCCGCCACGCCAGAGCGTCGAGAGCGCGTCCATCGTGGAACCGTCAGTGGAAACCACGAAGTCCCACGGCTGGCGATTGGAGGCCGACGGCGCGCGGCGGCCGGCTCTAGGACGCGATCCAAATCGGCGGACCGGACCGACGTGTCTCGGTACACACGCACGCTTCGGCGGGCACAGATGGCGTCCCAGGTCTCCATTGCTCACCCTTCGGTCGCTCTCACCGGAGCGTAGGGGTTGGGTTCAGCGTCCTGACCTAGAGGCGGGACATACTGGCGCCCGATCCCGCCAAACGAGATGGGAGCGCCCATGCCCTCGATCATGATCCGTACGCCTCACGGGGAGATGCCCACCTATGTCGCCGAACCGAGCGGGCCGGGGCCGTCGCCGGGGGTGCTGGTGATCCACGACGCCCTCGGGATGTCCAACGATCACCGGGCCCAGGCCGACTGGCTCGCCGAATCCGGCTATCTGACAGCGGCCCCCGACCTCTTCTACTGGGGTCGGAAGATGGCGTGCATGCGCGCGGTCTTCCGGGACGTCCGCGCCCGACAGGGCCGGTCCTTCGATGAGATCGATGCCGCCCGGTCGTGGTTGTCCGAGCGCCAGGACTGCACCGGGCGGATCGGGGTCATCGGGTTCTGCATGGGTGGGGGGTTCGCGCTGCTGCTCGCCCCCGGACACAACTTCTCGGCCGCCAGCGTGAACTATGGGTCCGCTCCCAAGTACGCGTACGACCCGAGCTTCCTCTCCGGCGCCTGCCCGATCGTCGGCTCCTACGGCGGACGGGACCCGACCCTGCGGGGTGCGGCCGGCCGACTCGCCTCGGCTCTCGAGGCCGCCGGCGTCGAACACGACGTCAAGGAGTACCCCGAAGCCGGGCACTCCTTCATGAACGACCACGAGGGTCTGCACGATCCGACGCCGCTCTACGTCGTGGCACTGAGCCGGATGAGCCGCTCGCACTACCGGGCCGAGGAGACACAAGACGCCCGACGGCGGATTGTCGGCTTTTTCGACGACCATCTCAAGACACTCAGCGCGGCCGACTAGCTGGGCGGGTTCAACCGGGTTGTTGACGCGGCTGACGGGTGGACCGCCGATCGTCGCGTGGGTGTCGGCATGCCTCGCGCCAGCCAGATCGCAATCTCGACACGTGGCACGTGCCAAACCCGGCGCTCACGCTCCGACCCCTTCCGACCAGCGGTGAGGGAGCAAGCAACCCGGGGCCGGGGCGGCGTCGGCGCTACGTCGTGTTACCGATCGTCATCGAACGTCCGTTCTTTCTTAGCCCCGGTTGACCCCTTTCACAGGTGACCCACGACTTGTCCATCGAAGATCGACGAGGTCCTTCCGGGACCAGAACAAGAGAGAGGTCGCAGACCATGAGACGACATATCAAACAGCTCATCGCCGGTCTGGTGCTGACCGGATCCCTGGTCGGCGTGGGCACGTCGCTCGCCTTCGCGACCGGCACGTCGAACTCGACCCCTACCCGGGGCGCGACGAGCTCCCCGAGCACGAGCTCCACGTCGGGCACGGGAACCCCGAGCGCCGGATCGTCGGGCACGGCGGGAGGGAGGGGCAGCTCAACCCTTCCGTCCGACCCCGCCCAGCCGGGAACTTCGGCGCCCATGCCCAACGGGCACTGCCCGCACATGAACCAGAGCTCCGCCACCGGCACCACCGGTTGACGTTCCAGGGTCCCCAGCCGGCCCCGGGCGCCACGCCCGGGGCCGGCGCCGCGCTTCGGACCGCTGAGCTGGCGGCGGGCCCGAACAGGGTGCCGGTGGACGCGGCCGGGGGCGGACCGGATACCCTGCAGAGGCCGGTCCGTTTCGATCCGGTCGCCACGGGAGGCCCACATGACCACGTTCGTCTCCGGAAGCGGGCTCGCCATCAGCGACGCCGACTTCTGGCGTCGCCCGCTCAACGAGCGGATGGCCGACTTCGCCGTGCTTCGCGAGCAGAGTGCCTTCATCCCCAACAAGCTTGGTGACACGGCCCTCGGCGAGGAGAGCTCCTTCTACGCGGTCATCCGCCACGCCGAGGTCACCGAGATCAGCCGCAAGCCTCAGCTCTTCTGCTCGGGCCGCGGATCCACCTCCATCCAGGACCTGCCGATGGAGGCAGCCGAGTACTTCGGCTCGTTCATCACGATGGACGACCCGAGGCATGCCCGACAGCGGCTGGTGGTGGGCACCGCCTTCACCCCTCGGAGACTCGCCGCCCTGGTCGAGTCGGTTGAGCGCATCTGCGCCGAACTTATCGACGAGATGTGCGAGCAGGGTGAGGTGGACCTAGTCCAGGCGCTCTCGGCGCCGTTCCCGCTCCTCGTGATCTGCGACATGATGGGTATCCCCCGTTCGGAGTTCAAGACCGTCCTCGATGCGTCAAACGTGATCCTCGGCGCCGGCGACCCCGAGTTCTTCGGTGACCGCGACCCCTTCGAGACCCTGATCGGGGCCGGTGCCACGCTGGTGGGGCTGATGAACGAGCTGGCCGAGGCCCGACGGCAGAACCCCACCGACGACCTCACCTCTGCCCTGGTCCACACCGAGGTGGACGGCCAGCGGCTCGCCCCCGAAGAGCTGGGGCCGTTCTTCATCCTGCTGGCCGTGGCGGGCAACGACACGACTAGGACCGCCACATCGATGGGCATGTCGATTCTGGGCGATAACCCCGATCAGCGACGCATTTGGCAGGAGGACCCGGGCGGGGTCACCGCGACGGCGGTGGATGAGATCGTGCGCTACGCCTCCCCGGTCGTCTTCATGCGCAGGACCGCCACCGAGCCGGTCGTCGTCTCGGGCCAACAGTTCGACGAGGGTGACCGGTTCATCCTCTTCTACGGTGCCGCCAACCGCGATCCTCGGGTCTTCGACGATCCCGAGCGCTTCGACGTCCGTCGGAACCCCAATCCCCATATCGGATTCGGCGGCCCGGGGCCGCACTTCTGCCTCGGTGCCCATCTGGCCCGGCGCGAGCTCGGCATCGCCTTCCGGCAGCTCTTCGAGCGGCTTCCCGACATCCACCCGGTCTCGGAGCCCGAGTACCTGGCCACCTCGTTCGGGCCGCCGCTGGTGAGCGGGGTGAAACACCTGAGGGTCGCCTTCACCCCAACCAAGCCGCGCTCGGCCGGCTGATCCCTCAGCCCGACCGGATCACCGCCGCGGCGTCCAGGTCGGCCGCCATTTGTGCCGACCGGTTGGCCATGGCCATGAACATGGCGTCGCCACGATCGGTGCGACCCACCACCATCGAGGCGAACACCGCCATGGCCAGGCTGGAGTAGGAGAACCTCACGTACTCGTTCCAGCAGTGGTCGAAGGGGTAGTCGTCCACGCCGTAATCGTCGAGGAGACGGTGGTGGTAGCGGGCAAGGAGCGCCCGCTCGCAGCCTCGACGGACATCGGGCTCGAAGGCGTTGCCCAGGAAGTACGCGACGTCCCTGGCCCCCGCGCCGAGCTGTACTGTCTGCCAGTCGACGACGGTCAGCCCCCTACCGGGGGGACCGCCGAAGAGCATGTTGTCCAGACGAAAGTCGTAGTGGGTAGGGGTGGTCACCCGGGGCGTAGACGAGCTCAAGAGCGGGGCCAGCTCGGCGAGCTGCTTGCCGGCCTCCAGCGTGACCGGCAACACCGAGGCGCGGTAGCGCTCGACGAAGCCGTCCCACACCATCGAGAGGGCCGACTCCAACCCCCCACCCCCGCTGCCATTGCGGCCCAGCCATTCGACCGACGCCAGGCCCGGGTCGGCCCAGCGTGGACCGTGCAACCGAGCCGCCTCGTCCATCGCCAGCTCGGCCTCCTCCACGCTGCAGCCGGCGATCTGGTCGCCCTGGACCGCCGGCGCCAGGTCCTCCATCAAGAGCACCGCCTGCGCCGTCCCCGGGGTCACGGCGGCGAAGTAGCAACGTGGTCGGGCCACATCGAGGGTGGGGGCCAGCTCGCGGTAGAAGGCGACCTCCGTCTCGTAGAGGCGCATCGACACCCCGGCCGCGGCGCTCGCCGGATTCGACGAGCCGAATTTCCCCACCACCGTTCTCGGCCCCGGGGGCCCCTCGTATCGGAGCGCAAAGCGGACGTTGTCGCCGATCTGGCCGGTGCCGATGGGTGACCCCTCCACCGCCAGCACCGAGGAATCCTCGCCGATCGCCCCGGCCCCCTGCAGAACCTCGGTCAACCACGCCGGGGTCACCCCGTCAGCCGACCCGATCACCGAAGGGGTCATCGCCACCGCCAAAGGCGGGGATGGTTCACGATGGCAGGACCCCGTCGACGACGGTGTCAGGGAAGTAGCGGTGATGCCGGGCCCCGGTCACCTCGTAGATGGCGGTCCCGATCCGACCGTCGTCGGCACTCACCCGCATCTGGCTCAGCCCGCCTCGGCGGAACGGTTCGTAGGGCCGGTCGAAGGTTCCCTCCGCCTCGACGGTGATCCGCCGCCCCCCGGCCAGAGTGAAGGTGCAGCTGCCGGTCAGCCCGGTCACTTTCTCGCCGTGCTCGCCGTAGACCGCAGCCAACCCGTCGGGCCCGATCCACGCCATGTGGTGCTGGAAGTCCACCACTGGGACCGGGTCCGAGCCGTCGGCGCCGGCGAAGCAGCCGTCGGTGAACACCCGGGCCCCGTTGGCCAGCTCCCAGTGCCAGACCCCGAGGAATCCGTCCTCGAACTGCACTTGGAACCACAGCCACAGCGGGCAGCGGGCGTGGTCGCGGATGCCCCAGGAGTGGTCGCGCTGGCCGACCCAGCCATCCACCTGCCTGGTCTTGGCGCCGACCGAGTAGGTGCCGTGGTAGGTCCCCGACTGGAAGATGTGGCTCTGGTCCCAGACCACGTCGTCGCCGGCGCGCATCGTGCCTCGCCGGAGGCCGTAGGCCTGGGTGCGGGCCACAAAGGTGAGATCGAGGCCGATGGCGGCCTTGTCGGGATCGGCGAACAGGTGCAGCTCTTCGAACGGTCGGACGACCTCGACCCGGGCGCCGCCCACGTCGGTGGTGTGGGGGTCGTCGCCGTAGTCCCGGGCAAGCACCCCCATGACCGGGTTGCCATCCACCTTGCCCATCTGGAGCGAGTCCATCCGCTCGTGCGCCGGATAGTGGGCCATCGTGAAGAAGATGACGTCACCTCGGGCGTCGGGTTCGTGAATGTCGAAGAAGTAGCTCTCGCGCCAGTGGGGGTGACGCAGCATCACGTTGGGGAGCAGGTCGGGGATCTGGTGGACGAACAACTCGTCCATGGCGGTCGGTCGGCGTCGGCCTCCGGCGGGGTTTTCGGCCACGGTGCTCCTCGCTTGGACTCCCCCGACCGTCCCGAGGCCGGGCGTCGGGGAGGTGCCATCGGCTCACGACTGGCGACGTGCGTCGTCGGCGCCGAGCATACGCCTGGGGCCGGGACCCTCCCCGGCCGAGCGACCAGGAGGGCCGGGTAGCCCGCTCGGCCGTAGGATCGGGACACGATTGTCTCGGAGTTGGACCGGCACCTGGCCCGGCTGGACGAGCAGGGCTACTGCGTTCTCGAGGGGGTGATCGAGGACAACCTGGTCGACGCCCTCGGGCGGGACCTCGAGCGGCTGGAGGACGAGCTGCGGATCGCCCCCGGTGACAACCTCTTCGAGGGCACGAGGACGGTGAGGATCTACAACCTCCTGGCCCACGGACCGCTCTACGAAGGGGTCCCGCTGCACCCTCGAGTGCTCGAGGTGGTCGAACGGGTCCTCGACCCCGGCCTGCTGGTCTCGTCGCTCTCCTCGATCGCCATCGGGCCCGGCGAGCGGGCACAGCCGCTGCACACCGACGACCAGATGATTCCGATCCCCCGCCCGCATCCCCAGATCATCTGCAACACCATGTGGGCCCTCACCGACTTCACCGAGGCCAACGGGGCCACCAGAGTGGTGCCCGGTAGCCACCTGGCCGATCGAGTGCCTGACCCGGCCAACCCGCCCGAGACGGTCGCCACCGAGATGTCAAGGGGCAGCGTGCTCGTGTTCGTGGGCAGCCTGTGGCACGGCGGGGGCGCCAACCGCACCGACGAGCGCCGAATCGGGATCGCCATGAACTACTGCGCCGGGTTTATCCGCCAGCAGGAGAACCAGCAGCTCGGCCTCCCTTCGGAGCTGGTGGCGGGGTTCCCCCGGCGCCTGCAGGAGCTCGTCGGGTACTCGATCTACCGGGGCCTCATCGGCCACATCGACAAGCACGACCCCCTGTCGGTCGTCCTCGGCGCCCCAGCGCGTGCCGACATGATCTGGGACCACGTGCGCGCACCGAGCTAGCGGTCAGGGCGACCACCGATCGATCCTCCCCGGGACGCCGGGGCCGAGCCCGACGACTCCCTCGGCGCGCGGAGGCTGGGCGGCGGTCTCAGGCCAGCTCGAGGGCGAGGACGGTGGACTCCTCCCCCACGTCCTCGGGAGGGACCTCGATCGTCACCGTGCCGCGGGGCTCGGGTGCCAGGCCCTCGATGATCCCGGTCCGGGTGACGAAGCGCAGGGTCCGCCCGGTGGTGAACTCTCGGACCCCCCGGAGCCGACGGATCTCCACGTTGCGAACGTCGACGGTGTCGTAGGGACGCATCAGCAGGTGGAGGTAGACGGTGCCGTCCTTGGCCGTGGTTGGACCGTAGAACTGGGCCGGGTCGAGTCCGGGTCGGGTCCCGCGGATCGACTCGCCGTTGGCCGCCATCCACCGCCCGAGCGCTTCGAGGCGCTCGACTTGGACCTCGGGGAGCGAGCCGTCGCCCCGCGGGCTCACGTTCAAGAGCAGGTTGCCTCCCTTGCCCGCCACCGCGCAGAGCGTGTGGACCAGTCCCCGGGCCGACTTGTAGTCCGTGTCCTCGGGGACCCAGCCCCAGCTGTGGTTCATCGTGAGGCACGTCTCCCAGCGCCCCATTGGTGGCCGGTCCGGCACGAACTGTTCCGGGGTGCTGATGTCACCGACGCCGGGGAGCCGGTCGTTGAGCAGGATGGCCGGCTGGAGACGGTGGATCGTCTCCACCAGGGCCTCAGTCCCCCAGTCGGGCCGCTCCCAGCCGCCATCGAACCACAGCAGGTCGATGGCCCCGTATCCGGTCAACAGCTCGGTGATCTGAGCGGTCATGAAGTCCAGGTAGTGAGCCCAGGCCTCGGGAGTGGGTCGTGGCGGGGACGCCCCCGCCACGTAGGGCTTGTCCGCCTCGGTGAACGCCGGATAGTCCGGATGGTGCCAGTCAGAGAGCGAGAAGTAGAGGCCGACCCCGAGTCCCTCGGCCCTCAGGGCCTCGACGAACCCGGCGACGATGTCGTGCCCATAGGGGGGTGTTCGACGGAGAATTTCGAGACCCGGCTGTGCCACATGGCGTAGCCGGAGTGGTGCTTGGCGGTCAGGATCACGTAGGCGGCCCCCGCTCGACGGGCCAGAGCCGCCAGCGCCCTCGGATCCCAGGCCACCGGGTCGAACGTGGCCGCCGAGGAGTGGTACTGCTCGACGGGGACCGACTGGCAGTAGGGCAGGGCGAAAATGCCGCCGACCATCAGCCACGACAGCTCGAGTCCCTGCTGGCTGGCATGGTCCCAGTGGACGAACAGGCCGAGAAGGGCGGCGTCGAACCACGTTCCGACGTCCGTGCTCCCTTCCATCGACCGTCCCCCTTCAGATCGCCGCCGGCCCGAAGTCAGGTCCGTTCCGAGCACGCCCGATGGGCCAAGCCCAGGAAGGCCCAGCGCTGCAGGGCAGAGCCGCGGCCGCCAGTCGATCGCTCCTAGTGTGATCCTCTCACTGGAGGAGGAAGCCATGGCAACCGGACCGCTCGAAGGCCTTCGGGTGATCGACCTCACCGGCGACATCGGACGCTTCGCCACCAAGCTCCTGGCCGAATCGGGGGCCTCGGTCGTCCGCATCGGCAGCGGGTCGCCGGGCCCAGCCATGGCGGCTTCGGACGCGTCGGCGCGTGGCGGCCTGCTCGACTGGTGGTACGACGGGGGCAAGGCTCCGCTCGCGCTCGATCTCGGAAGCGAAGAGGGACGTCAGGCGTACCGGAGGCTGGCCGAGCGGGCCGACCTCATCGTGGAGAGCGAGCCCCCCGGCGCGCTGGCCGAACACGGCATCGACTACCAGGACCTCTCGGCCGAGAACCCCCGCCTGGTCCAGGTCTCCATCACCCCCTTCGGGCGAACCGGCCCTCGGGCCGGCTGGCAGACGAGCGACCTGGTCGCCGCGGCCATGGGTGGGGTGCTGTCGCTGTCGGGCCTCCCCGATCAACCCATCAACCCGTGGGGCAGGCAGGCCTACAACTTCGGCGGCATGGTCACAGCCATCAGCGCCCTGGCTGCGCTCCGAGCCGCTCGCCGGGAGGGGGTGGGCCAGCACGTGGACGTCTCCATGCACGAGGCGGTCTGCACAACCATCGAACAGATGCTTTTCCAGTACTGGTTCGACGACGTGCTCCCCTACCCGAAGGTGGCGCAGCGCCAGGGGTCGCTGCACTGGATCGGCGCCTACCAGGTCGTCCCGGCCCGCAGCGGGTGGGAGATGATCACCCCCACCCCCAATGCCGTCGGTCTCATGACCTGGATGGTCGAGGAGGGCTTCGAGCCGGCGATCGAGCTGGCCGCCAAGCCCATGGCTGAGCTGGTCGGCCGACTCTCGACGGTCATGGACGTGGTCGCCGGGTTCGCCAAGACCATGGACGCCGGGACCCTCTTCCATGGCGCCCAGGACCGCCACATCGCCTTCGGCGAGGTGCAGACGGTGGTCCAGGTGGCGACGAACCCCCAGCACCGCTTCCGCGGCTTCTTCCGCCCGGTGGAATGGCACGGCTCCGAGGTGGTCCTCCCCGGCCCGATCGCCCGGTTCCACACCACGCCCGCCCCGACCCCGACCCCGCCGGCCGAGCCGGCCGGCCTTGACGCGCTCTTGGCCGAGTGGGGCAGCGAAAGTCGCCGTCTCGTGCTCGACGACGGACCGATCGACAAGCCGCTCACCGGCCTACGGGTGCTCGACCTCAGCCACGTGCTTGCCGGACCGACCTGCACGCGGTTCTTGGGTGACCTCGGGGCCGACGTCGTGAAGTTCCAGACGGTGGAGCGGGCCACGACGGTGAACGACCCCAACCACCCGTACTTCTACACCTGGAACCGGTCCAAGCGTGTCGTGACGCTCAACATGAAGCACGAACGCTCGACCGAGGTCATGCGCAAGATGATCGAGCGCAGCGACGTGCTGATCGAAAACTTCTCGGCCGGCGTCCTCGACCGCTGGGGCCTCTCCTACGAGGAGGTGAGTAGCTGGAACCCCCGGATCGTCTATGTGACCATGTCGGGCTGCGGTCACGAGGGGCCCTGGTCCCGGCTGGTCACCTACGCCCCGACCATCCACGCCCTCTGCGGCCTCACCTACCTGTCCAACCCCCCGGGGCGGGGGGACCTCGGACCCGGGTTCTCCCTCAACGACGTGGCCGCCGGGCTCGCGGCGGCCTTCTCCGTGCTGGCCGCGCTCGACGAGCGGGACCACAGCGGGGTCGGCCAGCACGTCGACATCTCCCAGATGGAGACGGGTGGGTACCTGATCGGCCCGGCGCTCCTGGACTACCTGAGCAACGGCCGAGAGGCCCATCCGATCGGCAACCGCGACCCCTTTGGCCAGCTGGTGCCGAACGACACCTACCTCACCGCGGACGGCGAGTGGCTCGCCGTTTCCTGTCGCGACGACGCCGACTGGGCCCGGTTCGTCGCCGCCACCGGCATCGAGGCCGATGGGACGCTCGGGCGCCTCGAGGTCCGGCGCGAGCGCATCGACGAGGTCGACCGGCTGGTAGCCGGGTGGGCCGGTGCCGTGGCGGCCGAGGAGGGCCAGAAGCGACTCCAGGAGGCAGGGGTCCCCGCAGGCAGGATCCAGCACACCGGCGACCTGATGGCCGATCCCCAGCTGGTGGCCCGGGACCTGTGGCGGACCTTCGACCATCCGAACTTCGGGAGCCGCCCGCACGACCGCTACCCGGCGATCTGGAGCCGGACGAGCCTCGAGCCCTACCGGCGGGCCGCCGCCTACGCCGGCGAGCACAACTTCGAGGTCTATCCCGAACTGCTGGACATCGACGAGGCGGCGGTGGCTGAGGCGATGAGCGAGGGGCTGTTCGCCTGAAGCCCGATGCCGCGGACTGACCTGCGCTCCGAAGACGGCGCGGCGGGCTCACGCGGCTAGCTTGGCCAGCTCCTCGGTCACCAGTCGCTCGTGCTCCTTCAGATCGGCCTTGGCCACTCGCGGGCTCCAGCGCCCGCGCATGGTGAAGACGAGCAGGAAGAAGATCGCCTGGCCGCCGATGCAGACGTACCACCACCGCTTCCACTCCCCCGGCGACGCCTGGCCCGCCGGCACCACCTTCTGTTCGACCAAGAGCAGGTTGGCCAGGTTCTTCGAGTGCACCCCAACCTTGCTCTGGATCTCCGCCGCGCTGACGGGCTGGCCCTTGGCGATGGCCTCAGCCAGCGGGCTGTAGGCAAGCAGGCCGAGCACTTGGGGGCTGGTGAGGCCGCCGACCGCGTTCAGCGCGTCACCGAGGTTGTGGGTCCGCTGGCACGCGGCGATGAGCCCACCCAGGGTCTTCGGCCCCGGTTCGCCCGACGCCGCCAGGTCGTGGAGCACCGCCGGGGGGGCCGACTTGGTGGCGCAGCCGGCCGGGCCCGGAGCGTAGGGAACCGCCGCCTGGATGCTCTGGAGCACGCCCGCCGCCTGCTGGTTGTCGACCAGGACGGTCGAGGTGGTGACGACCTGGGGGAGCACCAGGAACGAGATCGCCACCACGATGCGCAGGATCCAGCCGAAGACGGCGAGCCCGGTCGCACTCAGCGCGGGGTTGTGGGACTCGACCTGCTCGGTGTAGGCGGCCATCCACGGTGAGTAGGCGCAGCCGATGGTGACAGCCAACAGCGAGACGACGAGGACGTTCGAGTAGTAACCGACATGGGGATCGTTGATCTGGAGCACGAGGAAGACCATCATGACGATGGTCGCCGCCGAGCCCACGAGCATGAAGGGCTTCCGGACCGACAGACGGTCCGAAAGGATCCCGAAGACGATGAGCGCTCCGGAGAGCACCGCCGAGTACCACACGTTGATCCCGTCGGCGTCGGGCGTCGACCGGTTGAACACCACCACCCAGTAGAGGGTGAGCACGCTCACCGAGGCGTAGTAGAAGAGCAGGAACACCGAGATCCCCGCGGCCGAGGTGATCAGGTCGAGCCGGAGCATGCTCCGGAGCGGGTGGGCGATCGCCCGGTCGACGTCGATCCCCATCGCCCGGGCCTCGACCAGCGCCCGCTCTCGATCCGACACCATCAACTGGTCGCGCAGCTGTGGAGCCAGCTCGCGCAAGAACACGAACGAGATCACCACCACGACCATGCAGGCGACGCCCGAGATGATGAACTGGTCCTGCCACGGGGCCAGGTGGGGCAGGGTGTGGGTGGCGACCAGGCTGGCGGCCAGGGCCCCCATTGTGGGGCCGAGCGCCCACGACCCCATGGCCGTGCCCCGCCCGACCTGGGGGGAGAAGTCCCGCATTAGGGCCGGCGTGGACACCAGGATCACCCCTTCGGCGAACCCGATGACGCAGTAGGCGACGGCGAATCCGAGCTTCGAGTGGATGTTCGGGATCGCGGCCAGCTGGACCAGGCCGACGATCAGCGTGCCGTAGATGGTCAGGTTCGCCCGGCCTATAGCGTCCGACAACCCGCCGATGAAGGCGCTGAAGGCCCCGATCGCGTTCGAGACCACAATCAGGTACAAGAAGTACTGGAACGACATGTGGTACGAGGGGAGCAACAGGGGCAGGACCGCTCCCTCCACGTAGTAGAGGTAGTAGAGCATCACGGTCGTCAGCACGACGATGGCCAGATACCCGTAGCGGGCCCCCGTCCGCGGGTAGTGCGGCAGTTCGCGTTTCACCAACGCGCCCATGAGTGATGTTCGCCGGGTCGTCGCCGCCGGTCGTGCCATGTTCCACCTCCCCCGCTACGAGTTGGGAAGCAGCTCGCGCGGGTGCGTTAAGACATTCGCCCATCGACCGGTCCGATGGTGGGATGCCCCACGGAACGTGGTCGGCGGATCCCCTCCGGCGCCCCCGCCGAGACCGGGCTCGGGAGCCAGGCGGGGCGCCAGCACGGAATTCCGTGTAGACACAGGCACCCGACCTGGGCTTTAACGCCCAAACTCAGGGATCGGGGACGAAGACCGCATGCACCGGAGGGTCACCAGAGGACTCGCCGGCCATCGTCTGCAGCAGGTCCTCGATCCCGGCGAATCCGCATACCGCCCGGGGCACCCCGGCGAAGGGGAAGCGTCCCGATGCGAGCAGCTCCAGCGCGGCGGCGTACGCACTGGCATCCACCCCGAGCGCACCGAGCACTCGGAGCTCCTTATAGACCACCAAGTCGGGGTCGAACCCCGGCCAGGCCCCGGCGCCGCCCCGGGTCCCGGCGATGACGACGGTCCCCCCCGGCCGCACCAGGCGCAGCGCCTGACCCGGCGCGGTCGGGGCCTTGGCGGTGACGTCGACCACCACGTCGGCGAGGCCGCCGGTGGCAACGCGCAGCGCGGCGACCGGGTCGTCAAGCGAGACGTCGAGCGCGAGGTCGGCACCGAAGCTCGAGGCGAGCTCGAGCCGGCCGGCGTCGCGCCGACCGAGGCCGGTCACCATGACAAAGGCCGCTCCGGCGGACTTGGCCGCAGCACAGGAGGCCAGTCCCCGGATGCCGGGTCCGAGCACGGCGACGACGTCACCGGCGTTGGTGCCCGGGACCTCGACGGCCCAGCGGAGCCCGGCTCCGAGCGGGTTGAACAACGTGGCCACGAAGGGGTCGAGCGAATCGGGGACGCCGAGCACCAACGCGTCGGGCGCGAGGTACAGGTGGGTCGCGTAGCCGCCCCAGAGGCCGGGGGGCTTCGTCACGTCGATGAAGCCGTACATATCCCTGAGCCCGTGCCGCTCGCAGCGGCGATAGACACCCGAGACGCACGCCGGGCAGCGTCGACAGGACAAGAAGACCTCGACGGCCACCCGGTCACCGAGCGCGACCCCCCAGCGCTCCAGTGCCGCCGGTCCGGCGCGCTCGACGACCCCGACTACCTCATGGCCGGGGATGAAGGCATAGGGGGCCGCGAGGTGGCCCGTGTACTCCTCGTGGTCCGTTCCGCACAGCCCGCAAGCCTCGACGCGTAGGACCCCGTCGTCGTCGCCGATCTCGGGGAGCGCAAGGGACAACCGGTTCAGCGAACGCGGGCGCCGAAGGACGACGACGTCCGCCCCGGGCCCGCTCACCGCGGTGGTGTGCCTTGCGGGGTCCACGATGCGACGCCGTCCTCAAGAGGGATCTCGAGGCTGCCGGGCAAGCTGGGAGATGGTCTGCCAAGCACCGATCGAAAGGACCAGCTCGATCAACGCGTCTTCACCGATCCATCTGACACAGCGCTTGGCGGTCGTTGACGAGACGGCCCCGGTCGCCAGGGTCTCATCGGTGGCAGTGAGCACCGCCCGCTCTGGTTCCGAGAACTGCGGCGAGCCCTCCCAATCCCGGATGGCCAGCAGGTCCTCGGCACCCAGGCCGAAGACCTCTCGGGCGATCGTCCAGTGCTGCGTCAACTCGTAGTCGGACCCGGTGGACCAGCCGATCCGCATGATGACGAGCTCCCGCAACCGGTGCTCGAGCGCACCGCCCGAGAGCAGCTCCATCAGCAGGTCGGCCACGGCCCGGGCGGCCTTGGGTCGGCGAAGCAACGTCCGGAACACGTTCAAGGAGGCCAGTCGCGATGGCACCCCGACGTCGTGCGCCCGGGCCGCTGCCTCCTCGAGACTCAACATGGCGACCCCCAGCGTGGCCATGACGACGCTCAGGTGACGATCCGGTAGAGAACCGTCCCGCGGGCATGCAGGAGGCCGGCCGGGTCGGCGATCCCCGGTGCACCACGCGACCGTAGGCGACTAGCTCGGGAACCGAAACGGTGTCGAGCATCTGAGCCTCGATGGCGGTGGTGGACGCCTTGAACAAGCCGGGTCCGGTCACCGGCCAAGCGGCCATCGCCTCGGTCGTGTCCAGCAGGGCCAGGACCGCACCCTCGTGGAACCCCCCGCCGAGGTCGGCATTGGCCGTCCCGATCGGCATCGTCAGGCGCGACCGACCGCCGGCCATGTGCTCGACCCGCAGCCGACGTGCGCCAGTGAAGGGCAGGGCCCCCACTACCGGGCCCATCGAGCCGGGATCAGACCCGCCCTCATCGCCGAGGGCCGTGGGGAGATCGGGTTCGGGGGCGCCCGAGCGCGCCAGGACCACCGTCGAGACGTGGGAGACCGCCCTGCCCTCGAGTGTGGTGACCGTGGTGTCGGTGAAGCAGAGCTCCTTGCCCTGGCGCGCCAACTCGGTCAGCGCGACGACGTCCTCGCCGATCGCGGCAGCAAGGTACCTGACGTGGCAGGAAGCGGTCACGAAGGGCCCGGCCACCTCTCCCAGCGCACGGCGCGCCACCACCTGACCGCCGATCAGCCCCAGCGACGCCGCACAGCCGCCGTGCAGCGCCCGGCCGGGGTTCGAGTTCACATCACGGTAGGGAAGCACCAGGCGGGCGCTGGTCTCGGAGACCTCTGCCAACTCGACGCCGAGACCGCTGCCGTAGGCCGACTCCTCCACCCAGTCGCGCATCACAAGAGTGTGGCATCGCGCCCCGAGGCTTGCACCGGCCGGTCGCGGGATCAGACGAACCCGACCACCGAGTGCGGTTCGTAGGGTTCCTCCAGCCGGTCGATCTCCACCTGGTCGAGGCGCAGCTCGACGGCGGCCACCGCGTCGTCTAGGTGCTCGAGCTTGGTCGCCCCGACGATCGGTGCCGTGACCCCCTTGGCCCACAGCCAAGCCAGCCCCACCTGCGCCGGGGCAACGCCCCGTTGGCCCGCCACGTCAGCCACCCGCTCGACGATCTGCCGGTCACCCTCGCGGTAGAGCCGCTTGCCAAACTCGTCGGTCTCGCTGCGAGCGGTGGCCGAATTCCAAGGTCGGGTCAGTCGGCCTCGGGCGAGCGGGCTCCAGGGGATGACGCCGACCCCCAGGTCGGCGCAAAGCGGGAGCATCTCGCGCTCCTCCTCTCGATAGAGCAGGTTGTAGTGGTTCTGCATCGAGACGAACGGGGTCCAGCCGTAGGCCCGTGCGAGGTACTGGGCCTTGGAGAACTGCCACGCCCACATCGAAGAAGCGCCGACGTAGCGGGCCTTACCCGCCTTGACCACCTCGTGGAGTGCCTCGAGCGTCTCTTCGATCGGGACCGACCGATCGAACCGGTGGATCTGGTCGAGGTCGACGTACTCGGTGCCAAGTCGTCGGAGGCTGTGGTCGATCTCGGCGAGGATCGCCTTGCGGGAGAGTCCGGCCCCGTTGGGCCCGGGGTGCATCCGCCCGTGGACCTTGGTGGCCAGGACGATCTCGTCGCGTTTGGCAATGTCGGCCAGGGCCCGACCGACGATCTCCTCACTCGTGCCGTCGGAATAGACGTTCGCCGTGTCAAAGAAGTTGATCCCGGCATCGACGGCCCGCCTGATGAAGGGCCTCGCGGCGTCTTCGTCGAGGCTCCAGGGGTGCCCACCACGGTTGGGAACCCCGTAGCTCATGCACCCGAGGCAGATGCGCGAAACGTCGAGGCCCGTGGATCCCAGCTTCACGTAGTTCATGCCGGGCAGGGTACTCACCGGCCAAGCGGTCCGGCCCGGTGACGGCTCTGAGGGGACCGCGCCTTGACGTTACCGCAACATATGTGTTAGTCACTAACGAAAGTTAGCGAAGACCGCGGTGGCCTCGGCGGCCACATTTTTCGGAGGCGAGCACAACATGACGGACTACCGCAATCTGGGTCGATCGGGCCTCAAGGTGAGCCAGGCCTGTCTCGGCGCGATGAACTTCGGCGAAGACGAGCACGCGCCGTGCGACGAGGCCGAGGCGCGTCGGACCATCGACGCCTTCTTGGACGCCGGTCACAACTTCATCGACACGGCCAACGTCTACACCGGCGGCCAGTCCGAACGGGTCGTCGGACGGGCCATCGCCGCAAAGCGTGACTCGGTAGTCCTAGCCACCAAGGGTCGGGGGGCCCAAGGCCCGGGTCCCAATGACGCCGGCCTCTCCCGGCTCCACTTGACCCGAGCGCTCGAAGCCAGCCTGCGCCGCCTGGGCACCGACTACGTCGACCTGTACCAGAGGCACTCGTGGGACCCGGACACCCCGATCGAGGAGACCATGGCCACACTCGACGGCTTCGTCCGCGATGGCAAGGTCCGGTACATCGGTTGCTCGAACTTCACCGGGAGCCAGATCGTCGAGGCCCAGTGGGCCGCCGCTCGGTCGAGTTCCACCCCGTTCGTGTCCCTCCAGCCCCGCTACTCGCTGATCGCCCGGGACATCGAGGCCGACGTCCTTCCGGCCGCCCAGCGCCACGGACTGGGGGCCATGGTCTACAGCCCCCTCGGTGGCGGCATCCTCACCGGAAAGTACCAACGGGGGGCCGATCCGGATCCCGACACCCGCTACGGCCGGCGGGCCGGATGGGCTGTGGCACTCAATGACCAGAGCCTCGACATCGCCGAAGGGGTGAAGAAGCTCGCCGCCGATCTGGATTGCACCCCCACCGCCCTGAGCCTGGCCTGGGTGCGCGGCCGGCGCGGCGTGACGTCGGTCATCATCGGTCCCCGGTCCCGGGCCCAACTGGAGGAGAACCTCCCCGGCTTCGAGCTCAAGCTCACCGATGAGACCGTGCACCAGCTCAATGAACTCTCCCGGCCGGCGGTCGGCGGGCGGGGTCGCTGATCACGAGGCGGACCCGTTGACCCTGCTGCCCGAGGATCCCGAGGCCGAGCCGCGCCTACGTGAGCGCAAGAAGCTGCGTACCCGGGCCGCCATCGTTACCGCCTCCCAGCAGCTCTTCGCTGAGCGGGGCTACGCGGCAACCACCCTGGAGGAGATCTGCGACGCGGCCGAGGTCGCCCTGCCCACTCTCTTTCGCCACTTCGAGACCAAGGCTCACCTGGCCCTCGCTCCCCACACCGGCTGGGTGGCCAAGCTGCGGGCCGAGCTGGAGGACCGGGACCGAACGACATCCACGTTCGACGTCTGGCGCCGGCACATGGCCTTCCTCTCCCGGCCCGACATCGCCCGGGCCAACAAGACCCGGCTGGCCTGGATCGAGCCGGAACCGACCCTGCGCTCACTCCTGGCCGACGTCGACGTCCAGCTGGAGGACATCGTGATGGCCGGGCTGGCCATCGACGCCGGCTCAGACCCCGACGACGACCTGCACGCAAGGCTGGTGGCGACGGCCCTGGTCCGAGGACGAGCCGCGGTTTTCCGACGTTGGCTGCTCCGGCACGAGCCGGTCGCCCATCTGGCGGCCGAACAGGCAGCCCTGATTGACTTCGTGGCCGCCGAGCTGCCACGGGACCGGGCCGCGGTCCTCGACCGCTCGCTCGGTGCGTGTCGCCAGAAGAACCCGAACAAGTGAGCCGAGGAGGTCCGATGAGAACCCTGAGGGGTGCAGCGGCGTTCGTGGGGGTGGCGGACGACGCTTCCCCTACCGGCGAGCTCGAGCTGCACGGCCGCGCGTTGGAGGCGGCCATGATCGAGGCCGCGTTGGCCGATGCAGGCCTGTCGATCTCCGATGTGGACGGCGTCTGCCACGCCAACAACTCCATGGCCCTGGCCGAATACTTGGGGATCCATCCCCGCTTCACCGACTCGACCTCCACCGGCGGTTCGAGCTTTGAGGTGCACGCCGAACACGCCGCTGCAGCCATCGCCGCAGGCCTCGCGGACGTGGTCGTGAGCGTCTACGGGTCCACCCCCCAAGGGGATCGTCGCCGAAGCGCCAGCGAGCGCGGCGGCGGACGAGGCTTCATGATGGCTGGGCCCAACCCCCAAGCCGAGTGGGAGATGCCCTACGGGCTCCGCCAGCCGATGGGGCCCTACGCCATGGCCGCAACCAGGCACATGGCCCAGTTCGGCACCACCCCCGAACAGCTGGCCCAGATCGCCGTCTCCACCCGGGCCTGGGCGACGATGAACCCCAAGGCCAGGCACCGCGATCCGATCACGGTCGACGACGTCCTCTCCTCGCCGCTCCAGTGCTCGCCCCTGCATCTGCTCGACTGCTGCCTGGTCACCGATGGGGCCGGAGCCTGGGTCATGACCAGCGCCGAGCGGGCAGCCGAGCTGGCCAAGCCACCGGTGTACGTGCTCGGCGCCGGCACCTGCCACGACCACCAGATGATCTCCCAGATGCCCGATCTCACCACCACCGCCGGTGTGATCTCGGGCACCAACGCGTTCGCCATGGCCGGAGTCAAGCCCGACGACGTGGACCTGCTCATGGGCTACGACAGCTTCACCATCACCGCCCTCTTGCACCTAGAGGACCTGGGCTTCTGTCCGAAGGGCGAAGGCGGCCGGTTCGTCGAGGACGGCCGCACCGGACCCGGCGGCTCACTCCCCATGAACACCAACGGCGGCGGTCTCTCCTACACCCACCCCGGGATGTACGGCATGTTCCTCATCGTCGAGGCTGTCCGACAGCTCCGCGGCGAGGCCGGCGCCCGTCAGCTCGAGTCCCCCGAGATCGCCGTGGCCCACGGCTCCGGGGGCGTCCTGTCCTGCATGTCCACCCTCGTCCTTGGTACGGAGGCGACCCGATGACCACGCCCGCCGCGGCCCCGACCCGGCCCCAACCGCCCGAGGACGAGACGTCCAGGCCGTTCTGGGAGGCCACCCGAACGCGCCGGCTCCTCTACCAGTGGTGCACCGTTTGCGACCAGCCGGTGTTCTTTCCCCGAGACGTCTGCCCGGGGTGTCTCGGGTCCACCCTCGAGTGGCGGGAGTCCTCCGGCCAAGGCACCGTGTACACCTTCAGCAACGTGCATCGGCCCCAGATGCCGAATTTCGCCCTCCCGGCCCCCTACACCGTCGCGCTGATCGAGCTGGCCGAGGGGGTGCGGTTGATGAGCAACGTCGTCAACTGCGACCCCGAGCAGGTGCGCGTGGGCATGGCGGTCAAGGTGACCTGGGAGCGTCTCGACGACGGCCGTCACCTCCCGCAGTTCGAGCCGGCGTAGGGGGGGGAATGGGACCGCAGGACGACACATCGCAACCACCGAGCAAGGGGGAACCGTGACCAACACCGACACTTCCGTGCGCGACGACGCAAACCAGGGCGATCAGGACGCTGCGGCCGAGCGGATGCGTCTGGCGCAGAACGGCATGCTGCTCGCCCACTGGGCGTCGCTCCATCCGCAGGCGCCAGCCATCATCTCGCCCAGCGGTGAGCGCACCTTCGCCGAGCTCAACGCGAACGCCAACCGCCTGGCCCGGACGCTCCGGGACCGGGGATTGTCCGAGGGTGACGCCATTGCCCTGATCTGCACCAACCGTCCCGAGTTTGCCGAGGCGATCTACGCCGCCCAGCGAACCGGGCTGCGGCTGACCCCGATCAACTGGCACCTGACCGCAGAGGAGGCCGCCTACATCGTCGAGGACTGCGAGGCCAAGGCCCTGATCGCCGACGGCGCCCTGGCCGAGGTGGCGGCGGGCGCCGTCGCCGCCGTCCCCGGATGCACCGTCCGGCTGGCTGCCGGAGGCCCAATCGAGGGGTTCGAGGACTACGACGACGCTATCTCGGGCCAGGACGGCTCCGATCTCCCCGACCCGGTGCTCGGCTCGAACATGCTCTACACCTCGGGGACCACCGGGCGGCCCAAGGGGGTGCACCGGTCGGCGCGGGCGGCCCTGGCCGGGGCACGCGCCGGGGCCACCCAGAGTGCCACCCTCAGCGCGGCCGCCTACCGGCCGGGCGAGGACATGCACCTGTGCACCGGACCCCTGTACCACGCGGCCCCGTTGGCCTTCTCCCTCTCCTCGCCGCTCGCGTTCGGGGTGGGCACCGTGCTCATGGAACGCTGGGACGCCGAGGAAGCACTGCGGCTGATCGAGGCCCACCAGGTCACCCACACCCACATGGTCCCGACCATGTTCCACCGGCTGCTTTCCCTCCCCGACGAGGTGAGGGGTCGCTACAACGTCTCCAGCCTGCGCTATGTCTTGCATGGAGCGGCGCCGTGTCCGGTCCCGGTCAAGCGGAGCCTCATCGAATGGCTCGGCCCGATCGTCTACGAGTACTACGCCGCCACCGAAGGAGCGGGGAGCGCGGTGGACTCGAAGACCTGGCTTGAGCACCCCGGGACCGTTGGCCGACCGGTCGCCGAGGGTCAGGTCAAGATTGCCGACGCAGAGGGCAACCCGCTCCCCGCCGGTGAGATCGGCCTCGTGTTCCTACGAGCGCCCGAGCAGGGTGGGTTCGAGTACTACAAGGATTCCCAGAAGACTGCGGACACCTACCGGGGCTCGTACTTCACCCTGGGCGATGTGGGCTACCTCGACGAGGAGGGCTACCTCTACCTCACCGACCGGTCGGCCAACCTGATCATCTCCGGAGGGGTCAACATCTACCCAGCCGAGGTCGATGCGGTGCTGCTCCAGCACCCAGCGGTCGGCGACGTCGCCACCATCGGCATCCCCAACCCCGAGTGGGGTGAGGAGGTCAAGGCAGTCGTGGAACTCCAGGCCGGAGTGGAGCCGACCCCAGCCCTGGCCGAGGAGCTAGTTCAGTTCTGCCGGGACAATCTGGCCCACTTCAAGTGCCCGCGCACCATCGACTTCGTCGACGAACTGCCCCGCCAGGACAACGGCAAGATCTACAAACGCCTGCTTCGCGATCGCTATCGGGACGGCGGGCCCTCGGAAAAGAGCAAGTGAATGGCAGCGGTAGAAACGAACCCGACCCTGGAGGCCGACCCGATTCAGGAGCTCTCGGATTGGTTGGAGGACAACTGGGACTCGGACTTGACGGTGGCCGAGTGGTGGGAACGGTTGGGCCTCTCGGGATGGTCAGCTCCGATGCTCCCGCCCGGCCGCTACGGCCGAGGGCTCAGCAGGCGTGACGCCCTGCGGGCGACCCAGGCCATCGCCGCCTTCGGAGCCCTCACGCCCCCCGGGGGCCTGGGTCTCGGGCTGGCGGCGCCAACCATCGCCACCCACGGGACGTCCGAACAGGTCGAGCGTTACGTGCGGGACATCGTGACCGGCCAGAAAGCCTGGTGTCAGCTATTCAGCGAGCCCGGGGCGGGCTCCGACCTAGCCGGGCTCAACACCCGGGCGGTGCGCGACGGCGACATGTGGGTGGTCAACGGGCAGAAGGTCTGGACCTCGGGTGGCCACATGGCCGACCTCGGCATGCTGCTGGCCAGGACCAACCCCGAGGCACCGAAGCACCAGGGCATCACCTGGTTCGCCCTCGATATGCACCAGCCAGGGGTTGAAGTGCGGCCGCTTCGTCAAATGACCGGCGGCGCCAACTTCAACGAGGTGTTCTTCACCGACGCCGTGGTGAGCGACGAGGCCCGGATCGGTGATCTCAACAACGGCTGGACCGTCGCCAACACCACCCTCCACTTTGAGCGCTCCGGGATGGGCGCCGGGGGCGCCGGGCCGCAGGGCCGTGGCTTCTCGGCGGCGCCGGGCACAGTGGTGGGCCACCTCGATCGCCGGGTCGGCGACTTCGTCCACCGCTCCCAACCGGCGACCGGCGCCCCGCCGGCGGCACCAGAGGCCCGTCGGCCCTCGCCGGCGGCGTCCCACATCGAACTGGCCCGGACCTTCGGAAAGGACCGGGACCCGGCGATCCGCCAGGGCTTGGCTCGCCTGCACACGCTGCGTGAGCTCGGCCGGATGAACACTGAGCGCCACCGCGCCGCCCTGGCGAGCGGCTCGGACATCCGGGGCATCGCCAACTTCTCCAAGCTGCTCATGGCCGACACCGTCCGGCTTGGCCGAGACCTCGGCCTCCAGATCGTCGGCACCCGCGGGACCCTGCACGCCTACCGGGACGAGGACCGCGCCATCGTGCTCGAGCAGGCAGGTGGAGAGGCCGCTGCGGCGGCGACCGCACAGGCACTGGGGGCCCAGGCCCTGCCGATCTTCGGGGGAACCGATCAGATCCAGCGCAACATCATCGGCGAACGGGCGCTCGGCCTCCCCAAGGAGCCCGGCGACCTGTCGGGAGTCCCCTTCAACGAGCTGCCCCGGAACGGCTGAACCCTTCGACGACCGGTGGGCCCGGCCGCCCTTGTCGATCCACTCCCCACGGGCTTCGCTGGCGGGTGACCGAAGTGCCCTATCGGCGCCCTATCGGCGCCGGCGCGCTTTGAACTACTCGGCGGTACCGTCGATGGCCGGATCAGGCCGGAGCCTCGCGTCCCACTTCTCCTCCACGTTCGCGAGCTTCCAGTACAGGACGGCAACGACCCAGGTCGCGACGAAGATGGCGACGATCACGAACCCGGCGGTGTTGATGCTGAAGTGCTGGAAGAATCCGAAGAACGGACCGTGGAGATTCGCCTCCTTCCCGACCAACCCGACGATCTCGATCGTCCCGATGAACAGGGCCACGAAGACCGACAACCCGGTGATCGTCAGGTTGTAGAAGACCTTCCGGACCGGCTTCGCGAACGCCCAGTCGTACGCGAAGTTCATGAAGCAGCCGTCGATGGTGTCGAAGAGGCTCATGCCCGCCGCGAACAGGACCGGCAGCGACAGGACGGCGTAGAAGGGGAGCCCGCCGGCCACGGCCGTCCCGGCCAGCACCAGCAGCGCCACTTCGGTCGCCGTATCGAACCCCAGGCCGAACAGTGCCCCGATCGGGAACATCTTGATCGGTCTGTCGATCCGCCGGACGTAGGACCCGAAGAACCGGTTCATCAGACCCCGGCTGTCGAGCTGGCGCTCGAGCTCCCGGTCGTCGTAGCTCCCCGAACGCATCTCGCGAAACACCTTGACGATGCCGAGCAGCACGACGAGGTTCAACGCCGCGATGAGGTAGAGGAACCCTGCCGATACCGACGTGCCGACGATGTTCGTGGCCTGGTGGAAGCCCGACGAGCCGTTGGCTACCTGGTTGTCCAGTGCATGGATCCCGATCTTCAAGAGGATGGCCAGCAGGAAGACGATTGACGAGTGCCCGAGAGAGAAGAAGAACCCCACACTGAGCGGCCGCTTCCCCTCACCGACCATCTTCCGGGTTGTGTTGTCGATGGCCGCGATGTGGTCGGCGTCGAAGGCGTGGCGCATGCCCAGGGTGTAGGCAAGGATGCCGGTCCCGAATCCGAACAGCCCGGTCTTTGAGACGTGGAAGTGATGGCCGACGGCGGCCGCCAGCATCCCCCAGCCCACGACGTTCAGCCCGACGACCGTGAGGACCATCCCGGTCACCCCAAGCCACTCGTGGGGGGTGAGCCCGTTGCGAACCCGTGCCAGCCAGGCGCGCCGCGTCTGGCTGGCGGCAGAACGGGTCAGTTCCTCTCTCACCTCGAACCTCTCACCGGGGACCTGGTAAGTGCAAGATATTCGCAACAACTAGCCTAGGGCAACTGGCTCTCGGCGCTCGGCGGTTCGGGCGGAGCGACCGGCCGACGCCCTAGATTCTCGGCTGTGCCCTCCCCTACCAGGGACGCCGACGTCCCGCCCTCTCGCCCGTCCTCCTGGGCACGGGAAGCCCGCTACCGGTCATGCTGAACCGGGTCTTCGTGACCCATCTCCACAGCGACCACATCTGCGACCTGACGACGTCATCACCACCCACTGGGTTATGAGCCGCGAGCCGACCAGCCTCACCGTCGTGGGTCCCCTGGGACTCCGAGAGGCAGTTGAGGCTGCGCTGGCTGTGCTGCGCGCCGACATCGGCTACCGCCTCGCCCATCATGCCGATCTGACCCGGCGCCCGAGGAGGGCGTCCGCGCGGTCGCAGCAGGCGTGGTCCTCGACACGGACGGGATTCGGGTGCTGGCCGCGCCGACCGACCACCGGCCGGTCACTCCCATGCTCGCCTGTCGATTCGAACTCGGCGGCCGGTCGATCGTGATCGCCGACGACACCCTGCCCTGAGGGGCCCTCGACCAGCTCTGCGCCGGGGCCGACGTCTACTGCCAGACCGTCCTGCGTGACGACTTTGTCCGACTGGTCGGGATGCAGCGCTTCGTGGACACCATCGACTGCCACTCGAGCGTCGAGCAGACGGCCCAGAGCGCCGCCAGGGCCGGCGCCGGCACGCTCGTCTGACCCACCGGGTGCCGACGCCGGCTCCCGGATCAGGCAGGAGTGGACGGCTCTCGCCCACCGACACTTCGGCAGCACGGTGATCTTCGGCGAAGACCTCATCGAGATCTGAACGAGCGACCTTCGTCGTGGGGTTCTATTCCCCGGGCCGATGCTGGACGGGCCAAGCCACGGCGACTTGCGGTCCTCGGGGCGCTCGGGCCGCGACATGGGTCCACGCCGTGCTCATCTGAAGGTGAGCCCGAGAAACAACCCGTAGGACGCCACGAGCAATGCCCCTCCGATCCGACCGACCCGCCTCCAGATCCACGCGTAGGCAACCAGCCCCACCGGCAGGGCGGCGGCAAGCCACGCCTGCCACTGGAGCCCGTTCGCTTCGATCGGACGGACCAACGCCGCCACCCCCAACGTGGCGGTGGCGTTGTAGATCGCCGAGCCCAAGACGCCGGCTAGGGCCAGTTCCTCGATGCCGCGGCGGTGGGCCGCCCACACCAGGGCGAAGAGCTCGGCGGTCGTGGCCAGGGCCACGAAGGTGAGGCCCACCACCGACTGGGCCAAACCGGCGGAGTTCACGATGCGTTCCGCGCCCGAGACCGCGAGCCAACCTCCACCGGCCATCGCCCCCACGCCCACCACGACGAGGACCGCCGCCCGGCGGTCGCCAGACTCGGAAACCCGACTAGTCTCGGCATGCTCCCGGAGCTCGGCCGCCTCGCCGAAGGCCGGCGGTCTTCGCTCCCGCCACCACACAACGGCGACCGTGGTCAGGTAGGCGACGACCAGGACCACCCCCCAAACCCGGCTGACCCGCCCACTCCCCAGTGCCAAAGCGGCGATCACTCCGGTGGCCGACGCCGTGACTGCGTAGGCGCGGACCCGACCGCCGAGTTCGAGCGGCCTGACCAGGGCAGCGAGACCGAGGACCGCCATGAGCATCGTCACGTTGGACCCGATGGCGTCGCCGCCCGCCACTCCCGAAAGGTGGCGGGCCGAAGCGAGGACCCCGGTGAGGAGTTCCTCGGGTTCGGCTCCCGCCAACAGCAGCCCGACGGCCAGGGCGGTGACCCCGAAGCGTCGGCCGGCGGCCGAAACATGCTCAGCGAAGAGCTCCGAACCGCCGGCCAACAGGACGGCAGATGCCGCGAGCAACACGAACCCGACCACGCAAGACCGTAGCGAGCAGGCAGCGAGACCCGCGGCCGATGCCGCCCGAACCGGACGGCCCGATCACCGCCCCCGGCGGGTCGCCCCCGACGACCGTCCTTCACCGGTCCCAGAAACGGGGGGAATGTTGAGTCGAGTCGTTAACATGGTCCCGTGAACATGACCTTGTCCAAGCGCGGCGACTACGTGATGCGCTCGGCGATCTCGCTGGCCCGCGCGTTCGAAGCGCCGACACCACGCAAGATCCGAGAGGTCGTGGCCGACACGGAGGTACCGAGGACCTTCGCCCCCCAGATCCTGGTCGATCTCGTACGTGCGGGGCTTGCCACCTCGAAAGCGGGGCGGGATGGCGGCTACCGCCTGAGCCGTGATCCGAGCCAGATCACCGTGCTCGAGGTGATTGAGGCCGGCGAGGGACCACTCCGGGCGGAGCGCTGCGCCCTTGGCGAGGGTCCGTGTCGATGGGACGCGGTCTGCCCGATGCACGAGACCTGGTCACAAGCAACGGTCGCGATCCGTGACCTGCTGGCCCGCACCAGCCTCGCCGACCTTGCGGCGCGCGACGCTGCCATCGAAGCGGGTGAATACATCGCCCCGGCCGACTCCCACCGCGCCCATCCCGTCACGGTCGCGATCTCCGACGCCGTCCACATCGAGCTACCCGTGGCGGACGTCGACACGGCCCTGGCTCGTCTCGCACCCCACGTCGAATCGCTCGTCCGGGCTGGCATCGATGCGGCCAACGAGCGGCGACGGCCAAAAGGCGATCGCGACGGGCGCACAGGGGTCGCCGTCGAGGTCACCATGGCCCCGGTGAAGAGCACAGGGAGCAGCGACGGCAAATCGTCGAGCTACATGCTCGCCTGGCGGATCCTCGAGGACGGGGATGGGCCTAGCTTCGAAGCCGAGCTGTCCGCCAGCGCGCTCGACACCGAGAGGACGGAGCTGCAGGTCCAGGGAACCTGGCGTCACTCGAACCAGGCTCGGCTCGGGGCGAACGAGCTCGAAGGCGGCGCGCGTCGGACGTTACGCCAGTTCCTGCGCCGTCTGGCCTGGACCCTCGAGGAGCCGGGCGACCCAAGAAAGTCGATGGCGGGATCCCGAAGGCGAACGAACCGCTAGTGTGCCGCCTCAGAGATTCGTGAGCAATACCGTGCGAGGGAAGCCAGGATCTCATCTGCGGTCTTGACCCAGACGTAGGGGCGAGGGTTCTCGTTCCAGGTCTTGATCCAACCTTTGATGTCGCTCTTGAGGTGT
>DAHUZS010000073.1 GCA_027315045.1 Acidimicrobiaceae bacterium
AGGCGTCGGGGTGGGTGAGGAAGTGGGCGAGCGGACCGTGGGGCAGGCTCGGGGACGGTGCGGGGACAGAAGATGGCAACGGGATCCTCCTGTGATCGATGGCTGTCTGTGGGAGAGCCCGGCCGGAACCGAAAACTTCCACACATAAGAACAGGGGCGTCTTCGCACAAACACCGAGAAGGCGTCCGGATTCGAGACAGAACAAGCTGCTACGCTGGGAGAACGAGAAGCGCCTATTTGTCGAGATCTGGGGCTGCCGACGAGTTCGAGCGGGAGGGCCGTGCCATCGAGGCGGCCCTCGCTCGGGGCCAGGCCGCCCGGCTCGCACCGCACCGGGCCGCGCTCATCCAGTCGCTCACCGCCATGCGCAGCGACGCCGAACTGGCGCTCCACCAGGCCATCTACGAGGCCAACCAGGACGGTTGCTCATGGCGGCTTCTCGCCAAGTTCACCGACATGTCCTGGCAGACCCTCCACCGTCGCTACCGGGGCCGCCCGACCAGGATGCGACCGCCGCCCGACAAGGACACCTGGCTTCGCAGCCGGCACCGACCCAAGCGGGTCGTCACCGTGTCGGTCGGCGACGAGTGGTGACCGATCCCGCAGGTCGCCTCCCTGAGGTGCCGGTCGAGGCGGGCCGTGACCACGGCGCGAGGTCGGGGTCCCCCCGACGGCGGTGGAGTCCGGGCTCGGGGACCGGGGCGTCAGTAGCCTTGCGATAAGGAAGCACCGACCGCGTCGGCAGCCCGAGACAAGGACACCCAGGAACAACGCGATGGCACGAACCGGCGGCACACGAGCAGCGGTGGTTCCTCGTCGTGCCTGACGCCGAGGACTACCTCGGCCCGGAGGCCCAAGCGCGCGTCGAGATCGACCGCCAGCTCACGGCCTGCGGGTGGACCGTTCAACGTCACAAGCAGATGAACCTCGGCGCCGGCCCAGGCGTGGCAGTACGCGAGTTCCCCATGCTCGAGGGCCACGGCGACGCCGACTACCTGCTCTTCGTCGACCGAAAGGCCGTCGGAGTCATCGAGGCGAAGAAGAAGGGCACCCCGCTCACCGGCGTCGAGTGGCAGTCGGCGAAGTACACGGCCGGTCTACCCGACACCGTCCCGGCGCTGACCAAGCCGCTCGCCTTCGCCTATGAGTCGACCGGCGTCGAGACCCGCTTCACCAACAGCTTCGACCCCGAGCCTGCCAGCCGCCAGGTCTTCACCTTCCACCGCCCCGAGACGCTCGCCGGCTGGGTGCGCGCCTGGTCAGCCTTCGGCGGCATCGAGCAGGCAACCCTGCGTCAGCGCCTGCTCCAGCTTCCCCCGCTCTCCTCGACCGGGCTCTGGCCCGCCCAGGAGACGGCGATACGCCACCTCGAGGAGTCCCTCGTTCACTTCCGTCCCCGGGCGCTCATCCAGATGGCGACGGGCTCGGGGAAGACCTTCACCGCGGCCAACGTCTGCTACCGCCTCATCAAGCACGCCGATGCGGGCCGGGTGCTGTTCCTCGTCGATCGGGCGAACCTCGGCCGCCAGACCTTGAAGGAGTTCCAGGCCTTCACCACCCCCGACGACGGCCGCAAGTTCACCGAGCTCTACAACGTCCAGCACCTGCAGGCCAACGCCATCGACAAGCCGTCGCGCGTGGTGATCTCCACCATTCAGCGCCTGTACTCGATCCTTCGCGGCGATCCCGAGATGGCCCCCGAGCTCGACGAGACCTCGGCCTTCGAGCTGGAGCCCAAGGCCCCGGTCGAGGTGTCCTACAACCCGAAGCTTCCCATCGAGGCCTTCGACGTGATC
>DAHUZS010000082.1 GCA_027315045.1 Acidimicrobiaceae bacterium
AGGAGGGGGCAACAGCCAAGTGGTGGATGTCCAGTGTCAGGCAGGTACCGGGGTCAGTGTCGCCCAGGTGCCGGGGTCGCGTCCTGGGACTGTCAGCCAGGTGGCGGTGCCACGGTGTCAATCATGAACCGGGTCTGCACACATCGGGCTAGCAAATGGATGGGCAAGGGATGGGCACAGCGGTACAACAGGCCAAGAGGTTTTGCCAGAATCTCCCGCTCATCTGGGATTTTGTTGGCAGCCCCAACGGGATTCGAACCCGTGTCTCCACCTTGAGAGGGTGGTGTCCTTGGCCACTAGACGATGGGGCCCCGGAAACCGCTCGCGCGGACTCCGCAGCTCGGGGGGGAGGACTCGAACCCCCAATAACAGGGCCAGAACCTGTCGTGTTGCCGATTACACCACCCCCGAACGGGCAGGGAGAGGCTACCCGATGGCGACATCAACACCGCTCGGGGGCTGGTCAACCAAGGCCGATGCTGAGCCGGCTGAGGTTGTGATAGCCGATGACCCGGCCAACCCCGACGGCCAGAGCCTCCTTCAAGAAGTAGGGGACCGTCCCGAATCCGTGGATCGGCGAGGTGTGGGTCGGAGCCGGAAAGGGGACCAGCCCGAGCCCGCTGGCGATGGCCATGGACCGGTCCTCGTGGAAGGGATCGGTGGTGATCAGGATCGTGCGGTCCCCCCGACGATGGAGCAACTGGTCGGCATCGGCAAGGTTCTCGTAGCTGTCCGCTCCCCCGACCTCGACCACCGCCGATGATGGAACGCCGTGGTGCTCGAGGTAGGTGCCGCCCACCTCGGACTCGCTGAACCGATCGCCCTTTTCCTTGGAGCCCGAGACCACGATGAGCGGCGCGCGACCCGCCCGATAGAGGGAGAGGGCTTCATCGAGCCGGGCACGGAAGTCTGGAGAGGGAGTGCCGTTGTACTGGGCCGATCCCATCACCACGATCGCACTAGCGTGCGCGGCGCTCGACTCACGGGAGGTCAGCCACACCTGGACGCCGGTCACGACGAAGTAGACGACGAGCGCGAGCAGGAGCACCACTGCGAGCCGAAGGGCCGCTCGCAGCGGCCACAGGAGCACCGGTGCCGGCCTAGCCGGCGTCGAGCTTGGCCAACGCTCGCTGCAACCGCTCCAGCACCTCGGCCCGGCCTAGGAGCTCGAGGGGTTCGAAGAGCGGTGGGCCGACCGACCGACCGGTCACGGCGATCCTGATCGGTGCCTGCCCCTTGCTCAGGTTCGTGCCGACCGACTCGACTGCGGCGCGGGTGACCGCTTGGATCGTCTCGCGGTGCCACTCGCTGTCCTCGTAGGCCCTGGTGACAGCCTCGAGGATCCGCCGGGCGAGCGGGTCCCCGAAGACCCTGGTCGTCCAGGCTCCCTCGTCGATGACCGGTTCGGCAAGGAACAGGAAGTCGACCATCGCGGGCACCTCGGAGAGGAGCGAGACCCGGCCCTGGACCGAGGGGGCCACGGAGGCGAACACCTGCTCGTCGAAGCGCTCCGCCGGCCACGGCGGGGCCCCGGTCGGCGGGGCCCATCCGGCCGTGACCCGATCGGGGGAGACCCAGGGTCCGGCCGCCTCGACGAACGCTGCAGTGGACAGGTCCCGGATGTACTCCCCGTTCAGATGGGTCAGCTTCTTCACGTCGAAGAAGGCCGAGGCGTGGTGGATGTCCTCCAGCCGGAACTCGTCGATCATCGTCTGCAGGTCGACCTTCTCGCGGCCCCCCGGGGGGCTCCAACCAAGCAGGGCCAGGTAGTTGCGGAACGCCTCGGCCAGAAAGCCCTTGTCCCGGTAGTACTCCACGGCCACCTGGTCCCGGCGCTTGGACAGCTTCTTGCGCTGCTCATTCACCACCTGGGGGAGGTGGGCGAACGCCGGCAGACGCACGGGGTCCGCCCCGTCGAGCGCCTCCCAGAGCAGGATCCCCTTGGGGGTCGTCGGCAGGAGGTCGTCGCCCCGGATCACATGAGAGATGGCGCTGTCCCGGTCGTCCACCGCGTTGGCGAGGACGAACAACGGCTGACCCGAGGACTTGACGCAGACGAAGTCCTCCATAGCCGAGTGCGGAAACTCGACGTCCCCCCGGATGATGTCGTGCACGACCGTCGTCCCGGTCTCGGGCGTGCGGAACCGCAGCGCGGTGGTCGGACCGCGCTCGAGCGCCCGATCCCGGCAGTGCCCGTCGTAGCCGGGGATGGGGTTGTCACGGGTGCGGGCGAGCACCTCCTCGCGGGTGCAGTCGCAGGCGTAGAGGTGGCCAGCCGACCAGAGCTGCTCGACAACCTCGGCGTAGCGGTCGGTGCGCGCCGACTGGTAGTAGGGGCCCTCGTCGGCGTCCATGCCCAGCCACGAGAGCCCGCCGATGATCGCCTCGACGAGCGAGCTCTGGCTGCGTTCCTCGTCGGTGTCCTCGATCCGAAGCACGAACACCCCGCCCTGGTTCCGGGCGAAGAGCCAGTTGAAGAGGGCCGTTCTCGCGTTGCCGACGTGCAGGTAGCCGGTCGGCGAGGGCGCGAACCGGACGCGGGGGGCGCTCACCGCCGGGGCCCGGAGGACCGGGGGGCTACTCGTCGACCAGGGAGATGGACTGGGTCGGACAGCTTCGCACCGCCTCCTCGAGCTTCGCGCGCATGGACTCGGGCTGGTGCTCTTGGAGCACGTAGAGGTAGCCGTCGTCGCGCACCTCGAAGATCTCGGGCAGGAGGCTCATGCAGACCGCGTTGCTGGCACAGCGATCGAAGTCGACGACGATCTTCACGGCCACCTCCGTGTTCCCACCCGCTCGGCGCCCTCACTCTACCGGCGGACGCTCCGGCCCTCCGAACTGGGCACCCGAGGCGTTTGGATCGAGCTCGGGGGCGTTCTCGAGCAGCTGGCCGAAGAACTCCTTGTCCCGCAGGAGCGGCACATCGGCCAGGAACAGCCGGCCGTATCGCTCGAAGTACATGAGCTGCTTGGACAACAAGAAGGTGCCGCGGTCGAACTCCGAGAACAGACCGCCCGACTGGTCGGCCAGCCGCCGGACCCGGCGCTGGAAGCGGAGACGCCGCACGATCGAGCGCAGGCTGCGCTGGTGGGCCTCCACCCCCTGGGCCCGGGCCAGTTGCAGCTGCACCGCCTGGAACAAGCCGGCCAGGGAGAACTCCCCGAAGGGACGGGTGAGGGTGGGCTCGACCAGCTGGCGGATGAAGGCCGCCATCTGGCGCTCGTCCATGCCGACGGCCATCCCGAGGGCCGGGCCGTAGGTCTTCACCAAGTGGTCGGTGATCTCGTCCCACGCCGCCTCCTCCCCCAGGGCGGCGGCCAAGAGCCGGAGAACGAAGCGGTGGGTAGCCGGATCGAGCCGGCCGACGATCCCCCAGTCGACCATCCCAATCCGCCCGTCCCGGAGGAGCAGCATGTTGCCGGCGTGGGCGTCCCCGTGGAACAGCCCCCGACGAACCACACCGAGGAAGAACAGGCGGACGATCTCCTCGATGAGGGGGGCCGGGTCGACGCCGAGCTCGGCCACCATGGCCAGGTCGTCGATCGGCACGCCGTCGAGCAGCTCCATGGTGAGCACGTTGGGGCCCGACAGCTCGGGGTACGGCTCGGGGACGACGACCCGGGGCAGGTCGACCTCGGCCAGCAGGCGCCGCACGTTGGCCATGGTCCGGGCCTCGTTGCGCAGGTCCATCTCCTCGCCCACCTGGATCCGGAAGCCGTCGACCATCTGGAGGACCGATCCGGCCATCTGATCCCCGGTCTGTCGAGCCAGCACTTCGAAGAGCGGCTGCATCAGGTCGAGGTCCGTGGCCAGCTGGTGCTCGATGCGGGGCCGGATGATCTTGACCGCCACCAATCGGCCATCGCGCAGCGTGGCGCGGTGGACGACGGCGATGGACGCGCGGCCGACCGGCTCGGGGTCGATGTCCTTGAAGACCTCGTGCATGCTCACGCCGAGGTCCTCTTCCACCCGGAACCGCACCTCGGCGAAGGGCACTGGGGGGCCTGTGTCGAGGCAGGACCGGAACTCCTCGGCCACCTCCTCGCCGAACATCCCCGGTGCCGACGCCATCACCTGGCCGAACTTGATGAACGTCCCGCCGAGGTCCTCGAAGCTGAGGCGGAGCGGCCGGGCGAAGGCGGCCGGGGCCAGCTTGTGATGCGGACGATCGAACAGGTGGCGCGCCGCGACCGGCAGGAAATGGCGCGTCGTGACCTCGGCGATCTGCACCCCCCGGCGGGCCAGGGCGGCCGGTCCCGGCTCTGGGAGCCGTCGCGGGTGGATCCGGGGCTGCCCTTCGTCGACGCCCCAGTCGCCGTCCAAGACGCCATCGCCACCAGACACCGACAGGCAGGCTAGAGCAGCGTTCCGGGCCCAGGCCCCCGGGAGACCGGGGGGTCAGCGTGCGCTACGCGACCCGCCCGGCCGATCGTCGGCGGCGCCTCCCCAAGGAACCAAGGGGGGAGCGGGACCGCCCCCACCGGTCCGACCACCGACGCACCTCGCCGAGCAGCTCGGACACGTCGGCCACCGAGGCGAGCACGGTCAGGACCCCGTCGTCAATGTCGATCTCGAGGACCTGGAGCCGAAGAGAGGACCTGGACCGCACCTGCTGATATTGATGTGGTCCCCGGGTCCCCGGGTCCCCGGCACCGGGCACGGCGCACCCGCGCCGCACCCGCCGCCCCCGGTTCAGGGCTCGTAGGGCGGCTCCCCGCTCCAGGGGAACCAGGGCGGCAGATCGGCGCTCGGGGTGAGCGTCCAGCGGGCGGGGCGCTTCTCCAAGAAGGCGCTGACCCCCTCGGCGGCGTCGGCCATCCGCCCGGTGTCGTAGATGGCCCGGGAGTCGATCCGGTGGGCCGCCATGGGGTGGTCGGCGCCGAGCATGTCCCAGAGGAGCCGCCTGGTGATGACGGCCGAGACCGGGGCGACGCTGGCCGCCATCTCCCGGGCGAGGCCCTGGGCCACCTCGAGGACCTGGTCCGCCGGGTGCACGCTGCGGACCAGACCGCCCTCCAGCGCCTCCTGGGCACCGAACACCCGCCCCGTGAGGCACCACTCGAGGGCGCGGGAGATCCCCACCACCCGGGGCAGGAACCAGCTGGCGGCGCCGTCGGGCACGATCCCCCGGGCGCCGAAGACGAAGCCGACCTTCGCCCCCTCGGCCAGCACCCGGACGTCCATCGGCAACGTCATCGACACCCCGATCCCCACCGCCGAGCCATTCATGGCCGCGATCACCGGCTTGAGCGACCGGAAGATCCGCAGGGTGAGGATCCCACCGCCGTCGCGCGGCGCCGACCCGTCGGCCCGGCCCAGCCGGGACTGGTCGAAGGTACCAGCGCCGGCCCCGAGATCAGCCCCGGCGCAGAACGCCCGGCCGGCCCCGGTGACCACCACGGCGCGGACGGTGTCGTCGGCGTCGGTCCGGTCGAAGGCGGCGAGCAGCTCCTCGCCCATGGCCCCGTTGAAGGCGTTCAGCCGATCGGGACGGTTGAGGGTGATAGTGGCGACGCCGTCGGCGACGTCGTAGGTGAGCGTGGTGGCCATGGTCTCCCCTCGCTTGGCGGCCCATCGGCGCCGGCGCCCTCGGTCGGGACGCAAGCTACCGCCCCGGCGAAGCGGCGGCCGGTCCGACAGTCCGGGGCCCTCGAACCGGCCCCGGCCGATACCCCGGTTCCGCCGGGCCCCCCATTAGTGTCGATGCAGAGTGCTGTTCGTCGAGCTCTTCCGCCTGGCCCTGGTCCTCATGGGGGCCCTCGCCGGCTACGAGCTGGGCCATTCCCCCCACTCCTCGACCGGACAGGTGGTCGGCCTGGTCCTCGGCGCCCTGGTCGCCTACGTCTTCGGCGGGGTCGTCGGCCGCCTGCTGCGGCGCCAGGGCATGCGGGCGGCCGAGCGCTTTGACCGTATCCCCCCCGGCGAGCTCTTCGCCGGCACCTTGACCGGCATCGCCGCCTTCCTGCTCGGCGCGGCCCTGAGCGTGCCCCTCCTGGTTCTGGTCCACTCGCCGGTCACCTGGCCGGCGGCGGCGGCGATCTCGCTCACCGTCACCTTCATCGGGTTCGAAGTCGGCATGGCCAAGGGTCGACAGGTCGTCGCGGCGGCCGGACTCGGCAGGATCCTCGCCCCGCCGGCCGAGCCACCGCCGGGCTACGCCCTCCTGGTCGACAGCTCGGCCGCCATGACCCCGTTCCTGCTCGTCCTCGGCCGCTACGGCCTCCTGGTCGGCGGGCTGGTTGTGCCCCGCTTCGTGATCGACCAGCTCCAGACGATGGCGGCCGGGCCGGACCCGGTCTCCTCGCGCCGGGCCCGGCGGGGGCTGGAGCGGCTCGACGTCCTGCGCGACCTGCACATCCCGGTGCACGTGGCCGAGAACGAGGTCCCCGAGATCGACGATCTGACCGACCGGCTGGTCGAGGTGGCCCGGCGCCTCGGACTACGCCTGGTCACCTGCTCGGGACCGGTGAAGGAGGCGGCCAAGCGCCGCGGGGTGGCGGTGACCGACCTGCGGCCCCTGGCCACCGACCTCACCCCGGACCACATGCCCGGCGAGCAGCTGGTCATCGACCTCATCAAGGAGGGGAACCAGCCCCGGCAGGCGGCCGGCTATCTGGCCGACGGCGATCTCGTGATCGTGAACGATGCCGCCCACATGATCGGGCGTGAGAACGTGGTGATCGAGGTGCTGTCGACCCGGCGGACCAACCAGGGCCTGCTGGTCTTCGCCCGGCTGGCCGACCGGCCGTCCAATGCCGGACCGATCCTCACCGGCGACGCGTCGGACACGACGCCCATCGAGGGTGACACGAACAACGGGGACGGGGCCGCCGCCGAGGTACCCGAGCAGATCGGCGTCGACTGAGAGCCCCCGCCCAGCGCCGGCTTAGGCCTTCCTGACCGCGGCCACCAGCTTCTGGAGCGTGTCCTTGGCGTCCCCGAAGAGCATCGTCGTCTTCGGGTCGTAGAGGAGGGCGTTGTCGATCCCGGCGAACCCGGGCCGCATCGAGCGCTTCAAGAACACCACGTGCTCGGCCTCGTCGGCGTTGATGATCGGCATGCCGTAGATGGGGCTCCCCGGCGTGTCCCGGGCGGCCGGGTTCACCGTGTCGTTGGCCCCGACCACGAGGGCCACGTCGGTCGCCGGCATCTCGGGATTGGCCTCGTCCATCTCCTTCAGCTCCTCGTAGGGGACGTTGGCCTCGGCCAGGAGCACGTTCATGTGGCCGGGCATCCGGCCGGCCACCGGGTGGATGGCGTAAAAGACCTCCACCCCCTTGGCCAGCAGGGTGTCGGCGAGCTCCTTGGCGGTGTGCTGGGCCTGGGCCACGGCCAGGCCGTAGCCGGGAACGATCACCACCCGGCGGGAGTAGGCGAGGAGGGTGCCGATGTCCTCGGGTGTGCCGGTCCGGACCGACCGACCGCCCGCGCCCTCGGTGGACCCGCTGGCGGTGACCACCGAGCCGAAGGCGCTGAAGAGGATGTTCGGGAGCGAACGGCCCATGGCCACGCTCATCATCCGGGTGAGGAGCATGCCCGACGCGCCGACCAGGGTCCCGGCCACCACCAGCACGTTGGAGTCGAGGGTGAACCCCGACGCCGCCACGGCGAGCCCGGTGAACGAGTTGAGCAGCGAGATGAGGACCGGGACGTCGGCCCCGCCGATCGGGAGCACGAAGATCACCCCGAGCACGACCGACAGCCCGAGGAGGATCCACAACAGGGTGGTGGACGAGGTCACCAAGATGGTGAGGACGAAGCCCAGGATGGCTAGCCCGACGACGCCGTTGATCACCTGCTGGGCCGGGTAGGTGATCGGCCGGGTGCTCATCATCTCCTGCAGCTTGGCGAAGGCGAGGGCCGAACCCGAGAGGGACAGCGAGCCGACGAGGACCCCGAAGACGACCTCGAGCACCTTGTAGGTGGCCAGGGTCTTCGGGTCGACACTCAGGAACTCGGTGATCGACACGACGGCCGCGGCCCCGCCGCCCACTCCGTTGAAGGCCGCCACCATCTGAGGCATCGCCGTCATCTTCACCAGGCGGGCCGCCGGGACACCGATGGCGACGCCGATGGCCATGGCGATCACGATCAACCCGATGTGCCCCAATCCCGTGCGGGCGAAGGTGGCACCGATCGCGAGGGCCATGCCCACCGCCGCCAGTAGGTTGCCGGCCCGGGCGTGCCGGGGCGAGCTCAGGGCCTTGAGGGCGATGATGAAGCCGATCGCCGCGACCAGATAGCACAGATCGATGGCGGTGCCCCGGCTCACGACTGGCCCCCGTCTTCGGGCTCGGGCTGGTCGCTGCCGCCCGGCCGCTCGGGCTGGCGGGAGCGGAACATGTTGAGCATGCGGTCGGTCACCACGAAGCCACCGACCACGTTCAAGGTGGCGAGGATCACGGCGATGAACCCGAGCGTCTCCTCGGCGCCGGTGTGGGCCGAGCCCATGACCACCATCGAGCCGACCACGATCACCCCGTGGATGGCGTTGGACCCCGACATGAGCGGGGTGTGCAGGATGCTCGGGACCTTGGAGATCACCTCGTAGCCGACGAACGCCGCCAGCACGAAGACGGTGAACAGCTCGAGCAGACCGTTGGTCACGACCCAGCTCCCTCGGCGCCCGGCCGCTCCCTCGAGACGATCGGGGTGTGTGGCAGACCGAGTAGCTCGGCGGCCGGGGCCAGCGCGGCTTCGCCGCCCTTCAGCACGCAGCACCCGGCGATGATCTCGTCGTCCCAGTCCGGGGCCACCGCCCCGTCCCGCCCGACCAAAGCCAGCAGGTTGGCGGCGTTGCGGGCGTAGAGGAGGCTGGCGTGGGTGGCCATGGCCGAGGGCGGGTTGGCCACGCCGACCACCGTGGTCCCCTCGACCTCCACCTCCTCGCCGACCCGGGTCGCCTCACAGTTCCCGCCGTTGTCGGCGGCGAGGTCGATGACGACCGAGCCGTGGGCCATGGCCGCCACCATCTCGGTGGTCACAAGCAGCGGCGCCTTGCGCCCCGGCACCGACGCCGTGGTGATCACCACGTCGCTCCCCGCCACCACCTCACCCAGGGCCTCCTGCTGGCGGGCCAGCTCCTCGGGCGAGAGCTCTCGGGCGTACCCGCCGGCCCCTTCGGCCGAAATCCCGAGGTCCACGAAGGTGGCGCCCAGGCTCTCGGCCTCCTCCTTGGCGGCGGCCCGCACGTCGTAGGCCCGGACCACCGCGCCGAGGCGCCGGGCGGTGGCGATGGCCTGCAGACCGGCCACCCCGACTCCCATCACGAGCACCTTGGCCGGAGGCACGGTCCCGGCCGCGGTCATGAACATGGGGAAGAACTTGGCCAGGTGCTCGGCGGCGAGCAGCCCCGAGCGATAGCCCGCCACCGTGGCCTGCGAGGACAGGGCGTCCATGGACTGGGCCCGGCTGATGCGAGGGACGAAGTCGAAGCTGAGCACGTTGGCCCGCCGCTCGACCAGGAGCCGGAGGGCCTCGACCGACTGGGCCGGCTGGAGGAAGCTGAGGGTCGTCACCCCCTCGGGCACCACACCGGCGAGGTGCGAGTCCAGCGGATTGACCGTGAGGACCACCTCGGCCGAGGAGAGCAGGGCCGCGGCGTTGGGGGCGACCGACACGCCGGCTCGGCGGTAGGCGTCGTCGGGGAAGGCCGCGGCGGCGCCGGCGCTTGATTCGACCGAAACCTGCCAGCCGGCGCCGATCAGTCGTTCGGCGATGTCGGGGACCATGGCGACCCGCCGTTCGCCGGGACGTGTCTCGGCTGGGACCGCCAGGAGCACGAGAGGTTGTCTAGCAGTTCCGGGGGGAGGGTCCCCAACCCGGAGCGAGCCCTAGGTGGGTGACCGCCCCAGGGTGAAGGGGTGGTGGTTCGCCGGCTGCGCCGGCGCGCCGACGACGAACTGATGGTCAGTCCAGCCGCCGCCCTCGAAGGAGAAGCAGAAGCCCGGCTCGTTGGCCAGCTCGGTCGCCACCGCGACGGAGAGCGGCGGGGCGAAGAAGTACCCCTGGGCGGCGTCGCACTCGAACTCCCGCACGATGCGCGCCTGCTGGGAGGTCTCGACCCCTTCGGCGACCGTCGAGATCCCAGCCGAGTGGGCCAGGGACACCACGGTCTCCACGATCAGGCGGTTGATCCCCTGTTGGGGCTCCAAGGAACCGACGAAGGAACGGTCGATCTTCACCGTGTTGACCGCCAGGCGCCCGAGCACGTCGAAGGAGGTCCAACTGGTGCCGACGTCGTCCACCGCCAGCTCGACCCCGAGGGCCCCGATGGCCCGCAGGTCGTTCATGGCCACGTCCTCGACCAGGGCGTGCTCGGTGAACTCGACGGTGAGCCGGCCCGGCTCGAGCCCGGAACGCTCGATGGCCCCGGTGACCGCCTGGGTCCCGACCCCCCGGCGCAGCTGCACGAGCGACAGGTTCACGGCCAGCTGGATGTTCTCGGGCCAGCTAGTGGCCTGATGGCAGCCCTCGGCGAGCACCCACTCCCCCAGCTGGACGATATCGCCATTGGCCTCCAGCCACGGGAGCAGGAGGCTCGGCAGGATGAGACCCTCGTCGGGGTGGCGCCAGCGCAGCAGGGCCTCGAAGCCGAGTAGCCGGCCCGAGGTCATGTCGACCAGCGGCTGGTACTCGAGCGTCGGCTCCCCGCCGAGGATCAGCGACTCGGTGTCGGGTCGGGTGCTCGCGTGGTTGGCCATCTCGGGTCACCTTCCGCATCGGACGGTCCGCCGGAGGACCTCGCCATGCTCCGATGTCGATATGGTGATTCTTGCCGACCGGCGTCCCGAATTCGGTGATCCAGCGGTGCCCGGGCCCCGATTCACCCCTGCGACCAGGTCCTCCGACGGGCGGGGCGAGCGCGGTCCCACTACCCTGGCTCGGGCCCGGGGTCCGAGATGGAGGCGCTGATGACCTACGACGTGGCCAAGGTCCTGACCGAACGGCACGGCGAGAACTACGGGCTCCACAGCGAATTCATGAACCCCCAGATGGCCCGGGTCCTGCGCACCCTGGGCTTCGACCGCTTCTACGTGCGGGGCGAGGGCTGCTACCTCTACGACGACGCCGGGCAGCGCTACTTGGACCTGTTGGCGGGCTTCGGCGTCTACGGCCTCGGCCGCTCCCACCCCGGGGTCAAGGCCGCCCTCCACCAGGCCCTCGACCTCGACCTCCCGAACATGGTGCAGATCGACTGCGCCCTGTTGCCCGGCCTGCTGGCCGAGGCCCTGGTGGCCCGGGCCCATCCGGGCATCCGCCGGGTCTTCTTCTGCAACTCGGGCACCGAGGCCATCGAGGGGGCGATCAAGTTCGCCCGCTACGCGACCAAGCGGCCCCGCGTCGTCCACGCCTCCCACGCGTTCCACGGGCTGACCACCGGCGCCCTCGCCTTGAACGGCGGGGCCGAGTTCCGGCGGGGCTTCGGGCCCCTCGTGCCCAACGCCGAGGTCCCCTTCGGCGACCTCGACGCGCTGGCCAGGCAGCTCCGGCGGGGCGACGTCGCCGCCTTCGTGGTCGAGCCGATCCAGGGCAAGGGGGTCTACCTGGCGCCTCCGGAGTACTGGCAGGGGGTCCAGGAGCTGTGCCGGCGACACCGGACCCTCCTCGTGGCCGACGAGGTCCAGACTGGCCTCGGGCGGACCGGTCGGTTCTTCTGCCACGAGCACTTCGGCCTCGAGCCCGACATCGTCACGGTGTCGAAGGCCCTCTCGGGCGGCTACATCCCGGTCGGGGCGGTCCTCACCACCGAGAAGGTCTTCATGAGCGTGTTCAGCTCGATGGACCGGGCGATGGTCCACTCGAGCACCTTCGGGCGCAACCAGCTGGCCATGGTGGCCGGCCTGGCCACCCTGGCGGCCATGGACGAGGAGGGCATCGTCGAACGGGCCCGCACCACCGGCGAGCTGTTCGTCACCAAGCTCGCGCCCCTCGTCGAACGCCACGAGGTGCTCACGGAGGTTCGGGGCCTCGGGCTCATGATCGGACTGGAGTTCGGGCCGCCCAAGACCCCGAAGCTGCGCCGGCGCTGGCAGGCGCTTGAACGGATCCGTCCGGCCCTGTTCTCCCAGGCCGTGGTGGTCCCGCTCTTCCACCGGCACCGCATCCTCACCCAGGTCGCCGCCGACGGGGTGAACATCATCAAGCTCCTGCCCCCCCTCGTCGCCGGCGAGCCCGAGGTGGACGCGTTCGTCGGGGCCCTCGACGACGTCCTGGACTCGGCCGGCCGGGGCTCGGGCCTCCTGTTCGAGCTGGGCCGGACCATGGCCAAAGGGGCGCTGCCCGGCCGACGGACCGGGCTGCGCGACGCTCCGGCGAAGCGCGCCAACGGGTCCGGGCCGGCCGGGCTCGCGCCCGCCCCGGTCCCGACGGCGGCCGGCCGACCTTGAGCGGCCCGGTCGGCGTCGAGGGTCGCCCGGTTGCGCTCGGCGCGGGGGACCGGGTCGCGGTCACCGGGGCCGCCGGTTTCATCGGCTCGGCCATCGTCCGGGCACTCCTCGAACGGGGGGCTCGCGTGGTCGCCCTCCTCGAGCCCGGTGCGCCGGTCACCAACCTCGAGGGTCTCGACGTGGAGCAGCTGAGCGTGGACGTGCGCGACCGCGACGCCGTGAGCAAGGCTCTGGACGGATCTCGGGCGGTCTTCCACACCGCGGCGTTGTTCCGCTTCTGGGCGAGGCGTCCGGACGACTTCTACGACGTGAACGTCGAGGGCACGAGGAACGTGGTGGCGGCGGCCCTGGACGGGCGGTGCGAGCGGGTCGTCTACACGAGCACCGTGGCCACCATCGGACTCCACCTCGGCCGGAGTCGGCCGGCCCACGAGGGCGTGGCGCCCCGCATCCACCACCTCTTCGGTCATTACAAGCAGTCCAAGTACGTGGCCGAGCACGAGGTGCTCCGGGCTGCCGCCGAGGGGGCGCCGGTGGCGCTGGTCCACCCGACCTTCCCCCTCGGACCCCGGGACGTCCGGCCGACGCCGACCGGCCGTGTCCTCCTCGACTTCTTGAACGGGAGGATGCCCGGCTACGTCGACACCTCGATGAACGTGGCCCACGTCGAGGACCTGGCCCGCGGCCACCTCCTCGTCTTCGAGCAGGGCCGCCAGGGCCGCAGCTACATCATGGGCGGGGAGAACCTCTCCATGCGCTCGCTGCTCGAGCGAGCCGCGGTGCTCACCGGGTTGCCCGCACCGAGGACGCGTTGGCCGGCGTCGGTTGGGGTCGCCGTGGGCCACGCCTCCCAGCTGATCGAGGGTCGCCTCCTGCGCCGCGAGCCCCGGGTGGCGCTCGAGGCGGCGCGGATGTCACGCGAGCACATGGTCTTCGACGACGCACGGGCCCGTTCGGAGCTCGGCTACACCTCGCGACCGGCCGACGAGGCCATCGCCGACTCGGCCCGGTGGTTCGTCGAGCACGGCTACGTGCGCCTTGAGCGGGTCCGGAGGATCAGCTGGTCCCCCTGACCCCGCCCCGGGCCCACCTGTCCGGATCCGCCCAGAACTCTGGCCCGGGCACGATCAGGATGAGCGGGTGAGGATGGGGAGCGTGGACCGAGGGAGGTGGACGATGGGCACCGACGCAGCGGCGAGGCGCCTGAGGGTGGACAGCCCGATCGGGCCACTCGTCGTCTCGGGCGGCGAGGAGGCCGTCACCGAGATCCTCCTGCCGGTCCGGGGCCGGCGGCTGGCGGTGCCGGCCGACCGCAGGTCGGTGCGCGGACCGGTGCTCGACGCCGCCCGCCAGCTCGACGAGTACTTCGGCGGGCGGCGGCGGGCCTTCGACCTCCCGCTGGCGCTCCGGGGCACCGAGTTCCAGGAGCAGGTGTGGCTGACCTTGGCCGAGATCCCCTACGGCGAGACCGTCAGCTACGGCGAGCTGGCGGCCATGGTGGGCCGGCCACGGGCCTCCCGGGCCGTCGGGCAGGCCAACGGGGCCAACCCGATCCCGATCGTGCTGCCGTGCCACCGGGTCGTCGCAGCCGACGGCACCATCGGTGGCTACGGCGGCGGGATCTCGACCAAGCGTCAGCTGCTTTCCCTCGAGGCCGGCGGCTGAACGGCGCCGGGCGGGAGCGCCCGGCGTTATGGTCCAGACATGAGCCCGCTCGACCTCGCGGTCGACGCTGTCGCGTTCGCCATGATCCTCTACCGCCAGCGACGGGTCCGACGGGTCCGGCTCCGCTTCGCCCACCGGGTGCCGATCGTGCTCAGCGCCGTCGGCCTCGTGCAGTTCGTCCACTACACCGAAACCCACTCGCTCGGCACCGAGACCTCGATCCTCGTGCTCGGGAGCTGCGTGGTCGGCGCGGCGGTCCTCGGGGCGCTGCGGGCCGCCACCGTGCGCTTGCGCGAGGTGGAGCGGGGCACGGTGGTCCAGCAGGCCGGTGGGCTCACCATGGCCCTGTGGGTGGTCTCGCTCGGGGCCCACTTCTCCCTGGCGCCGGCGGTGGCCGGGCTCGGCGGGCCGATCGGGGTCACCGCCGGGAGCGCGGCGTTGTTCCTCGCCGTCACGCTGTCGGTCCAGAACGCGACGGTCCACGGCCGGGCGCTGCGGACCCTGACCCTCGGCGGCACCGGTCCGGCGCCCAGCCGGCTCGGGGCCCTCGACGCCCGGTCCTGGGAGGAGCCCCGGGGCTGAGCGGGGCGGCGCCCGCTACGAGGCGAGCGCCCGCTCCATCGCCTCCAGGCCGGCCATCATCGCCTGCGCCTGGGCGTCGCTGAGCGCCCCGTAGGCCTGGGCGACGATGCGGTCGGTGAGCTCGTCGGCCGCCGCGAGCTGCCGCCGGTGCTCGTCGGTCACCTCGGGCACCTGGTCCTCGCCGTAGCCGAAGCCGGCGAACATCTCGGGTCGCCGCATGTAGTGGCCGATCCTCGGCTCGAGCAGCTGGGCCAGCACGGCGACGAGATGGGCCGAGCCCCGGTACTCCCGGAGCACCGCGATGAGCTGCATGGCCCGGCCGGCCAGGTCCTCGACCAGCGGCTCGGCACTGATGCCGGCGTAGAGGGCGAGACCGGCGGGGTCGGCCGCCTCGTTGACGACCTCCAGGGCCGCGCAGAGTGAGCCGAGCTCGTCGAGACCGATGAGCTTGGCCCGCCCGAACTCGGCGCAGCACTCGAAGAAGGCGCGACCGGCGGCCCGGGGCTCAAGGATGGCGCGGGACTGCTCCCACTGGGACGAGATGACCGCCGGTGCGAACCAGCCGAAGGCGCTCTGGACCACCGACGCCTCGACGTCGCCCAACACGCCGCCGCGGCCGAGGAAGTAGAACTGCAGCCCGTTGAGCCCGAGCTCGTGGGCCCTGGTCCGCGCCTCCTCGGCGAAGTAGAAGGCACTCCCCATCGCGTAGATCTTCTCCGACGCGCTCGACACCACTTCTTTGGTCACTGGCATCGGCGCACCATAGCCGGGTCCCCCCCGCCGCTCCGGGGTGACCGGCGCCGACGGCGCCGCGTGCCTCGGGGCCGGGGGGAAGGTAGCGTCGCCCCGTCCTGCCTGCCCCGGCGCGAGAGGAGCGGTCGATGAGCGCCATGCCCGAGAGCCCCCCGGTCGTCCTACGCGAGCGACGGGGCCAGGTCGAGATCCTGACCCTCAACCGGCCCGAGGCCCGCAACGCGGTCAACGGAGAGGTGACCAGCCAGATGTCCGCGGCGCTCGACGAGTTGGCGAACGACGACAACCTCCGGGTGATCGTCCTGACCGGGGCCGGGGACCGGGCCTTCTGCGCCGGCATGGACCTGAAGGCCTTCGCGTCAGGCTCGGCCGGGTCGATCGGCGGCTCGACCGGCGGGTTCGCCGGCTTCGTCCGCCGGGACATCCCGGTCCCGGTGATCGCCGCGGTCAACGGGCCGGCCCTGGCCGGCGGCTTCGAGCTGGTGCTGGCGTGCGACCTGGTGGTGGCGGCCGAGCACGCGGTCTTCGGGATCCCAGAGGTGAAGCGGGGCCTGATCGCCGCCGGCGGCGGCCTGGTGCGGCTGCCCAAGCGCCTGCCGATGGCGATGGCCATGGAGCTGGCCCTGACCGGCGACCCCATCAGCGCGACCCGGGCCCAGGAGCTCGGACTGGTCAACGCGGTGGTGCCGGCGGACCGGGTCCTCGACGAGGCCCTCGCGCTGGCCGGGCGGATCACCGAGAACGCCCCGCTCAGTGTGCACCACTCCCGCCTCCTGACCAAGCAGGCGGCCGAGGTGACCGAGGCCGAGGCGTGGGACCTCTCCGACGCTGCCACCCGGGAGGTGTTCACCTCGGCCGATGCCCGGGAGGGACCGATCGCCTTCGCCGAGAAGCGGGCGCCCAACTGGCAGGGCCGCTGACCCACGACGCCGGCTCGCTGACGCCGGCCCTCGGCGCGCTGCGCCTGTCGCTGCACGTCCTCGGCGCCACGGTCTGGGTGGGGGGCCAGGTGGTGCTGGCCGGGCTGGTGCCCTCGGCCCGCCGGGTCTCGGCCGACGCCCCGAGGGCCCTGGCCCGGGCGTTCGCCCGCCTCAGCTGGCCGGCCTACGCGTTGTTGGTGGGCACCGGCATCTGGAACGTGCTCGTCGCCCACCCGGCCAGCCAGTCCTTCGCCTGGCGGGCGGTGCTGTGGGTGAAGATCGGGGTGGTCGTGGTGGCCGGGGTAGCCGCCATGGCCCACACCCGGGCCACGAGTCGGGCCGGCCTGGCCCTTTGGGGCGCCCTCTCGGGGCTGAGCGCCATGGTCGCCCTGGTCCTCGGGGTGTTGTTGGGCGGCTGAGGCCGTGCCGGAGCCCGCATCCTCCCGACACGGTAACCTCGTAGGGCAGTCCGCCGCGTGGTCCGAGAGGAGTCGACATGCTGGCAGAGATCTTTGGCCCGGACTTGCTCATCGTGCTGATCGTCGTGGTGGTGGTCCTCTTCGGTGGTGCCGCCATTCCCAAGCTGGCCCGGAACCTCGGTTCGGCCCAGAACGAGTTCAAGAAGGGCATGGCCGAGTCGCGGGACGAGGCGACCAAGGCCACCAACCAGGCCGCCGACGAGAAGCCGCCGACCGGCTGACGCTGGCGCTGGGCCCCCGGATCCGAAGAGGTCCGGACGAGGACCCCTCGACCAGGTACTTCGAATTCCAAACTGGGGTTCGCTAAGGTTCGCCGACGTGGACGCCAGGCGTGACGGCACGCTCTCCCGCCCCGCATCCCCCGCCACCGGCGCGCCCGACCCGGCCCCCCCTCACGCCCCGCGGAAACGGCCCATCCGGGGACGCTCCCTCATCCCCTTGGCCGTCCTGGCGCCGGTCGTCCTCGCCGGCTGTCAGCTCCCGTCCTTCGGCGCCTACCGCGGCGCCACCTCCCAGGGCCAGGACGCCTTCAAGCTCTGGCAGGGGTTCTTCATCGCCGGGCTGGTCGTCGGCGGGTTCGTCTTCCTGCTGATCGTCTGGTCGGTGTTTCGCTACCGCAAGAGCAAGAAGAGCGAGGGGCTCCCCCGCCAGACCCAGTACCGGCCGGTGATCGAGGTCCTCTACTCGGTGATCCCGATCCTGATCGTGATGAGCCTCTTCGTGTTCACGGTGATCACCGAGAACGAGGTCGACGCGGTGCCGAGCACCAAGGTCACCATCGACGTCACGGCGTTCCAGTGGGGCTGGCAATTCTACTACCCCGCCACCGGCAAGGTCGTGATCGGCCAGACGCTCGAACAGCCCCAGATGGTGCTCCCGGTGAACGAGCCGGTGACCATCCACCTGGAGTCGGCCGACGTGTACCACGGTTTCTACGTCCCGGCCTTCGACTTCAGCCGCTACGCGGCGCCCGGCTACGTGAACACCTTCAACTTCAACGTGCTGCACACCGGCACCTATCGCGGGCAGTGCACCCAGCTCTGCGGCCTGTACCACTCGCTCATGCTCTTCAGCGTCCGGGCGGTCTCCCCCGGCGTCTTCGAAACCTGGGTGCACCACACGAGCGGGCACCACCCGACCATCGGTCAGCTGAAGAACCAGATCCACGCGAACGGTCCCGGAGCGTGACCTCATGACCGACGTCATCACCCCGACCACCACCGGCGACGGCGCCCACGGTCCCTCCGTCGTCGGGGTCGCCAGGCACGAGCACGAGGAGCACGGACCGACCGGCCTCCTCAAGTGGGTCACCTCGACCGATCACAAGGTGATCGGGATGAGCTACATGATCACCTCGCTCGTCCTCTTCTACTTCGCCGGGATCATGGCGCTGGTCCTGCGCATCCAGCTGGCCACCCCGAGCTCGTCGCTCGTGTCCTTCGCCCAGTACAACGAGCTGTTCACCATGCACGGCAGCTTGATGCTGTACCTGTTCGCCGGGCCGTTCGCCTTCGGGGGCCTGGCCAACTACATCGTCCCGCTGCAGGTCGGCGCGCCGGACATGGCCTTCCCCCGCCTGAACGCCCTCAGCTACTGGCTCTACCTGTCGGGGTCCATCACCATGATGATGGGCTTCTTGGTGGCCGGCGGGGCGGCGGAGTTCGGCTGGGTCGCCTACGCGCCGTTGTCCAACGCCACCAACTCACCGGGCGTCGGACCCGACATCTGGATCATGGCCCTGGTGTTGACCGGCTTCTCGGCCATCTTCACCGGGGTCAACCTGGTCGCCACCATCTTCTATCTGCGGGCGCCGGGGATGACCATGTTCCGGATGCCCATCTTCACCTGGAACATGCTGGTGACCGCGATCCTCATCCTGATCGCCTTCCCCGTGCTCACCGGGGCCCTGGTGATGCTGTTCTGCGACCGGCACTTCGGGACCCACATCTTCTCGGTCCAGGGCGGGGGTTCACCCAACCTCTGGCAGAACCTGTTCTGGTTCTTCGGCCATCCCGAGGTGTACATCCTCGCCCTGCCCTACTTCGGGATCGCCACCGAGATCTTCCCGGTCTTCTCGCGCAAACCGGTGTTCGGCTACAAGGGGATGGTCTTCGCCACCCTGTCCATCGCCGCCCTCTCGACCGGGGTGTGGGCGCACCACATGTTCACCACCGGTGTGGTCCTCCTGCCCTTCTTCTCGTTGCTCTCGCTCTTGATCGCGGTGCCGACCGGGATCAAGTTCTTCAACTGGATCGGCACCCTGTGGCGGGGCCAGCTGCAGTTCAGCGCGGCCATGCTGTTCTCGATCGGGTTCCTCTTCGCCTTCTTGATGGGCGGGGTGACCGGGGTCATGCTGGCCTCGCCGCCGATCGACTTCTTCACCCACGACACCTACTTCGTGGTGGCCCACTTCCACCAGGTGCTGTTCGGGACGGCGGTGTTCGCCGGGTTCGCCGGCCTCTACTACTGGTACCCGAAGTTCTTCGGACGGATGCTGCGCGAGAACCTCGGCAAGTGGCACTTCTGGCTGATGTTCATCGGCTTCTGGGTCACCTTCATGCCCCAGTACATCGTGGGGCTCCTCGGGATGCCAAGACGCGTCGCCATCTACCCCTCATATCTCGGGTGGCAGAGCTACAACATCATCTCGACCGTCGGGGCTTTCATCATCGCGGCGTCCTTCGCCGTGCTGTTGTGGAACCTGTGGATCTCGTGGCGCCAGCCGGTGCCCTGCGGCGACAACCCGTGGGACGCCCACACCCTCGAGTGGTTCACCACCTCACCGCCCCCCCACCACAACTATTCGCACCTGCCGCCGATCCGCTCCGAGCGGCCGACCTGGGACTACCATCACCCCGATTCCCCGGCGATCGCCCACGGCGAGGGCCGGCCGCCCCGGGGTGACAAGGTGCTGGTGTCGTCGTGAGGAACGAGTCGCTCATCCTGCTCGGCGTGGCCATCTTCTTCGGGATCGTTGGCGTCGTCTACTGGTTCACCAGCTACGAGGACGGTGGGACGACCATGCTGGTCGGGACCTGCCTCCTCGGGCTCCTCCCGGGCAGCTACTACCTCTTCTGGCACCGCCGCATGGGATTCCGGCCCGAGGACCGCGACGACGCCACTATCGAGGAGGGCGCCGGCGAGGTCGAGACCTTCCCCTCGTCGAGCATCTGGCCCTTCGTTCTCGGCATGGGCGCCTTCATGCTGGTGCTGGCCTTCGCCTTCGGGATGTGGTTCTTCTTCCCCGCCGTCGGGCTCATCGTCACCGCGCTGGTCGGGGGGACGGCCGAGAGCCGCCGCGGCGGCCACGTCTGAAGGTTCGGCCTGAGCGGCGGGGCCTGAGCGGCCGCGCCGAGCGCGCCCCGGGGGACGACGTTCTGCGGCGTCCCCGCCCGGCCCCGGGGCTCAGCCCGGGCCGGGCGGGAGCCAGTCCGGCGGGCCCGGCCTGATCAACCCCTCCTGGGCGATGGACGCCACCAGCCGCCCGTCGGCGGCGTGGAAAGTCCCCCGGGCCAGCCCCCGGGCCCCGTAGTTGGACACCGGGTCGACCGAGAACAGGTGCCACTCCGTGATGTCGAAGGGCCGGTGGAACCAGACCGCGTGGTCCAGGCTGGCCAGGGAGGACGGGTGGCTGCGGTCGCCGGGGGCTCGGGCCGACCCGACCACCCCCATGTCCGAGACGAAGGCCAGCGCGCAGGCCTGCTCGGCCGCGTCGGCCGGGACCTCCTCGACCAGGCGGACCCAGCACGGATGGCGGGGCCAGGGGTCGCCCTCGACGCTCGGGTAGATCGGACGCTGCTCGAAGAAGCTGGCCGGGCCGAACATCCGCCGGGACGGCCGGGCCGGCGGGCTGGCGAAGGCCTCCGGCGGCGGCACGTCGGGCGCCGGGAGCTGCCAGTCCACCCCGGGCTCGCCGGCGTGGAACGAGGCCGTCAGGTTGAAGATGGCCTTTTGGTCCTGGAGCGCGGTCACGTGCCTGGTGGTGAAGGAGCGGCCGTCCCGGGTCCGCTCCACGACCAGCTCGAGGGTGGTGTCGGGCCGGCCGGGGCGGATGAAGTATCCGTGCAGGGAGTGGGGCGGCCGGTCGGCCGGGACGGTCTTGCACGCCGCCGCCAGGGCCTGGGCCGCCACCTGGCCGCCGAAGAGGCGGGGGGGACCCTCGCCCGGGGTGGGGGCCACCCAGCGGTCCTGGCCCGAGGAACGGAGGTCGAGGATGCCGGCCAACGTCCGGCGGGGGGGATCGCTCATCACCGCACAGTCTGGCCCAGGGGACCGGGTGCCTCGCCAACCCGGACCGGCCAAGATGGGCCGATGGCTTGGCCCCCGGACTTCGACGCCCTCTACGCCGGGGAGGGCTGCCCGATGTGCGGACCCGGACGGGCCGACGAGACCGAGCACGGCATCGGGGTCCTGGCCGGCCGCTACGCCGACGCCTACCTCTGCCGTCGCGGGCCCCAGCGGGGCTACGTGGTGGTCATCTGGAACCGGGGCCACGTGGCCGAGCCGACCGACCTGTCGGCGAAGGAGGCGGCGGGGTACTTCGCCGAGGTGCTCGCGGTGGGCGCGGCCGTGCGGCGGCACTTCGGGGCGCGCAAGGTCAACTACGAGACCCTCGGCAACACCGTGCCCCACCTCCACACCCACGTGACCGCCCGCTACGCCGAGGGCGACGTCAACCCGGGGGCGCCGCTGCCCAAGGACCGGGACGTGACCCTCGAGGAGACCGGGCTGCGAGCCGACGCCGCCGCCCTCGGTCGGCTCCTTCGACCGGAGGGCCGCTAGCGTCGGGGGCGTGGAGCCGGGCATGCGGGGCGGCGGGCTCCCCAACCGCCTGGTGCTGCTCATGGCGGTGGCCACCGGGGCCATCGTCGCCAACCTGTACTACTCCCAGCCCCTCCTGCACGAGATCGCCACCGAGTTCAAGGTGGGCAGCGCCGCCACCTCGCTCGTGGTCACCGCCACCCAGGTCGGCTACGCCGTCGGGCTCCTCTTGGTGGTGCCGCTCGGCGACCTGCGGCCCCGCCGCTCCCTCACCGTCGCCGTCTACGTGGCCGCGGCCGGGTTCCTGGCCCTGGCGGCCGCCGCGCCCACCCTGTGGCTGTTCGAGCTGGCCTCGCTCTTCGTCGGCTGCGCCTCGGTCGCCGGTCAGGTCATGATCCCTTTCGCCGCCGATCTGGCCGAGCCCCACCGACAGGGCCGGATCGTGGCCCGCATCATGACCGGCCTGCTCCTCGGCATCCTGCTCGCCCGGACCGCGGCCGGGCTGGTGGCCCAGGCTGCCGGGTGGCGGACCATCTACTGGGTCTCGGCCGGACTCATGGTCGCCCTGGCCCTCGTCCTACATCGGGCCCTGCCGCCCGAGGGACCCCGGCCCCACCTCCCCTACCCGAAGCTGGTGGCTTCGTCGCTTCGCTTCCTGGTCACCGAGCCGGTGCTGCGCCGCCGGTCATTCAACGGCGCCACCGAGTTCGCCGCCTTCAGCGTTCTCTGGACCTCGCTCGCCTTCCTGCTCGCCGGCCCGCCCTTCCACTACTCCCGGGCGGTCATCGGCCTGTTCGGGCTGGCCGGTGTGGCCGGGGTGACCATGGCCAACGTGGCCGGGCGCCTGGCCGACGCTCAGCGGACGGCCGTCGTCACCACCGTCTCGGCCCTCCTCCTCACCGGCTCCTTCGGCCTGCTCGCCTGGGGCAGGGCGTCGCTCGCCCCGTTGATCGCCGGGATCCTGGTCCTCGACGTCGGGACCCAGGGGATCCAGATCACCAACCAGGCCATCATCTACCGCATCCGGCCCGAGGCCCGGTCCCGGATCAACAGCGCCTACATGGTCTGCTACTTCACCGGCGGGGCGATCGGGTCGGTGACCGCCGGCGCCGTGCTCGCCGCCGCCGGCTGGGACGGGGTGTGCTGGCTCGGTGCCGGCTTCGGGGTCCTCCTCCTCGGCTCGGCCCTCCTCGACCACCTCCGCCCGCCGGCGCCAGCCCCAGCCCCCGACCCCGCGGCGCCACCGACCCCGGCGCCGACCCCGCCCGCTCAGCTGCCGGCCACATCGTCCATCAACCGGTAGCTTTCCTCCTCGGTGGCGGTGTGGAGCGCCAGGATGGCGTAGAGCCCGTAGAGGATCTGGCGCAGGTCGACCACGTCGACGTCGTCGAGCCCCTCGGCGCCCACCCCGTCGAGGACCCGGCAGAGCCGGCGGATCTGGTGGGCGATTTCCAGGTGGGCCCGGCTGAGGGCGCCGGTCGGGTCCACCGCCCCGAGTGCCCGGTGCTCGGGGCGGTAGAAGGCCTCCTCCTCGGCCGCCTCGTGCGGCTCCACCTCCTCCACCAACAGCCGCTGCACCCGCCACACGGCGGTCAAAGCGGCGGCCCGGTCGGGGCCACCGAGCGCGTCGGCCGCCGCCCGCACCTCTTCGAGGTCGGCCCGGATGGCCCGGTGCTCGGAGAGGAACCGGGCCACCAGGCGCTCCTCGTCCCCCCCGAGGCGAAGGCGCCCCGGGCCGGCGGAGAGGGCGCGCAGGGCGTTGACGATCACCGCGACGTCGATGGCCTCCTGGGCGAGCGCCCCCCACACCGCCGGCAGCAACCCGAAGGCGGCGACCCCCATCCCGGCCACCGACAGCGCCATGCCGATCACGACGCTCTCCCAGGCGATGGCCCGGGTCCGGCGGGCCAGGGTCACCGCCTCGCCCACCCGGTCGAGGCGGTCCACGGTGACCACCACGTCGGCCGCCTCCGAGGAGGCGGTGGCCCCCCGGGCGCCGAGCGCCACCCCGACGTCGGCCACCGCCAGGGCCGGGGCGTCGTTGACCCCGTCGCCGACCATCACCGTCGGGGCCCGGCGCCGTTCGAGCTCGATGACCTCCAGCTTCTCGGCCGGGGACACCTCGGCCACGACGCCGTCGACGCCGATCGCCGCCGCCACCGTCTCGGCGACCTCCCGCCGGTCGCCGGTGACCATCACGATGCGGCCGAAGCCGTCCTTGCGCAGTCGCCAGATCGTGCTCGGCCCATCGGGGCGCAGCGGGTCCTGGAAGACCAGCACCCCGGCCGGCCGGCCGTCCACCGAGACAAAGACGGTCAGGGCGCCGTCGAGGGCGGCCGCCCGCCGGGCCGCCTTGGCCCACGGCGGGACCCCCTTCACCCCCGTCCACTCGGCCTTGCCCACCGCCACCGGATGCCCGCCGACCGAGCCCCGCACCCCCCGGCCGGCCACCTCCTCCACCCCGACCGGCAGGGACAGGGCGAGGTCGCGCTCGGTGGCCGCCCGCACCACCGCCGCTGCCAGGACGTGGCTCGAGAGCTGGTCGAGCGAGGCGGCCAGCGCCAGGATCTCGGACTCGGCCAGCTCCCCGGCGCTGACCACGCTGGCCAGGCGGGGCTGGCCCAGGGTGAGGGTGCCGGTCTTGTCGATGAGGAGGGTCCGGCACCGGGCCAGACGCTCCAGCACGTCCCCGCCCTTCACCACCACCTCCCGGCGGGCGGCCCGGGAGAGTCCGGCGACGAAGGCGATCGGGGCGGCCAGGATGAGCGGGCACGGGGTGGCCACCACCAGCACGGCCACCGCCCGGGTGGCCCCGCCGGCGGCCCATCCGGCGCCGGCCACCGCCAGGGTCAGGCCGAGGAACCACTGGGCGTAGCGGTCGGCGAGGCGGACGAACGGCGGCCGGGTGGTCTCGGCCGCCGCCACCAGGCGCACGATGCCCTCGTAGGTGCTGTTGGCCGCGGTCGCGGTGGCCCGGAGTTCGAAGGGTCCGCCGACGTTGACCACCCCGCTGCGCACGGCGTCGCCGGCCGGCCGCTCGACCGGGAGGCCCTCGCCGGTGAGCGCCGACTCGTCGAGCACCGCCGAGGTGGCAACGACCATGCCGTCGATCGCCACCACCTCGCCCGGACCCACCACGAGGAGGTCCCCGGGCTCGACCGCCTCGGGCGCCACCGTCTCGACCGCCCCCTCGCGCCGACGGTGGACCAGGGTCGGACGCCGGGCCAGCACGGCGGCGAGGTCGCGCCGGGCCCGGCCGGCCGCCCAGGACTCGAGCGTCCCCCCGCTGCCCACCATCACCGCGATGACCGCGGCCGCCAGCGGCTCGCCGACGGCGACCGCTCCGACCAGGGCCAAAAGGGCGATCGCGTCGACCCCCAGGTGGCCCCGCCACAGCGCCAGCGCGGTCGACCACGCGACCGAGAGCGCGGCCAGGGCCGCCCCGGCGCTCCACACGTCGTCGCCCGCGCCTGACGCCCCGGCCAGGTGGGCGGCCCCGCCGGCCGCCAACGTGGCCACGGTCAGGGCCAGCAGCACGCCCGGCCGGGCCCGCTCCAGCCGTTGCCCCAAGGACGCGCGCCGACCGGGCGGCACCGGGCCATCCTGCACCGGGCCATCGTGCACCGGGCCGCCCCCTTTGGCCAGGTACGAAGGTCCCTCCCCCGGACCCCGGCCGCGGTCGGACCCGACCGCGGGGCCGGGGGTCCGGCATACTCTTTTGGTCCGGCCGAGCTCGACGAGGAGAACGCACGTGCCCCCAGACGACCCCGACGCCGGAGGAAGCGGACCGAGGGGCCGGGTCGTGGTCGGGGTCGACGGCTCTGGACCCTCGATGGATGCGCTCCGCTGGGCGGTGGCCCAGGCCTCGGGCCGTGGGCTAACCCTCGAGATCGTGCACGTCCGGGTGGTCCGCAAGGTGGTCTCCGAGCTCATCGTGGGGGCCGAGGCCGAGGAGGAGGAGATCCTCGGACAGGCGGTGGCCACGGCGAAGGCCCTCGCGCCCGACCTCGAGGTGCACGGATACCTCGAGGACCCCCCGGCCGCCGGTCACCTCGTCGAGGCCAGCCGGGGCGCTGCACTCCTGGTCGTCGGGTCCCGCGGGCTCGGGGGGTTCAAGGAGCTCATGCTGGGCTCGGTGAGCCAGCAGTGCGTCCACCACGCCCACTGCCCGGTCCTCGTGGTGCGGCCCGAGCCCGAAGTCCCGGCCCGACCGGACTAGGGCGGATCGGTCTAGCGGGCGGGTCGCCGGCGGCGGGCGAGGGCTCGCACCACGAGCGGCGCCAACCGGACCCCGGTCACCAGCGCGACCACCGCCACCCCGACCACCAGGACCTCCTCAAGGAGCGTGGTGGGCGCCGGGATGGCCAGGCCGAAGACCCGGCGGAAGAAGGGCACCAGCATGGCGAGCGCGGCCCCGCCCGCCATCAGCACCAGGAGACCGAGGCGGACCGGGTCGAGCGGACGGCTGATGAGCCCGAGGACCACCAGGCCGACGGCGAGCAGGGCCAGGGTGGCCGCCGTGCGGGCCTCCTCGGCGCTCGCTCCCGGGGCCGCCCGGGCCAGGGCGTAGACGGCGAAGGCGCAAACGCCCGACACCAGTCCCGCCGGTACCGCGAAGCGCAGGACCCGGCGGGCGAACCCCGGGGAGGCCCGGGGGGCCGAGGTGGCCAGAGCCAGGAAGAAGCCGGGGACCCCGATCGTGAAGGTCGTGACGATGGTCAGGTGCCGGGGGAAGAACGGGAACGGCACGCCGCTCACCGCCACCACCACCCCGAGCAGCGCGGCGTAGACGGTCTTGGTCACGAACAGGTTCCCGACCCGCTCGATGTTGGCGATGACCCGGCGCCCCTCGCCGAGCACCCGGGGCACGACCGAGAAGGCGCTGTCGAGGAGGATGATGCGGGCCACCGACCGGGCCGACTGGCTCCCCGAGCCCATCGCGATGCCGAGGTCGGCCTGCTTCAGGGCCCCCACGTCGTTGACCCCGTCGCCGACCATGGCCACGATCCGCCCCCGGGCCTGGAGGCTCCGGACCGCGGCCAGCTTCTGGTCCGGCCGGACCCGGCCGACCACGTTGCCGGTGTCCAGGGCCGCGCCGATCGCCGCCTCGTCGGCCCCGAGCCCGGTGGCGTCCGCGGCGGCCCGGCCGAGGGGGATGCCCACCCGGGCGGCCACGCTCGCCACGGTGACCGGCGAGTCGCCCGAGAGCACCTTGATCTCGATCCCCTGGGCCAGGAGGTAGCGGACGGTCTCGGGCGCGTCGGGCCGGACCCGCTCCCCGAACACGAGCAGGCCGACCGGCTCGAGCGCGGGCAGGGCCGGCTGCCCGTCGGCCGGGATGGCGGCAAGGGCCCGGGCGAGGAGGACGACCCGCTCGCCCGAGCGCTCGTGGGCGGCCAGCCGCTCTTCGGCCTCGGGCGGGAGCGAGGGGGCCACGATGCCTGGCGCCCCGAGGACCCACAGGCCGCGCCCGGTGAAGCCGAGCGCGCTCCACTTGCGGGCCGAGGAGAACGGGACCACCGTCTCGAGGGGCCACGGCTCGGCGTCGGGGTAGCGGGCCCGGACCGCCGACATGGTGGCGTTGGGGGCCGGGTCCGAGGCCGCCAGGGCCGCCACCACCTCCTCCAGCTCGTCGGGGCTCTGCCCGACGAGCGGCTCCACCGCCTCGAGGCTGACGCCGGGCTCGGTGAGCGTCCCGGTCTTGTCGATGCAGAGCACGTCGACCCGGGCCAGCCCCTCGATGGCCGCCAGCTCCTGGACGAGCACCCGCCGGCGGGCCAGCCGGAGCGCGCCGACGGCGAAGGCGATGGAGGTCAGCAGCACCAGGCCCTCGGGCACCATGGCGCCGACGCCGGCCACCGAGCCCCGGAGGGCGTCGGGGAGCGACTGGTGGCTCCGCAGCAGCTCGTTCACGACGAGCAGGGCCCCGGTCGGGACCATCACCCAGGTCACCAGGCGCAGGATCCAGTTCGTCCCCTGCTGGAGCTCCGATCGGACCAGGCTGAACTGGCGGGCCTCGGCCTCCAGACGCACCGCGTAGGCGTCGGCGCCAACTCCGGTCACCGTGACGTTGCCCCGGCCGGCGGTGACGAAGCTCCCGGCGTGCACGGTGTCGCCGGCCGCCTTCTCCACCGGCTCGGCCTCCCCGGTGAGCAGGGACTCGTCGAGCTCGAGGCCGGCCGAGGCCAGCACCACGGCGTCGGCACCGACCTGGTCCCCGGCTTCTAGCACCACCAGGTCGTCCAGCACCAGCTCCTCGACCGCGACGGTGCCCGGGGACCCGTCCCGCACCACCCGGGCGCTCGGGGCGGTGAGGATGGCCAGCCGGTCGAGGGTCCGCTTGGTCCGCACCTCCTGGAAGATCCCGATGGCCACGTTGCTCGTCAGCACCACCCCGAACAGGGCGTCCTGGGGCGGGCCGACGAAGGCCACCACCACGAGGAGGGAGCCCAGGATGGCGTTGAACCGGGTGAGGAGGTTGGCCCGGAGGATCTGGGGCAGGGTGCGCCCGGGGCCGGGGGGCGCCACGTTGGCCAGCCCGGCGGCCGTCCGTTCCCGGACCTCGGTTGAGGTGAGCCCGGGGTGGTCCCCGAGGGGCACGAAGGAGGCCGCGACGCTCACCGGGGGGCCGCCCGAGACGCGCGCGGCGCGACGGGCGCCGGGTCGGGGCGCCGGGGTGGTGTCGGCCTGCTACCGGGGGACGGTGCGGACCCCCACCTCCTCGCCGTCGGTGTCGCCGGCGCCCACCTCGATGTGCACTGGCACCGGGATCGGCGGGAGCTCCTCGTGCTCGTCATCGGGCTGGGCCTCGGTCTCGACCGTCCGGTACTCGCCGGTGGCGCTGCGGGTCATGACGACCGCCCGCTTCCGCTTGCCGATGTCGGCCCCGCCGCCCTGCATCTCGAGGCAGATGCGCCAGGTGAACAACCCGGCCACGATCGGCACCACGAAGACGAGGACCCGAAAGGTCCAGAGCACCTCGTTCAAGGAGACGTGGAAGAAGTTGGCCAGCACGTCGGTCGCGCTCGCGCCGAGCAGGGTGAACATGAGGGCGATCATCGCCGCCCCGGCGGCGGTGCGTTTGGGCCGGTCCCGCGGCCGGTCCAACAGGTGGTGGATGGCGTTGTCGCCGGTGAATTTCCGTTCGATGGCCGGCCAGGCGTAGCAGAGCGTGAAGATCATGCCCGGGAACACGACCGCCGGCAGGAGCACCACGAAGGGAATGGTGTGGCCCCAGCCGGCGAACTCCCAGCTGGGCATGATCCGCATGGCCCCGTCGAGCCACCCCATATACCAGTCCGGCTGAACGGCGTAGGAGATCTTGTCCGCCTGGTACTGGCCGAACTGCCAGATCGGGTTGATCTGGGCGAGCCCGCCCAACACGGTGATGACGCCGGTGATCATGAAGAGGTACCCGGTGGTCTTGGCCATGAAGGTCGGGTACATGGGCGAGCCGACCACGTTGCCCTCGGTCCGTCCCTTGCCCGGGAACTGGGTGTGCTTCTGGCGGACCAGGAGGAACAGGTGGGCGCCGATCAACCCGGCCAGGATGGCCGGGAGGATGAGGACGTGGACGATGTAGAGCCGGGGGATGATGAGCGTCCCGGGGTAGTTGCCCCCGAACAACCAGAAGGCCAGGTAGCTGCCGACGAAGGGGATCGACAGGATGATCGAGTACATGATCCGCAGCCCGGTCCCCGAGATGAGGTCGTCGGGGAGCGAGTAGCCGATGAACCCGTTGGCCAGAGACAGCACGAGCAGGGTGAGCCCGATCGTCCAGTTGAGCTCGCGGGGCTTGCGGAAGGCGCCGGTGAAGAAGATGCGGGCCATGTGGATGACGATGGCCCCGATGAAGATGTCGGCCGCCCAGTGGTGCATCTGGCGCATGAGCAGGCCGGCCCGGACCGACAGGCTGAGGTCGACCGTCGAGGCGTAGGCGGCGGTCACCTTCTGGCCCCGCAGCGGAGCATAGGAGCCGTGGTAGACGGAGAGGGTCTGGGACGGGACGTAGTAGAGGGTGAGGAAGATCCCCGTCGCGATGAGGACGATGAAGGAGTACAGCGCAATCTCACCCAGCATGAACGACCAGTGGTCGGGGAAGATCTTGTCGAGGAAGGTGCGGCCGCCCTTGGCCACCCCCAACCGGTCGTCGATCTCCCCGATGATCTGGCCGACGCGGCCGTAGCGGCCCCGCGCCGCCTGCGCCTCGCGCTTGGTCCGGACGCCGGCGGTGCTCACGTCGTGGTCCGTTCGTAGTAGCCCGGGCCGACCGGCTGGTCGTAGCCGGACTGGGCCCGGAGGAACCCGGCCCGGTCGATGTACAGCGGGAGCTGGGGCAGGGGGCGGGGGGCTGGGCCGAACTCGGGGACCGCGCCGTCGTCGATGTTGAACATCGACTGGTGGCACGGGCAGACCAAGAGGCGCAGCAGCTTCTCGTAGAGGCCGACCGGGCACCCGGCGTGGGTGCAGAGCTTCGAGTAGGCGATGTAGCCGGCCGGTGCCCAGGTGGACCGGCCCTTCTCGGTCACGATGGCCGTGGTCCCGGCCCGGATGAGGACCGTCTGGTCGACCGCCACCGTCTGGTCGTTGCTCTCGAACCCGGCCGGGAAGACGGTGACGATGCCCCCGGGCTCCAGGGCCTCGACGTGGATGGCCCGGCCGTTCGAGTCGACGAGGAGCGAGCCCCGGCGCCAGTTGGTCTTGGTCAAGGTGAGGCCGGGCAACGGACCGAGCGAGCGCAGGAGCGGGAAGAGGGCGACGATGCCGAAGATGCCCATCCCCGAGCCGAGGAGGCCGAGGAGGACCCGCCGGCGCTTCACCACCACCCCGGTGCGCTCGACCAGGGCGGCGGCGATGGCCTCCCGCTCGGCCCGGGCGGAATGCAGGGCGTGGCGGGCCTCGGAGAACGGGCCCTGGGGCATCAGGTACTTCCCCCAGGCGGTGATGCCGAGGCCGAGGAAGAACAGGCCCAGGCCGAGCGAGAGCCCGAGGGTGAAGGGCCTCCAGTTCTGCACGTAGGCCGCGCCGAACAGCGCCACCCCGATCACGCCGAGGACGAAGAACCATGCGATGGCCCGCTCCGCGCCCTCGGGGTTGCGCACCGCCTCGCGCAGGTGCGGGTCGTCGAGGCTGGTCGCCGGGAGGGGCAGGTCCGCATCCATGGCCGCCTCGAGCTCGGTGTCCTGGCTCACGTCCGCTCCCCGATCCAATAGCCGACCAGCGCCAGGATCCCTACCCCGAACAACAGGGCCACGAAGCCCTCGCCCACCGGCCCCACCCCGCCCAGGGCGAAGCCGCCGGGGTTGGTCGGGTGCTGGATGTACTTGGTCACATACGCATCGATGTCGGCCACCTGGGCGTCGGTCAGATTCCCGCTAAAGCGGGGCATGGTGCCCGGGCCGGTACGAATGGCCTCGGCCACCTGGGTCGGCGTGGGGGCGCGCAACGATGGGGCGAAGGTGCCGAAGGCGAGCTCGTCACCGGCGCCGGTGATGGTGTGGCAGGCCGCGCAGTTGAGCGAGAACAGGTCGGCCCCGACGGCCACGTTGGCGTCCTTCAGGTTCACCTTGGGGATGGCCGGACGGGAGGGGTCGAGGGAGTTCACGTACGCCGCGACCTCGAGCGCCTCCTGGTTGCTCAGCTTGGCCGGCTTGGGAGGGGCCTGGACGGCGTAGGGGTTGTCGGCTGGCATAAGGCCGGTGGTGATCCACAAGTCGATCGTCGCCGGTCCCAACCCGACCAGGTTGGGCGCCCGCGACGTGCCCGCGCCGTCGGACCCATGACAGCTCGAACAGAAGGTGTCGAAGAGGGCCTGGCCGGCCGGGATGTAGGACTTCGGCGGGTAGTAGTACCGGATCGCCGAGTCGCCGTAGGAGCGCTGGGACTGGTTCAGCCCGTTGGCCCCGCCGACGCCGAACGCGAGCACCCCGCCGAGCGCCACGCCGAAGACCACCGCGCCCGGGAGCAGCAGCCGGCTGGAGCAGGCACGGCGCAGGCGCCCCATCACTTGAGCAGGAAGAGGCAACTAAACAGGCCGATCCAGACGATGTCGACGAAGTGCCAGTAGTAGCTCACCCCCTGGAAGACCGAGAGCTCCCCGGGGTCACCGGACTTGCCCCGCATGCGCAAGAGGAGGAAGACCATCGCCACCAGGCCCAAGAAGACGTGGAGCCCGTGCAGCCCGGTCATGATGAAGAACAGCGAACCGTACGCGTTGGTGCTCGGCCTGGTGGTCATGAGGAGCCACTCGGAGAACTGGTTCCCGAGGAACGCCAGCCCGAGGAAGAGCGTCCAGCCCACCCAGATCTTTGCCGACCTCCGGTTGCGCCGCTCCACGTCGAAGACGGCCTTTTGCATGGTGAAGCTCGAGGAGACCAGGACGGCAGTGAAAACCGCGGCCCGGATGGTGTCGAGCTGGGTCCCGGCGGGGGGCCACACCGCGTGCTGGGCCCGGATGGTGAAGAACGCGGCGAACAAGCTCGAGAAGAACATGAGCTCCGAGCCGAGCCAGATCATGACGCCGATGGCGAGCATGGGCGGCCGGTCGTGCGTGATGCGGGGGGTCTTGGTGGGCTTGCCCACCGAGATCACCTGGCTCACGGCTCATTTCCTACTCGACTGGGGTGGCGAAACGCCAACATCCTGGTGAGAAGGCGGCCTCCCGACGGCCCGGCCGCCGGCCAGCGCGCCGGGCCCTCAGTCGGCACTCAGGTCGACCGGGAGCGCGAGGGCGTGGACCACCGCGAGCCGCTGGGTTGGACGGGTCAGCGCGACGTACAGGGTCCGCAGGCCCCGGCCGGGTGGCCCGTCGGGCCCCTCGCCGGCGCCCTCCTTGGCCAGGGCCGCCGGCTCCACCACCACCACCCCGGCGAACTCCAGCCCGTGAGCCTCGCCCGCCGGCAACAAGACGAGCGGGGCCGCGAGTCCCTGACCGGCCGGGTCGCGGGGATCCACCGGGTCGAGCCCCCGGTCCCGTAGGGCCCGCTCCACCTCGGACTCGAGCACCTCGGGCACCAGCACCGCCACCTTGCCCTGGCCGACCGCCTCCAGCTGGGTGGCGGCCAGCGCCGCCGCCCGGGCGGCGAGGTCCGACCGGGACACCTGCTCGATGACCGGCAGAAGCCCCGAGCGGCGCACCGGGGTCGGGGGCTCGAGCCCGGGCACCGCCGCCCGGAGGGCCCTGGCCGCCACCGCCACCACCTCGGCCGGCGTGCGGTAGCTCACGGTCAGCTCGACCTGGCGCGGCTCGTGCCGGGGCGAGAGGTGGGTGGCCAGTTCCTCCCAGTCGGTGGGAGCCCAGGCCCCGGTGGCCTGGGCGATGTCGCCCACTACCGTCATCGATCCGGACAACGAGCGCCGGGCCAGCATGCGCAGCTGCATGGGTGAGAGGTCCTGGGCCTCGTCGACCACGATGTGCCCGAAGGAGCGGATCTCCTCGGCCGACCCGAGCGTGCTCGGCGCGGCCGGCTCCGGCGAGAAGTCCAGCCCCGAAGGCCAGAACGGAGCGTCGGCCGGGCGTTCGGCGCGGGCCCGGGCCTCGGCCGGCCGCGCCCGGCCCGTGCGGGTCCGCCACGGGCCGAGGACCGCCCGGGCCTCGTCGACCAGCGCGGCGTCGGCGGCGGTCCAGGGGACGGCGTCGAGCGACCCGCTGCGCGGCCGGGCCAAGAGGGCCTGCTCGGCCGGCGTCAGGACCCCCTTGGCCGAGGCGGCGAGGAGCGGCGGGGCCCCGAAGAGGTCGTGGATGAGCTCGTGGGGCGCGAGGCGGGGCCACATCCGGTCCAGGGCCTCGCGCACCTCGGGCAGCCGACGGATCTGGTTGACCAGCTCGGCCCGGCCGTCCTCCTCCTCGCCCCCCTCGTCCCCGCCGGCGGGATCGACCGCCCCGGGTAGCGCGCTGCCCCGGCGCTCCTGGGCCGCCTCGGCGAAGCGCTCGTAGCGCTCGGCCAAAAGCGAGGTGACCTGGCGCTCGACGAACCGGCGCTTGGCGTTGTGGTTGCCGGGACGGCGGCGGGCCCGGGCCACGATCCGGGCCGAGTCCTCGACCTCGAGGCGCAGCACCGTCGGGCCGAAAGGGATCTCGACCGACCGGCGCAGCCGGCGCTCACGGGCCCGCACCGCCTGGAGGACCAGCTTGGCCATGCGGGCTCCACCCTTCAGTCGGGCCACCTCGGGCGGCTCGCTGGCGCGCACCCGGAGCTCGGCCACCAGCCCCGACACGGTTGAGAGGGTGACCCCGGTCTCGCCCAGCGAGGGCAGGACCTGCTCGATGTAGCGGAGGAAGAGGGGGTTGGGCCCGACCACCAGCACCCCCTGGCGCTCCAGGGGGAACCGGTGGGTGTAGAGAAGGTAGGCGGCGCGGTGGAGGGCGACGGCGGTCTTGCCGGTGCCCGGTCCCCCCTGGACGAGCAGGAGACCCCCCATCGGGGAGCGGATGATCTCGTCCTGCTCGCGCTGGATGGTGCCCACGATGTCGGCCATCCGGCCGGTCCGGGCCGACCCCAGGGCGGCGAGCAGGGCCCCCGGACCGCCCACCTCGAGCGCCCCGTCGAGGAGCTCGTGGGGCGACTCGGCCCGTCTCGTCGAGGCCGCGCCGTCGGCGAAGCACTCGTCCTCGTAGCCGGTGACCATGCGGCCCCGCACCGCCAGGTGCCGCCGCCGGGCCAGGCCCTGGGCGTCGAGCCCGGTCGCCCGGTAGAAGGGCGCCGCCACCGGGGCCCGCCAGTCGACCACCAACGGCTCGCGGTCGGGGCCCGAGACGGCAACCCGGCCGATGTGGAAGGACTCGCCAGCCTCGTGGTCGGCGTCGGGGACCCGGTCGATGCGCCCGAAGCACAGCGCCTGGTCCCCGATGTCCAATTGGGCCAGGCGGGCCAGGCTCGTCCGCACCACGATGTCCCGCTCGGTCCGGGACTGGGGGGTGCCCCCCCGGCCCAGGTCGAGCACCGACTCGAGCATCCGGCGGGAATCGGCGCGCATGGCGTCGAGACTCTGGTAGGCGCGATCCAAGAACCGCTGCTCCTCTTCGAGCTCGAGATCGATGGCCACGCCGTCCCCTCCTGCCGGCCCGAGGACCCCTCCGACGGTCCGGCCCCCCCGAACGGGACCCCACCGCCGGCAAGAAACGCTCGATTCTAGGGGCTGGCGGCGCCCCGCCGGTGCTGGTCCGGGTGCCGGGCGGCCTGCGATGATCTCGGGCACAGGCGCCGGCGGCACCAGCCGACCTGCCGGCCGAAAGGAGCCCCATGCTCATCTCCACCATGAACGATGTCCCCGGCTACAAGGTGACGCGGGTGCTCGGCGAGTGCTTCGGGCTCACCGTCCGCTCCCGCAATGCCTTCTCACAGATCGGGGCGGGCCTCAAGTCCATCGTCGGCGGCGAGCTGGTCGGGATGACCAAGAACCTGGAGAAGAGCCGCCAGGAGGTCCTCGACCGCATGGTCGAGACCGCCGAGTCCAAGGGGGCGAACGCCGTGCTCATGATGCGTTTCGATACCTCCGAGATGGGCGGCAACTGGACCGAGATCTGCGCATACGGGACGGCCGTTGTGGTCGAGCCGGCTTGAACGGGCCCAGGGGGGTCGCGCCGCGGCGATGACCGCCGACGCCGCCGCCCCGTTCCTCGCCGCCTGCCGGTGCGAGCCGGTAGCGCGCACCCCGGTCTGGTTCATGCGCCAGGCCGGGCGGTCGCTGCCCGAGTACCGCGCGCTCAAGGGGACCCGCTCGATCCTCGACGTCCTCACCCACCCCGACCTGGCGGCGGAGATCACCCTCCAGCCGGTCCGCCGCCACGGCGTCGACGCCGCCATCTTGTTCTCTGACATCATCGTGCCGGTCTGGGCGACCGGCTTCGGAGTGGACATCGTCGCCGGCCGGGGCCCGGTGGTCGAGCACCCGCTGCGCAGCGCGGTCGACCTGGAACGGCTGGGGCCCCTGGACCCCGAGGCCGACACCGGCTACGTGCTCGAGACGGTGCGGCTCCTCTCCGCCGAGCTCCCGGCCGACGTCCCGCTCATCGGGTTCGCCGGCGCCCCCTTCACCGTCGCCAGCTACCTGGTGGAGGGCGGCCCGTCGAGAGACTTCGCCAAGGTGAAGGCGCTCATGCACGCCGACCCGGCCACCTGGGAGGCCCTCGTCGACCGCCTGGCCGACATGGCCATCGCCTCCCTCAGCGCCCAGGTCGGCGCGGGGGCCGACGCGGTCCAGCTCTTCGACAGCTGGGTGGGCGCGCTCTCCCCCAAGGACTACGAGCGCTACGCCCTCCCGGCCACCCGGCGGGTCCTCGACGCCGTCGGCGCCCTCGGCGTCCCCACCATCTTGTTCGGGGTGGGGACCGGCGAGCTGCTCGGGCTCATGGCCTCCTGCGGCCCGAACGTGGTCGGAGTGGACTGGCGGGTGCCCCTGGATCTGGCCCGGAGCCGGGTCGGACCGGGGCGGGCGGTCCAGGGCAACCTCGACCCCGGGGCCTGCCTGGGCCCGGTCGAGGTGGCGCTCGAGGAGGCCCGCGACGTCCTCCGGCGGGCCGGCAGCGCGCCGGGGTACGTCTTCAACCTGGGCCACGGGGTACTGCCCGAGACCGACCCCGGCGTCCTCGGCGCCCTGGTCGAGCTGGTCCACGCCGAGGGCCCGGCCGGGCTCCGGAGATGAGCCCGCCCATCGGGGTGCTGGTGATGGCGCACGGCACCCCGGCCTCGCTCGAGGAGATCGGGCCCTTCTACACCCGGATCCGCCGCGGCCGGCCGCCGTCGCCCGAGCAGCTGGAGGACCTCCTCGGGCGGTACCGGGCCATTGGCGGGACCTCGCCGTTGACCGAACAGACCCGGGCCCAGACCGATGGGCTGGCCGCGGCCCTCGAGACGGCGTCCCCCGGCCGCTACCTGGTCGGCTTCGGCGCCAAGCACACCGAGCCCTCCATCGAGACCGGCGCGGCGGCGCTGGCCGGCGCCGGGGTCTCAGCCGTGGTCGGGCTCGTCCTCACCCCGCACCGCTCCGCCGCCGGCTCGGGCGAGTACCTCGACCGGGCGGCCCGGGCCCTGGCCGAGCTCGCCCCGGAGCTGGCGTTCACCGCTGTCGAGGAGTGGTTCGACGCCCCGGGCTTCGACGCGTTGCTCGGGCGGCGGGTCACCGCCGCGCTCGGGGGTCTTGGGTCTCCCACCGTGCTGTTCAGTGCCCACTCGGTGCCCGAGTCGGTGGCCGAGCCCTACCGCACCCAGGTCGTGGCGTCGGCCGAGCTGGTGGCCGGGGCGGCCGGCCTCGACCGGCGCCCGGTGCCCTGGCGGGTGGTCTTCCAGAGCGCCGGGCGGACCGAGCAGCGGTGGCTCGGGCCCGACCTCCTCGGGGCGATCGACGAGGTGGCCGAGGCCGGCGGGGGGTCGGTCCTCGTCTGCCCGGTGGGCTTCGTCTCGGACCACCTCGAGGTGCTCTACGACCTCGACATCGAAGCCAGCGCCCGGGCCAAGGCTGTCGGCCTGGCCTTCGCCCGCACCGCGTCGCTCAACGACGACCCCGAGTTCGTCGGCATCCTGGCCAAGGTGGTGGCGTCGGCCGCCGGGGCGCCACGGTGAGCCGGTCGGCACCCCAGGTGGTGGTGGTGGGCGGCGGAGTCGCCGGCCTGGCCGCGGCCTGGGAGCTGTCCGGGGGGGCCGACCCGAACCCCGGCGCCCCTCAGATCACGGTGCTCGAGTCGTCCCCGCGGCTTGGCGGTCCCCTTCACTCGGTGCCGTTCGCCGGCCGGGTCGTCGACGTGGGACCCGACGGGTTCCTTGGGCGGCGTCCGGAGGCGGCCGGACTGTGCCGGGAGATCGGGGTCGGCGAGCGCCTCCGGCCGATCGGCGCCTCGGGCGCCTCGGTGTACGCCCGGGGGCGGCTCCGGCCCCTCCCGACCGCCCTCTTGCTCGGGGTGCCCACCCGCTGGTGGCCGGTGGCCCGCTCGGGCATCCTCGAGCCGGCCGGCTCGCTCCGGTTGCTCGTCGACGCCCTTCTGCCCCGGGCCGACCGGCGGGGCCCGCTCGGTGACCGGGCGCTCGGGCCCCTGGTCGCCCGCCGGCTGGGCCGTCGGGTGGTCGCCGCCCTGGTCGACCCGCTGGTCGGGGGGATCCACGCCGGCTCGGTGGCCGACATGAGCACCGCCGCGGTCCTGCCCCAGCTGCTCGCGGTGCCCCGCCGGGGCAGCCTGATGCGGGCGCTGCGGCGGGCCGCGACGGCGGGCCTCCAGGGGGCACCGCCGGAGGGAGCGGCCCCGCCCGCCCCGGCGTTCTGGTCCCTCGAGGGCGGCATGTCGGTCCTGATCGACGGGCTGGAGGCGGCGCTCACGTCGCGGGGCGTCGCGCTCCGGACCGGGGTGACCGCCCAGGGGCTCGAACGGGACGTCGGGGGGAACTGGACGGTCGCGACCTCGAGCGGGCCGCTCCGGGCCGACGGCCTGGTGCTGGCGACGCCGGCCCCGGTCGTGGCCCAGCTGCTCGAACCCCACGACCCCGACGCCGCCGCGCTCGAGCGCACCGTCGAGTACGGCTCGGTCGCCGTGGTGACCCTGGCCTATCCCGACGACGCCGTCTCGCTGCCGCCGGGCACCGGGTTTCTCGTCTCCCGGGGCACCCGCTCCCCGCTCCCCGACGCCGGGCGCGAGGACCTGCTGGTCACGGCGGGCACCTTCCTCGACGTGAAGTGGCCCCACCTCCGGCGCGACGGCACCGTGCTCCTGCGGGCCTCGGTCGGCCGGTTCGGCGACCGCCGGGCCGAACAGCTGGGCGACGACGAGCTCACCGCCCGGGTTACGGCCGAGCTGGGGGCCATCCTCTCGGTGAGCACCCCGCCGTCGGCCACCATGGTCACGTGGTGGCCGGCCGTCTTCCCCCAGTACAAGGTGGGCCACCTCCTGCGGGTGAGCGGCATCGAGGCGGCAGTGCGGCGGCTGCCGGCGCTGGCAGTAGCCGGCTCCTCCTACCGCGGCGTCGGGATCCCGGCCTGCGTGGGGAGCGGCCGGACGGCGGCCCGGGACCTGCTCGAGTCCCTCGGCGTCGGGCCCCCGGCGCACCCGTGAGCCCCCGCCGAGGCGGGGTCGCCGTCCCCTCCTTGGCCGCCGGAGTCCTGCTGGCCCTGTCGCTTCCGCCCTTCGGGGCCTGGCCGGTGGCCTTCGTCGGCGCTGCCCTCCTCTACTGGCGCCTGGGCGGCCTCCGTCTGGGAGCCCGGCTGCTCGCCGGGTGGCTGGCCGGCGTCGGCTGCTTCGCCATCGGCCTGTTCTGGGCGGTCGACTTCAACTGGTACGGGGCGGTCGTCCTGGTTCTGGTCGAAGCGGTCTTCGTCGCCCTGGCCGCCGCCGCCACCGCACCGGTGCGGGGCCGGGCCCCGGCCTTCGTCGGCGCCGCCACTCTCCTCGAGGCGGCTCGCCAATCCTGGCCCTTCGGCGGCCTGCCGGTCGGCGGCGTCTACCTCGGGCAGGCCGGCGGCCCGCTGCTCGGCGCGGCCCGGCTCGGTGGCCCGCTGCTCTTGACGGCCCTCGTCTTCGGGGGCGGGGCGGGGCTGGCCGAGCTGGCCGGCCGACTCCGGCGCACGACCGGGGGCGGGCGGGCCGGGATGGCCGGGGCGGTGGCGGGGGGGGTGGTGGTGGTGGGGGGGGCCGGGGCGCTCGCCCCCGACGGGGGGCCGGCCGTCGCCACCCTCGGGGTGGCCGCGGTCCAAGGTGGCGGGGTCCGGGGGTTCACCGAGCTCGAGACCGGGCGGGCCGGCGACTTCGCCGCCGAGCTGGCAGCGACCGAGCCCCTGGTGTGGGCCCGCCCGCGCCCCGACCTCGTGCTGTGGCCCGAGGACGTGATCGCCATCGGGGTCCCGGTGGCCACGAGCACGCCGGGCCGGCTGGTCTCGGCCCTCGCCGTCCGGCTGCGGGCCACCGTGCTCGCCGGGGTGACCGTCCTCGTCGGGACGAGCCGGTTCCGCAACGAGATCGTGGCCTGGGGGCCCGACGGCCGGATCGTGGGGGTGTTCGAGAAGGTGCACCGGGTCCCCTTCGGTGAGTACGTCCCGTTCCGGGGTTTCTTCTCCCACCTGGCCAGCCTGGCGGCGGTGCCCCGGGACGCCATCGCCGGCCACGGCACCGGGCTCATGGTGACCCCGGAGGCCCCGGTCGGGGTCCTCGTCTCCTTCGAGGTCTTCTTCGCGGGGCGCGGCCGCTCCTCGGTCCGGGCCGGTGCTCGGCTTCTCGTGGTGCCGACCAACACCTCCTCGTACTCGAGCGAGCAGATGCCGAGCCAGGAGGTGGCGGCGGACCGGGTGCAGGCGGTGTCCGAGGGGCGGGACCTGGTCCAGGCCTCGCCCACCGGCTACTCGACCTTCGTGACCAACCGGGGGGTGGTGACGCGCCAGAGCGGGCTCTCCGAACGGGCGGTTTTGTCCGGGCCGGTCGAGCTGCGCCGCGGCGCCACCGTCTATGAGCGCTTCGGGGATCTGCCAGTCCTCGTCCTCGCCGGCCTCGGGGTGGCCACCGGCCTGGCCGCCGAGGTCCGCCAGCGACGGCGCGCCGGGGCCGGGCACCCCGACGGCACCACGCCCTGAGGTCCGGCGCATCGCCCACCGGCCAGACCGCAGGGCCAGATCGGGGAATGGACGATCCACGACTGTGCTGACCACCCGGCCGCTTCCGGGGCGAGCTGGTCGTCCCCCACCGCCCCGAGAAGCGCAACGCCATCAGCATCGAGCTGCGCGAGACGGCCTGCGCGCCGCCCGGCGGAGCTGGCCCGGGGACGAGTCGGTCAGCGCGCTGGTGGTCACCGGGGAGGTGCCGGTGTTCAGCGCCGGCTTCCGCGGCCGACTCCGAGATCGACCGGCGCCTGTGGGCCTCGTCGGCCGACTGCACCGCCGGTGGGTCACCTTCTTGCTCCCGACGGTGGTCGCGGTCAGCGGAGCTGCCGTCGCTGGGGGATTCGACCTCGCGGTCATGGACGACCTGCCGGTGGTGGCCGACGTCGCGGTGTTCGCCCATCCCGAGGTGAAATGCAGCGACGTCGTCTACGGCCCGCTCTGCGACCCGGTCGGCGGGGCGGTGGCCCGCGACCTGCGCTTCACAGGCCGGCGCATCGACGGGGACCGCCACGGCCCCGCGGACTCGCTCGGGCGCCCGAAGGAGCGGGCCCTGGCGCGCGGCGGGACGGTGCGGGGCGACCAGGTGGTGGCTGAGGGCGAGCGCCGCCCCGGGCGTCAGCGGCGGACGGGGCTCACTCGTAGTAGCCGGAGTGGATGTAGATGCACGGCACGCCCTCGTCCTCGAACATCGCCCGGTTGAGCGGGTCGTCCTCAAAGGCCAGGCGGAGGTCGAAGCCGAAGGCCCGCAACGAGCGGACGCTGCGGCGCTTGAACACCGAGACATGCGCGTAGTCGCCCCGGGCCCGCATGACCAGCAGGTCGTGGCGGACCTTGAAGCGCGCCAGCCATGATCGGGTCTGGGGGCGCACCCGCAGGGGGCGGCCGGTGAGCAGCACCACCTGCAGGCTGCGGTCCAGGAGGTCGAGGAGCCGGGCCAACTCCTCGATCAGGGGGTCCTCGCCGCAGGCCTCAAAGAAGGCGTCCCAGTCGGGACGGCCGTGGGCGATGAACCGCTGGCGGTGGGCGGCGTCGGCTAGCACCCCGTCGATGTCGAAGACGACCGCCTGGTCCGGGTCGAGCACCCGCTCCCGCCACGCCCAGTTGGGCGGGAGCTCGCCCGTCCCGCTCACCGGCTCACGGCAGGAACAGGAGCGTGGCCTTGTGGGCGAAGTCGACCAGCGGGGCCGGGAACACGCCGAAGACGACGGTCACGAGCACGCAGATCCCGATGGCCAGCGCGGCCAGCGGGGGCACCGGGACCCGCCCGGTGGCCGCGGCGACGACCCTGGGTGCGGCCGGGACGTCCTCGAGCAGGAGGGCGGCGTTGAGCCGGGTCCGCAGCTCGCTGGCCGGGGCGAAGAGCGCGCCGCCGGCGGCGGCCGGGACCGGTTCGGCCGCCCGCTCGGGCCCGTACATGAGCACCGTCACCCGCAGGTAGAAGAAGGCGGCCAGGGCGGCCGAGCCCATGGCCACGACGGCTAGCGGGACCGAATGCCCGTCGACCGAGGCCACCACGACCTGGAACTTGGTCAGGAAGCCGGTGGTGAAGGGGACCCCGGCCTGGGCCAACAGGAGCAGGGCGAAGGCGAAGGCCAGGACAGGCTGGTGGCGGGCCAGCCCGCGGTAGGAGGCGATGTCGTGCTCCATGTCACCGCTGCGGCCGATCACCGCGACCACGGCGAAGCTCCCGATCACCATGAAGGCGTAGGCGAAGAGGTAGTAGAGGGCGGCGCTCACCCCCGCCGCCGAGGCCGCCTGCAGACCGAGCAGGACGAAGCCGGCGTGGTTGATCGACGAGTAGGCGAGCATGCGCTTGATGTCGCGCTGGACGACCGCCAGGCCCGCGCCGAGCAGCAGGGTGACGATGGCCAGGACGTAGACGATGGGCCGCCAGTCGGCCCGTAGCACCCCGAAGGAAGAGACGAACACCCGCAGGAAGGCGGCGAAGCCGCCGGCCTTGGCCACCGCGGCCATGAATCCGGTCACCGGGGACGGCGCGCCCTGGTAGACGTCGGGCGTCCACATGTGGAACGGGACCGCCGCGACCTTGAACGCGAACCCGACCAGCAACAGCGACATCCCGGCCAGCAGGACCCCGTCGTGCACGAGGACGTTGCGGGACAGGAAGCCGGCGATCTGGGCCAGGTTGGTGGTCCCGGTGGCCCCGTAGGTGAGGGCGATCCCGTAGACGAAGACGGCCGAGGAGAACCCGCCGAGCACGAAGTACTTGAGGCCGGCCTCGCCCGACTCGGTCCGCTTGTGGTTGTAGGCGGTGAGCACGTACAGGGCGATCGAGAGGATCTCGAGGCCCAGGAACACGATCACCAGGTCGTTGGCCTGGCCCATCAGGATGGCCCCGGACGCCGACACCAGGGCCAGCACGTGGAGCTCGCCCCCCTCGATCCCCTCCCGGGCCAGGTACCCCTCGGCCACCAGGGCGAAGAGGACCGTGGCCGAAGTGACGAGCACGGTGACGAGCACGCTGAAGCCGTCGGTCACGACGGCGTGGGCGATGGTCGTGTAGGGGCCGTGGTCCATGACGTCGGCCCACTGCCACCAGGCCAGGCCGAAGGCGCTGAGCGAGATGACCACCGTCGACACCGTGGCAAAGCGGAGCCGGAGGGGCCGGCGGACCAGCGACTGGGCCGCCAGGAGGAGCACCGCCCCGCCGAGCAGGATGATGACCGGCATGATGGCCAGGTACCGGATGGCCGGCACGTGGATAGTCGCGTTCGCCGCCACGGCCGCCGCGATCACGGCCGGGACCCCCGGGCACCGGGCGAGGTGGCCACCTCCGGCTGGTGCACGTGGGTCACCTGCTCCACGTGGGCGACCAGCCGGTCGACCGCCGGGGTGATCCGGTCGATGACCGGCTTGGGGTACACGCCGAGCAGGACGATGAGGACGATGAGCGGGGCGATGACCACCCGCTCGGTCCATCCGAGGTCACGGGTCGCCGCCACCGCCGGCCTGGGCCGCCCGTGGAAGGCCTGCTGGTAGGCCCACAGGAGATAGAGCGCGGCGCCGATCACCCCCACTGTGGCCGCGACCGCCCACCACCGGTGGGTGAGGAACGTCCCGGCCAGGACGAGGAACTCGCTCACGAACCCGTTCAGCCCGGGCAGGCCGATGGAGGCCAGCATCACCACGGTGAACGCCGCTGCGAGCAAGGGGGCCGGCGTCTGCAGACCGCCGAGCTCGGCTACCTGCCAGCTCTTCCGGCGGTCGTAGATCCACCCAATGAGGAGGAAGAACGCCGCGGTCACCAGCCCGTGGTTGACCATGAGGAGCACCCCGCCCACCAGACCCTCGGTCGACAGCGCGAAGGTGCCGAGCGCGATAAACCCGACCTGGGCCAGTGAGGAGTAGGCGACCAGCCGCTTGAGGTCGCTCTGGGCGCAGGCCACCAGGGCCCCGTAGAGGACGCCGACGACCGCCATGGTGAGGAGCAGCGGGGCGAGGGTACGCGAGGCCTGGGGGAACAGGTTGAGGTCGAAGCGGATGATGCCGTACGTGCCGAGCTTGGCCAGGACCGCGGCCAGGATGATCGACCCCCCGGCTGGGGCCTCGGCGTAGGCGTCTGGCGACCAGGTGTGCAGGGGGAAGAGCGGCGCCTTCACCGCGAAGGCGGCGGTGAAGGCCAAGAAGAGCAGGATGCCGGTGGCCGAGGACAGGTGGGTGTGTTCGAGCACCGGGAGGGCGAAGGTGAGCACCCCGGTCTGGTTCTGGTGGACGACGGCGATCACCACGATGCCGACCAGGAGGAAGGCCGAGCCCAAGAAGGTGTAGACGAAGAACTTCACCGCCGCGTAGGCCCGGCGCTCGAAGCCCCAGCCGCTGATGAGGAAGTACGCCGGCACCAGGGTCAGCTCGAAGAACAAGAAGAAGAGCACCAGGTCCAGCGAGACGAAGCTGCCGATGCACGCCGCCTCGAGCAGGAGCATCCAGCCGACGAAGCTCCGGGCGTCGCTCCGGGCGCGGGCGCCGGCCAAGGCCAACGGGAACAGCACCGCGGCGAGGAGGACGAGAAAGATGGAGATGCCGTCGACCCCGACGTACCACGACACCCCGATCGAGGCCGCCCAGACGTGGTGGGAGACGAACTGGTACCCGGGGTCGCCGGCGTGCAGTGCCACGGTGAGCGCGATGGCGAAGGCCAAGGTGACCAACGACACCCCGATCCCGACCAGCTCGTGCACCTCGCGGCGCACCCGCCCGAGGAGGGCCACTGCCAGCGCACCGCCCGCGGGGACGAGGACCAGGACGGTGAGGTAGGGGAAGTTCACGACCACCACACCCGCGAGAGGAGGAAGGCGACCACGGCCGCCAGCCCAAGGACGATGCCCAGGGCGTAGTTCCGGACGTAGCCGGTCTGGAGCCGCCGGACCCCCGACGCGCTCTTCCGCACCAAGGTGGCCGCCCCGTTGACCGCGCCGTCGATGACCCGCCCGTCGACCGCGGTGGCGGCCACCTTCGCCAGGACCTGACCGGGCCGGCCGATGACGGTGTCGTAGAAGTCGTCCCAGTACCAGACCCGCTGGAGGAAGGCAGGCACGAGGGCCGGCCGGTCCCACTCCCGGCGCCAGGCCCACCAGGCGACGCTCAGGCCGACCACGGCGGCCACGCCGTCGATCACCGCCAGGCCGGTCTGGAGCCCGGCCCCCTCGTGGTCGACGAACAGCGAGTTCCCGAACACCGGGCCGAGCCACGAGGACAGGCCGGCCGTGTGGACCCAGGGCAGGTCGAGGATGCCGCCGGCGAACGACGCCACCGCCAGCACCACGAGGGGGATGCGCATGACCCACGGGCACTCGTGGAGGGGCTCGTGGGCGTGGCCCGACACCGCGTGGGCCCAGCGCTGGTCGCCCCGGAAGGCCAGCACGAACAGCCGGGTCATGTAGTAGGCGGTCAGGATGGCCGTGACCACGCCGAGGGCCCACAGCGCCGGGCTCTTGCGGAACACGTTGGACAGCACGTCCCCCTTGGCCCAGAAGCCGGCTAGCGGCGGGATGCCGGCGATGGCCAGCCAGGCCGCGAGGAACGTGGCGTAGGTCCAGGGCAGCACCCGGGCCAGGCCGCCCATGCGTTTCAGGTCCTGCTCGTCGTGGAGCCCGTGGATGATCGAGCCGGCCCCGAGGAACAGGAGGGCCTTGTAGAAGGCGTGCGCCACCATGAGGAAGATCGCGGCGATGTAGGCCCCGGTCCCCACGGCCAGCGTCATGTAGCCGATCTGGGAGACGGTCGAGAACGCCAGGACCTTCTTGATGTCCTGCTGGGTCGAGGCGATGGTGGCGGCCACGAAAGCCGTCACGCCCCCGATGACAGCCACCACCCACCGGGCGTCGGGGGTGAGGGCGAGGACCGAGTTCATCCGGCACAGGAGGTAGACCCCGGCGGTCACCATGGTCGCCGCGTGGATGAGGGCCGAGACCGGCGTGGGGCCCTCCATGGCGTCGGGGAGCCAGTTGAACAGCGGAATCTGCGCCGACTTGCCCGTCGCCGCCAGAAGCAGGAGCAGGGCGACGGCGGTGGTGGCGTCACCGCCGAGGGCGTGGCGGTGGGCGAAGATCGTCGGAAGGTCGAGTGTGCCCAGCTTGGAGAAGATGAGGAACATGGCGATGAGGAAGCCCGCGTCGCCAATCCGGTTGTAGACGAACGCCTTCTTCCCCGCCGAGGCGGCCGAGTCCCGCTCGTGCCAGAAGGCGACCAGGAAGTAGGAGCAGACCCCGACCCCTTCCCACCCGACGAAGGTGACGAGCAGGTTGTCCGACAGGACCAACAGCACCATCGAGAACACGAAGAGGTTCAGGTAGATGAAGAACTTCGAGTACTCCGGGTCGTCCTTCATGTAGCCGATGGAGTACAGGTGGATCAGCGCGCTGACGCCCGTGACGAACAGGCACATCGTCATGGACAGCGGGTCGAGCAAAAGCCCCACCTTCACCTGCAGCCCGCCGACGGCGATCCAGCTGAAGTAGTTCTCGGTGAAGTGCCGGGCCGAGGCGGGCTCGTTCCACAGGCCGCCGAGCGCGATGCACGCCACCACAAAGGCGCCGAACACCGCCACCGTGCCCACCCACCCGGCCAACGGGTCGCCGAGGCGCCTGCCGAATGCGACGAGCACGGCGAACCCGGCGAGGGGCAACAGGGCCATGAGGTAGGCGAGGTGCAGCACGGCTCAGCCCTTCAGTGCGTTGAGGTCGTCGGCCGAGGAGCTGGCCCGCCGGCGGAAGATGGCCACCACGATCCCGAGGCCCACCACGACCTCGGCCGCCGCCACCACCAGGACGAAGAACACCACCACCTGGCCACCGATGTCCCCGAGCATCCGGGAGTAGGTGACGAAAGTCAGGTTGGCTGCGTTGAGCATCAGCTCGATGCACATGAACATGACCAGCACGTTGCGCCGGACCAAGAGACCGAGCGCGCCCAGGATGAACAGGGCGGCCGCCAGGATCAGGTACCACTCCCCCGGGATGCTCACCCGGCCCCCCCGTGGTCGGCCGCCCCGGTCACCGACGCCCCCCCGCCGACCAGGGCCGGCGGTCCGCCCGGGCCCTCGTCGTCGGCCGACGACCCGTCCACCGCCGGCTCCTCCGGCCCCGCTGGCTCCTCCCCGCGGGACTCGCCCGAGCGGGGCCGCTTGGCCAGGACCACGGCGCCCACCACCGCGATGACGAGCAGGGCGGCGGTGGCCTCGAACGCGAACAGGTAGGTGGTGAAGACCGCCTTGCCGAGCACGTACACGTTGGAGTGATGGCCAGCGGTGGTTGATCCGGCCACCGCGTGGGCGCCAGTCGCCCAGTGCGCGCTCACCCCGAGGGCGATCACGCCGCCCATGGCCACCGCGACAAGGAGCACGGCGAGGGGACGTTGGCCCCGCAGGGGCTCTTCGGCCACGTTCTCCCGCCGGTCGACGCCGAGGAACATGATCACGAACAGGAACAGCACCACGATGGCGCCGGCGTAGACGATGATCTGCACCGCGGCGAGGAAGCTGGCCTGCTGTTCGATGAACAGCACCGCCACCCCGAACAGCGTCATCACCAGGGACAGGGCGGCGTGGACGGCGTTGCGAGAGGTGATGACCCCGAGCGCCCCGGCCAGGATGACCGCAGCGCTGATCGCGAAGGTCAGCGAGTCGGGGACCGTCGCCGCCAGCATCGGCGCGCTCACCGGCCCACCTTCAGCTCGGCCCGCCGGCGGCGGGCGGCGAGCACCTTGGCCCGCTTCTTCACCGCCGACTCCTTGGCCCGCTCCATCCGGCCCCGGATCCCCCGGTGCTCGAAGGGGATGTCGTCGGGGACCAGGTGAGCCTCCATAACCTCGCGCAGCAGCCTCGTGCCGGTCGCCTCGTCGTCCCGACGGCCGCTCTGGCCCCCCTCGGGGACCCGTACCCCGTAGCCGAGCTCCCCTGACCACTGGACCTCGCCCTCGAAGGCCGCGGCCCCTGACGGCGACGTGGCCCGCATCCACCCCGAGCTGTGGAGGTCGTCCCCCTCCCGCCAGTCCTCCCACGGCAGCCGGCGGGGCCGGCCGTCGTCGCCCACCAACAGCTCGTCACGCGTGTAGATGGCGTCGGCGCGGTTGGTGAAGGAGAACTCGAACAGCTTGGACTCAGTGATCGCCTCGGTCGGGCAGGCCTCGACGCACAGGTCGCAGTGGATGCAGCGCAGGTAGTTGATCTCGTAGACGTAGCCGTAGCGCTCGCCGGGGGAGACCGGGTGGTCCGGGGGGTTGTCGAGCCCCCGCACATAGATGCAGTCGGCCGGGCAGACCCCGGCGCACAGCTCGCAGCCGATGCACTTCTCCATCCCGTCCTCGTAGCGGTTGAGAACGTGGCGCCCGTGCATGCGGGGCTGCTTGGGCTTCTTCTCGTCGGGGTATTGGCGGGTGACCCGGCGCCGACCTAGGTGTTCGAAGGTGAGCTTGAAGCCGCCGAGGAACCCGAGTTCCATCAGAACGCCTCTTCGGTCTGGGCGCGCGACGCCCCCACCTTGAACGCCCGGAGGAGGGCCGCCCCGAGGACCACCTCGGCCACCGCGACGAGGAGGCCCCACCAGCCCCAGATGAGGACCGCGGCCACGATGAGCAGCCACCCGAGCGACACCGGGATCAGCACCTTCCAGCCGAGGTCCATGAGCTGGTCGTAGCGCAGTCGGGGCAGCGCGGCCCGGAGCCACACGTACACGAACAGGAACACCAGGGTCTTGGCGGTGAACCAGACGATGGGCATCCAGATGTCCGAGGTCGGGATGAACCGGGGGATCGGTCCGTCGGGGCCGCCGAAGTACAAGGTGACCACGACCGCCGACATGGTGATGACGTTCATGAACTCGGCCAGGAAGAACATGGCGAAGCGGATCGAGGAGTACTCGGTGTTGAACCCGCCGACCAGTTCGCTGTCCGCCTCCACCAGGTCGAACGGCGGGCGGTTGAGCTCGGCGGTGATCGAGGCGAGGTACAAGAAGAATGGTACGAAGCCGAGCCGGATGACGTTCCAGTCCCAGAAGCCGTGGGCCTGGCTCACCACGATGGCCCGGGTCGACAGGGACTGGGCCGTGAGGACTACCGCGACCACGTTGAGCCCGAGGGCCGCCTCGTAGGAGATCATTTGGGCCGAGGCCCGGACCGACCCGATCAGCGGGTACTTGGAGCCCGAGGACCAGCCGGCCAGCATCACGCCGTAGACCGAGATCGACGACAGGGCGAGGACGAGCAGGATCCCGAAGGGCGGGTCGGCCACCTGCAGCTCGAAGGTGTGGCCAGCGATCGTGAGCACGCCGCCGACCGGGACCACGGAGAAGATCAACAGGGCAGGGACGAGGGCCAGGTACGGGGCCAGCTTGAAGACGAACCGGTCGGCGCGCTCGGGGACCAGATCCTCCTTGAAGAACAGCTTGATCCCGTCGGCCATGGTCTGGAGGAGCCCGTAGGGGCCGGCCCGGTTGGGGCCGATCCGGCTCTGCATGTCGCTGATGACCTTGCGCTCGAACCAGATCATCAGCATCACCGAGACCATGAGTACGACGAAGGCCGCCAGCACCTTGATGAGGACGATCAGCAGCTCGGGCCAGTGCACCCCGTGGACGAAGAGCGGGTCGGCGGCCAGCCACACGACGGGGTTCACAGCGTCTCCAGCCGGACGTCGTTCACCACCGCGGTGGCGTCGATCAACGACGCCGCGGCGTTCTTCCGCCCACCGGTCGGCTCCGACAGGTTGAACTCGACGACCAGCACCCCCTTGGGCACGCCGTCGTCGGGGCGGGCCTCGAGGACCACCTCGCCGCGAGGCGAGGAGACCCGCACCCGGTCTCCCTGCTCCACCCCCAGGCGGGCCAGTTCGGAGGGGTTGGCGACCGCCTCGGCCGCCGGCACCAGCCGGTCGAGCGAGGGGGACCCGCTCACCGCGGCGCCGTGGTCGTAGAGCCGTCGGGTCGACACGAGACGCAAGGAGTAGTGGTCCGGCGAAGGGACCGTGACACTCGCCCCGGTCGGGCGCCGGAGCGGGGGCGGGGCGTGCTCGGCCCGCTCGTCGGGGTGCAGGGCGGCCAAGAGCTCGCGCGAGAGCGGCTCGGTCAGGCCAACCCGGGGCGGCGCCCCCTGCCGCTCCACCGACTCGACCCCCGGGGTGGCGATGGGGTCGATGGGGACGACCACCGGGACGTCGGCCACGCCCAGCGGCACGACCAGCCCGTCGTGCCCTGACACCTGGTCCAAGAAGCCGGGGGCGAAGCCCCGGTAGGCCGGGGCCACCCGCTCGATCTCCTCGCCGATCTCCCCCACCGACCCGATGGCCAGGTCGTAGCCCAGCTCGTCGGAGAGCGCCGACGCGATGGTCCAGTCGGGCCAGGCCAGCCCGGGCGGCGCCAGCTTCTGGCCCAGCCGGGTGACCCTGCCCTCGATGTTGGTCGTGGTGCCGGGCCGCTCGTGGACCACCGCGACCGGCAGGACGACGTCGGCGTGGTCGAGGGCCGGGCCAAGGTGGCCGGTCACCGCGACGACGACCTCGGCGTCGGCCAACGCCCGGGCGGCCAGGTCCCGGTCGGGGAAGTCCTCTAGCGGGTCGCAGCCCAAGAGGACCAGCGCCCGCACGGCGCCCGCGCCGCTCTCGGTCGCCGACCGCAGGGCGGCCGTCGCGTCGAGGCCCCTCGTTTCGGGCACTGAGCCCCAGTGGTCGGTGAACCAGTCCCGGCCGGCATCGAGCGAGGTCCGGCCGGGCAGGATGCCGGGGGCCATGCCCATGTCCAGCGCCCCCTGGACGTTGCCCCGGCGCAGGAGCGGGAGGAACCGGGCACCGGGCCAGGCGAGGGCCAGGGTGGAGACGGCGGTGGAGGCGACCGAGGGGTCCTCGGCCAGCGAGGCGCGGGAGAAGGCGACGACCACGCCGGTGCCCGGCGGGCCCTCGGCGGCCGCCTGGGCGAGGAGGGTCCGGGCCCGCTCGAGCTCCCCGGGGGCGAAGGCCGGCCCGGCCGGGTGCGACGGCATCGGAGACGGCTCGCCAACCAGCGCCCGAGCCACCGAGGGGGCGTCGCCCGGCCGCACCCGCAACGAGACGGCGGCGTACTCGCTCAAGGCGGTGGCTCGGGGGGACACCTCGACGATCCGGACCTTGTTGTCGAGGGCGGCCCGGCGCAGCCGGAGGAACAGGACCGGCAACTCCTCGCGCACGTCGCCCGAGAAGAGGAGCACCACCGGCGCCGAGCAGGTCTCGGCGATGGTGGCCCGGGGCAAGGACAGCACCAGGTCGGCCGGGAGCCCGTCCCCGGGCTGGGCGTCGACCGAGTCGGTGCCGATCACCGCCTTGGCCAGCTTGGTCCAGGCATACGCGCCCTCGTTGGTGAGCCGGCCGCCGCCGATGAAGGCGATGGCCTCGGGGCCGTGCTCGGTGCGGATCGCCTCCAGGCGACGCGCCGCCTCGGCCAGCGCCTCGGACCAGCCGACCCGGACATGGCGTTCGCCGTCGAGCACCATCGGCTCGGTCACCCGCCCGAGCCGGCTCGCCGTCTCGACCACCTCGCCGGCGAACTCCCCCGGTCGGTGCGAACCGAGCGGGGCCGCCTCGGTGTCGTCGCTCGGGCCGGCGGCGACCTCGTCGCCGTTCACCGCCTCGAAGCTGAACCGGCCCTTGTCGCACAGCCAGCCCTGGTTAACCGGCTCGGCGTCCAGCCCGAGCAGCCGGGTCAGGCGGTTGGCCGACGACTGCACCGCCACCCGGCAGCCGAAGGCGCACGTCGTGCAGGTCGACTCGACCTGGTCGAGGTCCCAGGGCCTCGCCCTGAACCGGTAGGGGGTCGCGGTCAACGCCCCCACCGGGCAGATCTGGACCGTGTTGCCGCTGAAGTAGGAGGTGAAGGGCCGGGTCGGGAAGGTGGCTACCTCCACCCGCTCCCCCCGGCCAGAGAAGTCGATCTGGGCCTCGCCGGCGATCTCCTCGGCGAAGCGGGTGCACCGGGCGCACTGGATGCAGCGCTCCCGGTCCAAGAGCACGAGGTCGGAGATCGCGATGGGCTTGGCGAAATGGCGCTTCTCCTCCACGAACCGGCTCTCGCCCGGGCCGTAGGCGAGGGTCTGGTCCTGGAGCGGGCACTCGCCCCCCTTGTCGCAGACCGGGCAGTCGAGGGGGTGGTTGATGAGCAGGAACTCAAGGACCCCGTCCTGGGCCTTCTTCACCTTGGGCGAGGTGGTGGAGACCTCGGCCCCGTCCTCGACCGTGATGATGCAGGCCGGCTGGAGCGACGCCCCCCGGGGGCCGGCCACCTCGACCAGGCACATGCGGCACATGCCGACCGGCTCCATGCGCGGGTGGTAGCAAAAGCGGGGGATGTAGACCCCGGCCCGCTCGGCCGCCGAGATCACGAGCTCGCCCCGGCGGGCGCTCACCTGCCGGCCGTCGAGCGTGAAGGTCACGGCGTCGCTCTCGGGCTCGGCCGAGGGCTCGGGATCAGCCATGGGGACAGCCGCCGTCTTTGATGTGGACCAGGTAGTCGTCGCGGAAGCGCAGAAGGGACGACGCGATCGACGGGGGGATCGACGGGCCGAGCGGGCAGATGGTCGTCTGCTCCGGCGGCCAGTGCACGCCGGGGCTGATGTTGTCGCAGATGTCGAGCAGGAGGTCGAGGTCCTCCTCGCGCCCGGCACCGTTCTCGATCCGGTACAGGATCCGCTCGAGCCAACCCGAACCCTCCCGGCACGGCGTGCATTGCCCGCACGACTCCCGGAAGTAGAACTTGGTGATCCGCCAGGCCGCCCGCACCGGCCAGGTGCTCGAGTCCATGACCACGACCGAGCCCGAACCGAGCATCGA
>DAHUZS010000086.1 GCA_027315045.1 Acidimicrobiaceae bacterium
AAACACTTCGGGTTCGAGTGCGCGCATGATAATGAGATCCTCCACTTGGTCGTCGGGTGTTGGGTCGCACTCGGGATCAAACCCGAGCCAACACGACGACCGGTGGATGGTCACCTATCCGCGCGGCCCCTTAGAGTGTCCGCTTCCCGTTGCGCACCGGGGTGCACCGTGTCCAACCCAACCCAGCAACCCTACGAGCCCGCCGTCGCGGTCCTCGATCCGGCCGAGCACGGGTCAGGGCCAGTCGACCACGGGGACTGGGACCCCGCGCTCCCGTCGATCCGGTCTCTTGCCCCGAGCGCAATCGGAGGGGCGATCGTCCCGCTCGCCGTCTACTACCTGGTCCGCTCGCACGTCGGCAACGACGCCAACGCGCTCGCCATCGCCGGTGTCCCGGCGGCGGCCTGGGTCCTCGTCCAGTTCCTCCGGCGTCGGAGAATCGACCCGATCGGCGCCATCGTCCTGTTCGGGTTCGTGCTCGGCCTTGTGGTGTCGTACGCGCTGGGCGGCGATGCCTTCGTGCTCAAGGTCCGGGACTCGGGCTTCACCTTCCTGTTCGGGCTGGCCTCCGTCGTGACCACCAGGTTCGGGCGTCGACCGGTCATCTTCTACATCGGCCGGGCTCTCGCCTCGGGCGGGGGACCGGAGCGCCGCGCGCGCTACGACCGGCTCTGGGAGGCGCCCGCGGCCCGGGCGACGTTCCGACTCATCAGCCTGATGTGGGGGTTCGGTCTGATGGCTGACGCCGTCACCCGCGTGATCCTCGCCGCCGACCTCTCGACCAGTTCCTTCCTCGCCGCCTCGCCAGTGGCGGGCGGGGCCTACGTGGGTGTCATGGTCGCGGCAACGGCGTGGCTGGTGGCCCGGTCCCGGGCCCGGGCCACCCAGGTGTCGCCGGCCGCCATCCCAAAGGGGGGGTGGTGGCACCTGGTGGTGGCTCCGGGTCTACCTTCGTCCGGCCGAGCTGCGCGCCAATCGCCAGCCGAGGACCTGAGCGAGGAGCGTTCGATCGGGCGACCCGCCGGGCCTGGCAGCCGCAGGATCCCCTCCGGTGCGCCGACGCCCCTCGAGCCCTCGCAGCTGGATCCTTCGAACCGAGGGCTGCCCCGGAAGTGAGCACGACGTTACCGGGGCTCGGCAGACGCCGTAGCGTGCGAAGGTGCGCGAGAACTACGACTACCTCCTCATCCGAGCTCAGTCAGACATGTCACCGGGCCTCGGATCGCAGCTGGCCGAACTCCGCCGGTCCGTCACCGGGTCGGGGGGCACGGTGGTGGGATCGTGGCTCGGCGCCGGGAGCATCGGCTGGTTCGATGACGAGGCCGTCGTCCTCGTGGGTTGGCCCGGCCGACGTCCCGACCCCGCCGGGTGGAGCGCGCCCCTCGACGACGCCGCCGGGGCGGAGGTCATCGCCATGCAGGCGACCGCCCGCCCGGCAAGCCCGGGGGTCGTGCGGACCGGCGGCGTCCACGCCCACCGTTGGCTGGACGTCGAACCCGGGCACGAGGACGAGGTGGTCGACCTGTCGGCCGGCGCCTGGCCCGCATTCGAGTCCAGTTTCGACGCCCACATCGAGGGCCTGTTCCGGGTGGAGGACGGTGCCGGCCCTATGTTGCTCGTGACCTGGTACGCGTCGGTCGCCGAGTGGGAGCGGTCCCGGGGGGTGGCGGGGCCCGATCAAGGAGCGCTCGCCGAGGCACAGGACAACTTCCGACGTCGCCGCCAGCTGACGCGGCGCCGGGTGGTGCGTCTGGCCCGGCCGATGTCCTAGTGTCCCGCTTCAGAGATTCCTAGGGATATAGGAATTTTGGTC
>DAHUZS010000090.1 GCA_027315045.1 Acidimicrobiaceae bacterium
AGGCAATCGAGCTGTGGGTGGAGCACTGGAACGACGATCCGAAGCCCTTCGTCTGGCACGCCGAGGCCGAGAAGATCATCGAAAAGGTCCGACGGGGTCGGGCAACGCTCACCCGAATCAAATCCGCGACGCATGACTAGGTACCGCCGTCCGGCGGGGCGGCGGTCCGAACGGCACGGACCCGGCCGATCCCCCCGTCGATCTCCAGCCGTTCCACCCTTTCGAGACCGAGGTCCTCGAGAGTCCCCTCGACGAACCAGGTCGAACCGCTGCCGGCCAGCCTCGGGACGGTCCCGGTGGCCTCGGCCATGACGTCACGCCACCGGGCGAGGTCCGGCTTGACGGCGAGAGCCGCCGCCTCGAGGTCGTTGCACCCGGTCCCCGAGCGCCGCCGGTGCTCGTCGAGCGAGTCCCAGGCCCGGTAGACAGCGGCGGTGTCCACGGCGAGCGGGGGCAAGAGGAGGACGAACGACCGGGCCTCGGGGACCAGGGGTTCGACCCGCTCCCCGATCCCGCCGATCCGGGCCCGTCCCCCCACCAGGCAGAAGGGGACGTCGGCACCGAGCGACACCGCCACATCCAGGTCGTGGCAGCCGGCCCAGCGAAGCACCGCGCCGGCGTCGGCCGAACCCCCGCCGAGCCCGCCACCCACCGGGATCCGCTTCACGACGTGGACCCCGGCCCGTCGGCCCACCGCGGCGAGGGCTCGGACGACCAGGTTCTCCGACCCGACGGGGAGCGCGCCCGTCGGGCCATCGAACTCGATCGTCACCCCGTCGCCCTCGGGGTCGATGACGAGCTCGTCGGCCAGGTCGAGCTCCACCATCTCCGCGTCGAGCTCGTGGTAGCCGTCGCTTCGGGCACCGAGGACCCGCAGCGAGAGGGTCAGCTTCGCCCGGGCCGGCACCCGAAGCCTCTCGGTCGTCTTCGGCTTCACCCGGGCACCTCGGCCAGCCGCCCCCACGCCGTCACGTCGAGTTCCTCGGCCCGGGCGCTCGGGTCGACCCCGGCACGGGTGAACGCCTCCGGCTCGACCACGCCGGCCAGCCCCCGCCGGAGCATCTTGCGTCGATGGGCGAAGCCGGCACGGACCACGGCCTCGAACCGCCGGTAGGGGACGACGGCGGGGTCCACAGCCGGGCGGGGCCGACGCACCAGGCGGACCAGGGTCGAGTCGACCTTCGGCCGGGGGACGAAGACGTTCGCCGACACCCTTCCCACCACAGAGGCCACCGACCAGTAGGCGATCTTGACCGACACCGCGCCGTAGGCCGGGTCGCCCGGGACCGCGGCCCAGCGTTCACCCACCTCACGCTGCACCATCACCAGGCACCGCCCGATGGCCGGGGCCTCCTCGAGCACCCGGATCATGATGGGGGTGGCGACCCGGTAGGGCAGGTTGGCCACCACCTCGACCGGCTGGCGCCGGGTAGCGAGCAGCTCGGGCCACAAGAGACGGAGCGCATCGGCGTCGACGACCTCGACGTCCAAGCCCTCCACCGTGGTCCGCAGGACGCCGGCGAGCCGTCGGTCGACCTCGATGGCGACCACGCTCGCCCCGGTTGCCGCCAGGGCCAGGGTGAGCGAGCCGAGCCCCGCGCCGATCTCCACGACGGTGGCACCCGGGCCGAGGTCGGCCAGCCGGGCGATGCGGGTCACGGTGTTGGGGTCGGCGACGAAGTTCTGCCCCAGGGCCTTGGTGGGTCGGATGCCGTGCTCGGCCAACAGCGCCTCGACGTCCGAGCGCGACAGGCTCACCAGGAGACGGCGACCTCGATGGTGCCCTGACCGAGCGGCGCCAGCGCCTCGAAGCCCGAGGGCGACAGGTCGACCACGTGGGGGTAGCCGGCTGCCTCGCGGTCGTCCACCACGCAGGTGATCGAGGCCCCGGTGGCGAGGTCGATGACGCTGAGCACGGTCCCGAAGGGGAGCCACGGGCTGGCGCAACGCCCCGGTGGCGCCGCCGCGTACCAGGTGGCAACGCCGTCGGCCGAGTCCGAAGCCGCGGTCAGGACCGTGGTCGAGGTCACCGGCACGGCGGCCGCCGCCGGCCGGGGTGCGGACGTGGTGCTGGTGGTGGGGGGCGGGACCGTCGTCGTGGTCGTCGCTGGTGGGAGCGCGAAGGAGAGCTTCAGGCCGCCGAGGACTCCTGGTCGAGGGCGCGCGACGCCAGCCGCAGCAGCCCGACCACCGCCTGCGCCGCCGGGAGCGGCACGCCGTGCCACCCCAGTGCCCAGCATCAGGAGCGGCGCCACCAGAAGCCCGAGGCTCAGCAGCGAGCCGACGAGCAGACGCCTCCCCCCGGTGCGCTGTTCCCTCAGACCTCCGCCCTTCTTCGGGGACCACAGCCCGACGCCGACCAGGGGACCGGCGCAGGATGCAGGGGATACTAGGAACCTGCCATGGGGCTGGCAAATGGAGAAGGACCCAGCTCAGGACCGGGATCACAGGATCCTGAGCGCGAAGGCCGCTCTCGCCGTCGCGGTCGTCGCCGCGCACACCTCGCGCTCTTCGAGCCCCTTCAACGAGGCGACGAAGGCCCCCACGAGCGGTACGAAGGCCGGCTCGTTGCGTGCCCCCCGATGGGGGACGGGAGCGAGGAACGGGCTGTCGGTCTCCACCAGTAGACGGTCGAGCGGGCACATGGTCGCTGCCTCTCGGACCTCGGCCGCGTTCTTGAACGTCACGATGCCGCTGAAGGACACGAAGAGGCCGGCGTCGAGGCAGCGACGGGCCTCACCCGGGCCGCCGGTGAAGCAGTGCAGGATCGTGCGCTCGGGCACCCCTTCTGCCCCGAGGACGTCGAAGAGGTCGTCCCAGGCGTCACGGGCGTGCACCACCAAGGTGAGGTCGTGACGGCGGGCCAGGGCGACCTGGGCGGCGAACACCTCGCGCTGGGCGCTCCGGGGTGAGTGCTCGTAGTAGTAGTCGAGTCCGCACTCCCCCACCGCCACCGGGCGAGTGGGGCCGGCGATGGCCGACTCGAGCAGCCGGGCTACCTCGTCGACGCCCCGGGACGCTTCGTGGGGATGGAGCCCGACCGTGGCCCAGACCCGGGGCGAGCCCGACGGTGCTAAGGCCGCCAGGGCCAGGGCCTCGGCCGAGGAATCGGCGTCGGTGCCCACGCAGACGAGATCGGACACCCCGGCCTCGGTCGCGCGGGCGAGCACAGCGACGTCGGGCTCGTAGTGCTCCTGCACATGACAGTGCGAATCGAACCACTGTGGACCCTCGCCCACCGACACCCCGTCAGCTCCGGCGCCGTGGGAAGAGCGGGTCCCCTTTTTCGACCCGGAGCCCGCCGGGGTACCCGCCCCAGGCCGCGTCGTCGGGGACGCCGAGGTCCTCGGGCGCCCCCGGCAGGCCGATGCGGCGCCAGAGCTCCCGGGCGCTCGCCGGCATGGCCGGGCTGACCAGCAGCGCGACGATGCGCAGAACCTCGAGGGCGCTGCCGAGGACGCCGTCGAGCTCGGCGCCGGGACTCATCTTCCACGGCTCGGTCGACTCCAAGAGGGCGTTGGCCGCCCCGATCAACCGCCACGTGGCCGCCAGTGCCTCGTGGGGAGCGAAGCGTTCCCACGCCGCGCCGGCCTCGGCGACCGTCTCGGCCGCCACCGGGGCGAGCGGGCTCGCCGGGTCGGGGGACGGACCGGTCCCCCCGCACTTGGACCCGACCACGGTGGCCACCCGGGCTGCCAGGTTGCCCAGGTTGTTGGCCAGGTCCGCGTTGTAGCGGGTCACGATCGAGTCGTAGGAGAAGTCGCTGTCGTTGCCGAGCGGGACCCGGAGCAGGTGGTAGCGGATCGGGTCCACGCCGAAGTCGTCGGTCAGGACGTCGGGAGCGACGTCGGTGAGTTTCACCTCCTCGGCCGTGCGCCTGAGCCGTTGGAGCATGGTCTTGGACAGCTTCTCGCCCCCGAAGAGCAGCCAGCCGTGCACGAAGATGTTGGCCGGCGGGTCGATCCCGGCCGCCATGCACATCGCCGGCCACCACACGCAGTGGAAGCGGAGGATCTCCTTGCCGATGAGGTGGTGGACGTTCGGCCACCACGCCGCGCAACGCTCGTCGTCCGTGCCGTAGCCGATGGCCGTCAGGTAGTTGATGAGGGCGTCGTACCAGACGTAGAAGACGTGCCCGTCGTCCCAGGGGACCGGCACCCCCCAGCGAAGCGAGGTCCGGGTGATCGAGATGGGCCGGAGCCCACCCCTGATGAACCCCAGGGCCTCGTTGCGCTTGGATGCCGGCCGTACCGCCTCGGGCTCGGACTCGTACCACGCCAAGAGGCGATCGGTGAACTGGTCGAGCTTGAAGAAGTAGTTCTCCTCCTCCATGAAGGTCACCGGCGTACCGTGGTTCGGGCAATTGCCGCCGACCAGCTCCTCCTCGGTGTAGTAGTCCTCGCACCGGACGCAGTACAGCCCCTGGTAGAGGCCCTTTTCGATGTACCCGTTGTCGTAGACGCGCTGGAGGAAGGTCTGGACCGCTCGGTAGTGGCGGGGCTCGCTCGTGCGGATGAAGTCGTCGTAGGAGATGTCGAGACCCCGCCAGGCGGCCTCGAAGCGGGCCGCGGTCTGGTCGGCCCAGTTCTTGGGCTCCGTGCCGTGCTCGGCGGCCGACTCGGCCACCTTGGCCCCGTGCTCGTCGGTGCCGGTCATAAAGAACACCTCGTCGCCGGCGAGCCGATGCCAGCGTGCCAGGGCGTCGGCATTCACCGTCGTGTACGCGTGCCCGACGTGGGGCGCATCGTTCACGTAGTAGATGGGCGTGGTGAGAAAGAAGCGACCCACCGCACCACGTTACCGGTGGCCTGGTGCCGGCCCGGAAGGGCTGCCCTTCTCCTCCATGCGGTCCCGTTGGGCGAGCGCCTCGGCGTACGCGCGGCGTCTCGGGATCCCGAGTGCCGCCGCCGCATCGGCGGCCGACCGGGGGGTGTCCCCGGCCGACAGACGGGCCCGGACCGACGCCACCACCACCTCGTCGGAGACGCCGGGGGCGGGCGGGCGGCCCTCCACCACGATCACCACCTCGCCGCGCACCGGCTCCTCGGCGAAACGGCGCTCGGCGTCGTTGAGCCGGCCTCGCCACACCTCCTCGTGCACCTTGGTGAGCTCGCGGCAGATCGCAACCCGTCGGTCCCCGCACGCCCGGTGCAGATCGGCCAGGAGCGTGGCCAGGCGGCCTGGTGCCTCGAGCACCACGACGGTGCGCTCCTCGGCGGCCAGCTCGGCCAGTCGTCGGCGGCGCTCGGGGCCCTTTCGGGGCAGGAATCCCTCGAAGCAGAACCGGTCGGTCGCCAGCCCGCTCACCACCAGCGCGCTCAGCGGCGCGGACGGCCCGGGCACGGCCCAGACGGCGAAGCCGGCGGCTGTGGCGGCGGCCACCACCCGCGCCCCGGGGTCCGAGATAGTCGGGGTTCCGGCGTCGCTCACCAACGCCACCGTCTTGCCAGCCTTGAGCAAGGAGAGGACCGCCGTCAGCCGCTCGGCCTCGTTGTGCCCGTGGAGGGAGAGCAGCCGCCGCGGGCTGGACGGCAACGAGCAGGCGGTGAGCAAGGCCCGGGTCCGGCGGGTGTCCTCGCAGCAGACGACGTCTGCCGTCCCGAGCACCTCTTTGGCCCGCTCCGAGAGGTCGCCCAGGTTCCCGATGGGGGTCGCCACGACCACGAGCGAACCGGGTGGTCCGCTCACGACGTGGCGCGGAACTCGAGCGCGTCGCCCGGGCGGAGACCCCAGCGCTCAAAGCACCCGGCCCTGGCCTCCAGGGTCTGGCTGGCCCGCAGCCGGGGCAGGGTCACCCCGAAGCGGCGCAGCCGGAGGACCGTCAGCACCACCATGTCGCGGTCCAGGAACGCCACATCGAGCGGGAACCGGACGCCGAATGAGTGGATCGAGCGCGTGCGCGCCAGGATCATCGCCCCTTCGTAGCTGCGCCGGCCGATCAGTCCCCGGCTGCGCTCGAGGAACGACTCGGCCAGCTCGGCGGCGGCCACCACCTCGCCGTTGCGGAGCACCCAGCCGGTCTGCATCTGCGAAGTGTCCTACACGTTGAAGCGGATCTCGAGGACGTCGCCGTCCTCGACCGGGTAGTCCTTCCCCTCCACCCGGAGCCGCCCGGCCGCCTTGGCCTGCGGCCACCCCCCCAGCTCGATCAGCTCGTCCCAGGGGATGACCTCGGCCCGGATGAAGCCCCGCTGGAGGTCCGAGTGGATCACGCCGGCGCACTCCGGGGCGAGGGCGCCGGCCCGGAAGATCCAGGCCCGGGTCTCCTTCTCGCCGGTGGTGAGGAAGGTCCGCAACCCGAGCAGGTGGAAGGCGGCGTGCGCCACCCTCGGGACGACCCCCTCGCCGAGGCCGAGTCCGGCTAGGAGCTCCGCCCGCTCGGCCGGGTCGAGCTGGGCCGCCTCGGCCTCGAGCTGCACACAGACCGCGATGACTTCGCACGAAGTGCCGAGGTGGGCGGCCACCGGGGCGGTCAGCTCGTCGAAGGACTCGAGCTGGTCCTCGCCCGCGTTGACCACGGCCAGCACCGGCTTGTTGGTGAGGAGGAAGGAGTTCGCCAGGCGCTCGCGCACCCCGGTGGCGAGGTCGGAGCGGAACAGGGGCACCCCCGACTGCAGCACCGCCATCGCCTCGTCGATGGCGTCGGCCTCGGCGGCCAACACTGGGTCCTTGCGCAGCCGGGCCTGCTTGCGCCGCTTCTCCGCCTGGGTCTCGAGCGACGCCGCGTCCGCCAGCACCAGCTCGAGCTCGAGGGTCTCGAGGGAGTCCAACGGGTCGTCGGACCCGACCACGGCGTCGTCGTTGAAGGCCCGCAACACCAGCACCAAAGCGTCGACCTCGCGGATCCCGGCCAGGAACCGGTTGCCCATGCCCTCGCCGGCGGCCGACCCGGACACCAGGCCGGCGATGTCGACGAACTCCACCCCGGCCGGCACCACCTTGGCCGAGTGGCTGAGCCGGGCCAGTGCCTCAAGGCACTCGTCGGGGAGCGGGGCCACCCCGACCGAGGTCTCCACGGTGGAGAAGGGGTGCGGGGCCACTGGGACATGGCCGCTGGTCAGGGCGTTGAACAGGGAGGACTTGCCGGAGTTGGCCAGCCCGACGAGACCGAGGCGCTGCATCGGAACGAGACGCTACCGGCACCGACGACCGGCGCCGGCATCCCGCCCGTGGCCCGCGCACTCAGGAATCAGGACAGGTCGGCGATGCGCTGCTTGGCCGGATACGGGCCGAAGGTCCGAAGGTGCCCGGCGATGCCGCTCGTGAAGCTGTCGATGTAGGCCAGCTTGCGGATCATGTAGCTGCGGGTCTCCTTGGGATCGAGGTAGAGGTTGTAGAGGCGCCCGTGGGTGTACTTCTGGGTGACACCGGTGAAGCCGCCCAGGTTGAGGGCGTCCCGATCGTCGTCGGAGGTGGAGGCGATCATGAATTTCCACTCACCCACCCGGATGGCCGAGAACACGTTGGCGAGCCAGTAGTAGAGGTACTTGCGATTGGACACCGCGTCCGGGCCGAGCAGGAACGAGGTCTGGTCGACGCCGTCGATGTAGCGATCGGTGGGAAACGCCGACTCGGCGCCCGCCAGCCGTAGCAGTGTCGGGAACAGGTCCATCAGGGAAAACACCCCGTCAGAAGACCGGTCGGGAGCGATCATGCCCGGCCACGACACGAGGCCCGGCACGCGCTGGCCACCCTCCCAGGTCGACCCCTTGGCACAGCGGAAGGGCGAGTAGGCAGCGTCGGGCCAGGTCTCCATCTCCGGGCCGTTGTCCGAGGAGACGAACACCAAGGTGTCCTCGAGCTGACCGGTCTCCTCCAGGCACGCGATCAGGCGGCCGACGATGTCGTCCAGCTCGACGATCGTGTCCTTGTATGGGTGCTTGGCCGGGGAGGTCCCCAAGAACCGCTCGCTCGGGTAGTTGTCGAAGTGCGCCCCTCGGGTGCAGTGGTAGAGGAACCAGGGTCGGCGGTCGGCCTCTCCGGCCATCCGGCGGATGAAGTCGAGCGAGTACGCCGCCCAGCGCTCGTCGAGGAGCGAGAGGACCGGGATCGTGACCTCTTCGACGTTCTCGGGCTCACCCCCCCGTCGGGCGTGCACGAAGCACTTGGAGAACGGGAGGTTCTCGACCCAGCGGGTGCGCTCCTCGCTATAGACGATCTCGGGGAAGAAGTACGGATCCCGCCACTCGGTGTACATGTCCGACACCGACAGGAAGCCGTAGAAGTCGTCGAAGCCCACGTTCTGTGGCTGGGACTCGAGGTTCTCGCCCATGTGCCACTTCCCCACCGCCTGGGTCACGTACCCGGCCTCCGAGAGCAGCTGGGCCACGGTGATCTCGTCGCCCAGGCCGCCGGCCTGCCCGTACATGGGCGGCCGGAGCAGGCCGTGACGGATGGGAAGCCGCCCGGTCATGAGCGACGCCCGCGAGGGCGTGCACGACGGCTCCGAGTAGCACGACGTGAGCAAAAGCCCGCTACGAGCCAGGCGGTCGAGGTTCGGGGTCGGCGCGCCGACGGCCACCCCGCCCCCGTAGCAACCGAAGTCACCCCAGCCGACGTCGTCGAAGAGGACGACGAGCACGTTGGGCGGACGCCCCCGCCGTTGCCGAAAGGCGCCGAGCGCCTCGGCCGCCCGGGCCTCCTGGTCGTCGAAGACCAGCCGCGGCTCTCCGTTCGGGCATTCCTGCACCGTCGTGGCGACAACCGGGTCATAGGGCACAGGTGACCTCCTCGTGCTCATTCGTGTGCGTGGCCCCCCGACGCAGTCTGCCCGCCGACCGGCAGCAGCGACGAGACGGCGGTCGAGGACACTCGGCCCATGCCCCGTCAACCGGCGCGATCGGACCCGCAGCTGACGCCCCGGGCGCCAGCACCGGCGGCTCGGTCGCGAGGCAGCGCCCGTTCACCAGGGTGGGCGGTGTTCAGCGCGACGCGTCGAGATGGCTGAGGACCGCGGCCGCCACCTCGCCGGGACGCTCGGGCAACAGGGCGTGGCCGGCCCCCTCGATCACGACCATTGAGGCCCGTTCGGGGTACTCGGCCACGAACGCCCGCCCGTTCTCCACCGGGGCAATCCGGTCCTTCTCGCCCACGACGACCAGCACCCGGGTCCGACCGGCGGACCACCACTCCCCGAGGGGGGTGGCCTCCGTCGCCTGTCGCTGGATCCTCGCCGCGTCCGGCCACCATCCCTGCGCCCACGGGGTCGGGTCGTTGCCCGGGGCGAAAAAGGCGGTGGCCACCGCGCGCAGGTGCTCGGCCGCCGGCAACGTCGGGTCGAAGCACTGGGCCAGGGCCCGACGAGCCTCCTCGTCGCCCGGGACCCGGCCGCCGCCCCCCAGGATCACGAGGGACCGGACCAGGCTGGGGGCGTCGGCCGCCAAGCATCGACCGACCCGGCCGCCGAAGGCGTGGCCGATGACGTGCACCGGGGGTCCGGTCGAGACGAGGTCGGCCACCAGCCGAGCTAGGTCGTGCAGGGTCGGCGGCGACCCGAGGACCGGGGCCACGCCGTCGACCCCCGGAGGGTCGAGGACCAGGCTCCGATACCCGCGAGCGGCCAGCGCGCCGGCGAGAAGGTCGAAGTCGGCACCACCGCGGCCGAGCGAGGGGATGAGCACCACCGGCTGGCCGTCGCCGACGGCCCGTGCCCTCATGGTCCTCGACGATCGCGGCGACGTCGGGCACCGGCGGCCGGGCCCCGCGGCGGCGCCTCCGAGGTGTCCGTCACTGCGCGCCCATCGCCGCCCGGCCCTCGGCGTCGGGGTCGGGGTCGGGGTCGGGGTCCGGGTCGGTGACCGGATCCTTGCCGTGGACCTCGAGGACCACCTGTTTGATCGTGCCACTGAACCTGAAGGGGCTCTCGTAGGCCGTGCTGACCGGCGTCTGGGTGTCCTGACCACAGTCGAGAGGTTCGAGTCCGGTGGTGACCGCGCAGGTCGACGCCACCTCGCCCCGGCCGACCTCGGCGCCGTCGACCAGGAGGATCGCCCGGCCCCGGAGACGCCCGGTGAGCTCGAAGCGCACGGCGACCGTGCAGGGTCCGACCGGCAACTCGACCTCGGAGGTCACCACGTAGCGGGCCAGCTCCACGTAGTTGTACTCGTAGACCAAACGATTGTCCTTGACGAAGAACGTCCAGCCGGCGAACCGCCCCCCGAGGGCGAGCAACACCCCCTCCTCGGAGGCGTCGTTCCGGTCGATCTCGGCGGTGATGGTGTAGTTCCGGTTCCGGGTCGGTCCGGCCGCCTGCGGGTGGATCCCCGACATGCCGGGGTAGTACACGAAGCGGTTCGGACCCGGTCGCCGGGTGGTCCGACCGACCCCCCGGTCGTCGAGCGGCAGCACGTTGTGCCGACCGGCTTCCACCCACCACCGTTCGACGAGCTCAGCGAGCTTGTCGGGGTGGGCGTCGGCCAGGTCGTCGAGCTCGGAGAAGTCCTCGTCGATGTGGTAGAGCTCCCACCGGTCGTCCTCGAAGGGTGCCGGTTGGACCACGTGCACGTCGCGCTGGTGACAGGCGACCGCCTTCCAGCCGTCGACCCAGATGGCCCGGTTGCCGAACATCTCGTAGTACTGCACGGTCTTGCGCGTCGGGGCGGCGGGGTCGGCGAAGGTGTAGGCGAAGCTAGTCCCGTCGATGGGGAGCTGGGGCTCCCCGGCCAGGATCTCGGGCGCCTCGACGCCGACCACTTCGAGGATCGTCGGCACGACGTCGGTCACATGGTGGTACTGGGGGCGGATAGAGCCGGGGTCGGCGACGTGCCCGGGCCAGCGCACGATGAGCGGATCCCGCACCCCTCCGGCGTGCACCCACCGCTTGTACCACTGGAACGGCGTGTTCCCGGCCTGGGCCCAGCCGATCGGGTAGTGGTTGTAGGTGCTCGGGCCACCGATCTCGTCGATGCGGGCCAGGTTCGCCTCCATTGTGGTCGCGATGCCGTTGAAGAACATCCACTCGCTCAAGAGCCCGTGGTCGCCGCCCTCGGCGCTGGCCCCGTTGTCCGAGAGCAAGATGACCAGGGTGTCCTCGCGCCGACCCAGGTCATCGAGGGTGGCGAGGAGCCGCCCGATCTGGTCGTCGGTGTGGGTGAGGAAGCCGGCGTAGACCTCCATCATCCGGCTGTAGAGGCGACGGGCGTCCTCGCTCAGGTCCTCCCACGCCGGGACGGCGGCGTCACGGGGCGCCAAACCGGCGCCCTCGGGCGCGACGCCCAGCTCGCGTTGACGGGCGAACCACTCGGCGCGGGTCACGTCCCAACCCTTGGCGTAGCGCCCGGCGTAGCGCTCGATGTGGGCGGGCGGTGTGTGGTGGGGCGCGTGCCCGGCACCGAAGGCGACGTAGGAGAAGAACGGCTTGCCCCCGGCCGCAGCCTGCTGGTCGCGGATGAAGGCGATGGCGTGGTCCACGATGTCGACGGACAGGTGGTACCCCTCCTCGGGCGTCGCCGGCTGCTCCACCCGGTGGTTGTCGTGGATGAGATCGGGGTTCCAGTTGTTGGTGTCCCCGCCCAAGAAGCCGTAGTAGCGGTCGAAGCCCCGTCCGAGCGGCCAGTGCTCGAAGGGTCCGGCCATCGTCTGGTGTTCCGCTGTGACCAGGTGCCACTTCCCGGTCGCGAACGAGTTGTAGTTGTGCTGCGCCAGGATCTCCTGGAGCATCGCCGCCTTCTTGGTCACGAAGCCCCGGCTGTTGGGGTAGCCGTTGGTGAATTCGGCGATCGACGCCATCCCGACGGCGTGGTGGTTGCGACCGGTGAGCAGACAGGCACGGGTCGGGGAACACAGCGTCGTCGTGTGGAAGTTGTTGTAGCGCAGACCCTCGGCCGCCAACCGGTCCATGTGCGGCGTCTCGATGTCGGATCCGAAGCAGCCCAACTGGGCGAAGCCGACGTCGTCGAGCACGATCATCACCACATTGGGCGCACCCTCCGGTGCGGTCCGATCGAGGGGCCACCAGGGCGTCGACTCGCGCCAGCTCACGCCGATCCGGCCACCGAAATTCGGCTCTGCCATGGTCACTGTCCGTTCACTCCCATCTGTTCACTCCCATCTGTGCGTCGGCCGGGCCGCTGCCGCTATGCACGTCTGCCTCCCGAAGTGGCCGCCGCGGGTCGGGCCCGGCCTTCCCAATACGGGTCGCGCAGCAGCCGCTTCTTCAACTTGCCCGAGGCCTCGCGTGGCAGCTCGGCGAGGAAGTCGACGGTCCGCGGGCACTTGAACGAGGCGAGGCGGCCCCGGCACCACTCGATCAGCTCCGTCACGCTGGCCGCCTGACCCGGACCCAGGATGACCGCCGCCTTGACCGCCTCATCCCATTCGTCGTCGGGGACCCCGAACACCGCGCAATCCTCAACGGCCGGGTGCTCGGACAGCACCGCCTCCACCTCGACCGGGTAGATGTTGACGCCGCCCGAGATGATCAAGTCCACCCCGCGGTCACCAAGGTAGACGAACCCCTCCTCGTCCAGCCAACCCACGTCCCCCACGGTGAACCGACCGTCGGGCAGACGGCTCGCCCAGGTCTTCGCGGGGTCGCCGAGGTACTCGGGAGCGCCGTCGGCCCGCCGGAAGTACAACGTGCCGACCTCCCCGGTCGCGAGGTCCCGACCGTCCTCTCCCACCGCCGAGACCCCGAGGCTCGGATGGGGCCGGCCGACGGTGCCCGGATGGGTCAGCCACTCCTCGCTCGTCGCGATCAACGGCCCGGTGCCCTCGCTCGAACCGAAGTACTCGATGATCACGGGACCGAACCAGTCGATCATCGCTCGCTTGACCCATCCCGGGCAGGGCGCCGCGCCGTGGCACACCGTCGCGAGCGAGGACACGTCGGCTGCCTCCCTGGCCGCGGCTGGAAGCCGCAGCATCCAGATGAACTGGGTCGGGACCAGGTGCGTGCTCGTGATCCGGTGCTCGGCGATGAGCTCGAGCGCGTGGGCAGCGTCGAACCGTTCCATCAGGACCACCGATTGGCCGTAAGTCAGGGCGAACATCGTGTGGGCCGGAGGGGCGGCGTGGTAGAGGGGGCAGGCCACCAGGTGGGCGCCGCCTTCCCGGTAGCCGTAGAACTCACCGGTGCGCCGGTAGCGGTTGACCACGTCCTGGACCGAACCCCGCTGGTCGGACCGCAGGATCCCCTTTGGCCGCCCGGTGGTCCCCGAGCTGTAGAGGACGACCCCGCCGCCGGGCTCCTCGTCGGGGAACGCCGCCGGCTGACTCGACATCCACTCGCTGAAGTTGCTCCCCGCGACCAGCAGGTGCGGCACGCCGGCGGTGGTCGCCGCCTCCCTCGCGACCTCCTCGTCCTCCGGATCGGTCACGAGCAGCCTCGTCGCGCTGTCCGAGAGGATGAAGGCGACCTCGGGGGCCGTGAGATGCCAGTTGAGCGGGACCAAGCTGGTGCCGGCCCGGACGTTGCCGAGCAGGGTCTGCACCCACTCGACTCGGTTCCGGGCAAGGACGGCCACCCAGTCCCCCGGTCCGAGGCCGAGCTCCCGCAGGCCGTTGGCCACCCGACAGGCGGCGACTTCGAGGTCGGCCCAACTCCAGCTCCCCGCCGCGGCGACGCCCGCCGGCGCATCAGGTTCGACGGAAGTGCGCTCGAAGAGGGTCAGGGGCACGCGGTCAGTCGTTTCCGGCAGGGGTACGAGCGGGTGGTCGAGGTCCGGGAACGGCCGTGGGCATCGGCCCAGGATTCGCCCGCGTGCTCACCCATGGTGCCCGGTGGCGGTGGCTCCGCCCTCCGCGGGAGGCCGGAGCCCGGCGAGCATCCGGACCAGCACCTCCTCGGCATGACGGTCGAGCTCCTCGGCGGGCATCCCGAGCTCCGCCAGGAAGTTGTCCCGGAAGACGCAGTAGCCCAACTGCACCGAGATCGACACCGCGTGGACCGCCGAGAGGTCGAGCGACGGGTCGAGCTCCCCGGCGGCCCGGTCGCGCTCGAGCTCGCGCAGCCCTTCGTCGAGCATCGGGAAGACCAGCAACTCGTCGTCTCCGTCCAGCGCCAGGAGCGCCTCCACCCGGGCGAACACCGGGTCCTCCACCGACTCGCGGAACAGGATTCGGCGGCGCTCGACGAAGGGCAGGGAACGCAGCGCCTGGATGACCCGTTTGCGGCTCGACCGGATCGTCCGCAAAGCCGCCCGGATCAGGGCCCGGCGGGACCCGTAGTACTGGTAGACGAGGGCGCGGTTGATTCCAGCCTCGGTCGCCACCTCACGCAACCTGATGCCGCCGAGGATCCCCTCCCGGGCGATCAGACGGAGCGCCGCCGCCTCAAGCTCGGCCTCGGTAGCCCGACGGTCACGACTGCTCTTGCGGACCGGAACGCCGGGATGACTGAGTGACTCGAGCGGACCGGGTCGTGCCATTCCGCTCACGACGCCCACACTGTCGTCCGCCACGGCGCTCCCCCTGGATGAATCATCAAAATTGTTAGCTCAACGACCGCTCTTGTCCCAACCGGACCAGCCGGGGCCGGGCGCCCCGAGACCGGACCGGGGTCGCCGGGCGTTAGGATGCCTCGGCCATGTCCAAGCGAACGGTGAAGCGCAAGGCCCGCAAGAAGAACAAGGCCAACCACGGCAAACGCCCCAACGCCGGACGGGGCTGACCGTCGCGCCGCCTCGGCCGACCCCCTTCCGGTCCTGAGTCCGCCCCGGCGGGGCCGGCACGTGTGGTCTGAGGGCCCCGACGCCGCCGCTAGATGTTCGACCCCGGGCCACGCCACGCCACGCCGCGGTCGTTGAGCAGCGTCATGAGCTCGCTCGGCACGTCGGTGATGACCCCGTCGACCCCGAGGTCGACGAGACGTTCCATCGAGTCGCGATCGTTGATGGTCCAGACGTGGACGGCAACGCCGTGGCGGTGGGCGGCGTCGACGAAACGACGGTCGACGATGACGATGTCCTCGTAGCGTTCGGGCACCTGGAAGGCGACCGCCCCCATCTCGGGGGGCTCCTCGTCATGGGTGACCGCCCGCCAGAACTCTGCGGTGGTCAGGGTGCCGGCGGAGGTGGGCACGTCGGGCGCAAAGGAGCTGAAGGTCTCGGTGGTCGCGTCGTTGAACGAGGTCACGATGACGTCGTCGGTTCGATCGAAACGGGCCAGCAGGTCGGCGACGGCCCGCTCGTAGGGGGCCACCTCGGGAGCCGACTGCTTGATGTCCAGGTTGAGGATGACGTCCGGGAAGGCCTCGAGCACCTCGGCCAGGGTGGCGATGGTGAACTCGGGGTCGCTGGCGGCGCGGCCGCGGTAGGGGTACGCCGACGGCGGACGGTCCAAGGTGACGTCGGCGCCGGGGATGAACCAGTAGGCCGAGTCGAGGGCCTTGACCTCGGCCAGGGTGAGCTCGGCGATGGCGCCGGTCCCGTCGGTGGTGCGGTCCACGGTCGGGTCGTGGCAGACCACGACGTGGCCATCGGCCGTGCCGTGGACGTCGAGCTCGATCGCCTGGGCACCGGCGGCGACCGCATGGCGCATGGCGAATAGCGTGGACGACGGCCACTCCCAAGCACCCCCCTGGTGGGCGTAGGCGAGCACGCGGCGTTCGAGCCAGGGTCGGGCATCGGTCACGCCCCAGATCGTAGATATCCTCGAAGCCCCGTGATCGATCACCTCCTCGTGGCCATCATCGACTCGCTCCACCGCTCGTTCGACCAGGCACTGCTGCAACGCCAGGCGGTCGAGGAGCGGTTCCAGGTCGACGTCTTCTTGGGGGACATCTCCTTCGAGACCTCCTACAGCCTCCCCGGCGAGGAGCACCCGGCCCGTGTCCGGGCCGACCTGTCCATCGACTGGCCGACCTGGAGCCAGACCGCCTACCGCAGCTGGTCGATCGGTGAGCCCCCGAGCGAGCTGCCCGAGGTCGTCGTGGAGGTGGCGCTGCGGATCCAGCGGCTGGCCGCGCCGCCGACCCTGGAAACGGTCACCGCGGTCCTGCCGGCCGAGAGCCCCCACCTCGGTCCGGACGCGCTAGTCCGGACCTCGGCGACGGTCGAGCAGGTCCTGGAGGACCCGACCGGCACGGGCGCCGGGGCCTCCCCGGTGCGCTGGGCGGTCGAGGCCACCTACGAGGGGTCAATCCGCTTCGAGGAGCACCACCTGGAGGACCCGACCACCGTCGCCCCGATCATCGACGGCCTCACCCGCTGGGTCTCCTCGGTGCTGGTGCGACTGGCCGACTTGCCGCTGGCGTTCCTCCCGCCCGACCCCAAGGAGACGGCGTAGCGCAGACGCTCAGTCGGTGGCCACCTCGGGGAGGGCGGCCTCGGCCTCCTTGGCCAGCCGATGCACCACCTGGCGCTCCACCAAGAACGCCACGAGCGGGACGAACCCGGCGGCGACCATGGCCGCGAGCTGGAGCAGACCGAAACGTGCCCGTCGGGCCAGGTCGGCCGCGGCCAGCAGGTAGACGATGTAGAGCGCGCCGTGGATCGGCCCCACGATGTGGACCACCGCCGGCCGGTTGGCGGCGTACTGCAGCGGCACGCCCACGAAGACCAGGATCATGAGGCCGACGCCAATCACGTAGGCCATGACCCGGTAACGCAGGATCGCCCCGCTCAGCGCAGCCACCCCCTCACGGGGCGGTCCGCCAGGTTCTCGGCCGATCCACGAGTCGGAATCCTAGGACCGAGCTCGGCGGCGTCAGAGCCGCCGCCGTTCAGAGCAGCCCCCTGGCCGCGGCCAACGCTCGGAGGTCCTCCTCGGGCCGGGCCCCGAAGTGGCTGATCACCTCGGCGGCGCAGAGGCCACCGAGGGCCGCACATCGCGCCGGGTCGGCCCCGTGGGTGAGCCCGTAAAGGAAGCCGGCGGCGTACAGGTCACCCGCGCCGGTCGTATCCAGCACCTGTTCGACCGGCTGGGCCTCCACCGCCACCGGCCCGTGCGGGGTCGTCACCACCGAGCCCTTCGGCCCCAGAGTGGCCGCCACCAGGGGGCCGGCCTCC
>DAHUZS010000098.1 GCA_027315045.1 Acidimicrobiaceae bacterium
GTCGAGCACGACCCGGTCGAACCCCCCTTCGGCGATGCCCTCGGTGACGTCACGGACCTCGATCCGGTACTTGAGGTCCTCACCGAGTTGGTCGGTGACGTTCAGCCGGGCGCGCTCGGCGAAGTCCTCGCGGATCTCGTAGCCCACCACCGTCGCTCCTGCCCGTAGGAGGGCCATGGAGAGCGCCCCGGATCCCACCCCGGCCTCGAGGATCCGCTGCCCGGGGCCGACGTCGGCGGCGATCAGGATCGCCCCGAGGTCCTTGGGGTAGATGACCTGGGCGCCCCGGGGCATCTTCAAGACCACGTCGGCCAGGGTCGGACGAAAGACTAGGAAGGCTCGACCGGTCGAGCCGAGGACGGTCGAGCCTTCGGGCACCCCGATGATGTCGTCGTGGGCCAGGATGCCCGCGTGGGTGTGGAAGGTCTCCCCCGGGTGAAGTCTCAGCAGGTAGCGGCGCAGTTTCGGGTCAACGAGCAGGACCCGTTCACCGGCGGCCAACCCGAGCGGGTCGCCCACCGGTCACTCCGGGAGGGGTTCGACCGGCTCGCCGCGCGGGTCGCGGATCGAGATCAGCAGTCGGTCGCCGCGGTGCACCTTCCCCGAATAGACGACCGGAGGCTCCTGGCGCCGGGTCCGCTGGAGAAGGTAGGCGCCGGCGGCCAGGGCGAACCACGCCCTGTGCTCGCCGCGCATGCCTCGACGGGTGGCCGCCTTCACCAGGCGACGGAGCAGGTAGTCCATAAATCCGCCCTAGAGCCGGCGGATCTCGACGATCGCCGAGTCGTGGTGGCCGCCGCGACGACCGAGCCAGTAAGCCACGGCGATGACGCCGACCGCTACCGCGCCGGCGATGATCGCCACCGGCGGCAGATTGGTTCGGACCGTCTCTTGGCCCTGCCCGATCGCCCTGGCGAACGCCGCCTGCACGTCTTCCCGGCTGATCCGCCGCCCGTTCGTCTCGACCGACATCGCGATCCTTTCCCTACCCTCGTTCCTCGCCCCGCCCGCTACTGCTCCGTGGTCTTCTTCGCCGAGCCGCGTCGCGCCGCGGGTCCGGCGAAGATCCGCCAGGCGGCCAGACCCATGACGGCCAGGCCGATAGCGGTGACGATCAGATACGGCACCCAGGACAGGTTCCCATGGAAGGTGCCGGTCTCGGTCTGCAGGATCCTGAGCGCGGCCACCAAGAGCATGACCGTCCCGACGGCGATCGCCACCGATCCGGCCACTCCGAAGAGCACGAAACGCCCGAGGCCCTTCAACGGTTCGAGGGCCTCCTGCTTCACGTAGGCGACGAGCAGGGAAAACGCCTCGCGGCGGCCGTCCGAGGATGCCCCGGCGCCATCCTCCCCTGCGCCAGTCTTGGCCCACTTCAGGATCGGCACGGGCCCGACGCTAATGGGCGCGGGTGGCCGAGACGAACAACACCCGTTCCCGTCCCGGTCACGACGGCGCCCCCGAAGCGAGACCCTCGCCCGGCGGCGGCGTCCCGACCCCGCCGGGCCCGGGCCAGCCGCGGTCGCGGTACAGGTATGTCGAGCTGGCCCGGGCGATCTTCTTGCCCGCCGGGTCGGTCACCGTCGCCTCGGCGAAGGCCACCCTCGAGCCCCCGGAGACCACCTCCGCCTCGCATCGCAACTCGGTCCCCACCGCGACCGGGGCGAGGAAGCTGACCTTCAGCTCGGCGTTGGCCGTGAACACCTTCCTGCCCTCGACGAAGGTGACGGCCGCGGCGCCGAGGGCGGTGTCGATGAACGCACACAAGAACCCGCCCTGCATCTGGCCGGCGGGGTTGGTGAACCGCTCGTCGGCAACCATGGTCCACGACGTCTTGCCTGGCACGGCCTTGTCGACGCAGACCGCGCCGAGCATGAGATCGCTGTTCGGTGGCACCTGCATCCTCGTGGCCATGCCCTGCAGTATCGGTCCCGGTCGATGGGGGCGCCACCTCGGGGTGCCCGGTGCGTCCGGGGCGTGTGGCGAAAATCCCGGCACGGCCTCGGAGCACCGCGAAGATCATCTTGCGGAGCAGTGGGTAGGGTGCTCAGGTGGCCTCGATTTCGCAGGACCCAGTCCTCGAGCAGCTCGGCATCAACGTGATCCGGGGGCTCGCCATGGACGCGCCGGCCCGGGCGAAGTCCGGTCACAGCGGGACGGCCATGGCTCTCGCACCGCTCGCCCACGTCCTGTTCACCCGGGTGATGCGGCACGACCCGTCCGATCCGAGTTGGCCCGACCGGGACCGGTTCATCCTCTCGAATGGCCACGCGTCAATCCTCTTGTACTCGATGCTGTACCTCACCGGCTACGGGCTGACGTTGGAGGACCTCAAGGCCTTCCGGACCGTGGGCAGCATCACCCCCGGACACCCCGAACGCCGGCACACCCCCGGCGTCGAGGTGACGACGGGTCCGCTCGGTCAGGGGTTCGCCGACGGGGTGGGGATGGGGATCGCCGAACGCGTCCTGCGGGCGCGCTTTGGGCCCGAGGTGTGCGACCACTACACCTTCGTGATCTGTGGTGACGGCTGCCTGGAGGAGGGCATCTCGCACGAGGCGGCCTCCCTGGCTGGGCACCTCGGTCTCGGACGGTTGGTCTACGTCTACGACGACAACCACATCACGATCGACGGGCCGACCGAGCTGGCTTACGACGACGACGTGCCGGGGCGTTTCGCCGCCTACGGCTGGGACGTGGACTCGATCGGTGAGACCGCCAACGACCCCGACGCCATCGAGGCGGCACTCCGCCGGGCCATGGCCAACGAGGAGCGACCCTCGCTGATCGTCCTCCGCAGCCACATCGGTTGGCCGGCGCCCGACATCGTCGACACCAAGGAGGCCCACGGCAATCCCCTGTCCCTCGAGGAGATCACCAAGACCAAGGAGATCCTCGGACTCCCCCCCGACGAGTCGTTCTGGGTCCCCGACGCGGTCCTCGACCTGTACCGGCGCAGTCTGGCCCGGGGCGAGGAGCTCCGCACCGCCTGGCAGGCCCGCTTCGACGCCTCCGGGGTCGACCGGGACGCCTGGGCGACGTCGTTGGCCGGCCACGCCAGCCCCGGGTGGGCCTCGAAGCTTCCGAGCTTCGAGGCCGGGCGCGCCCTGGCCACCCGCCAGGCCCTCAACGTCTGCCTGAACGCCACCGCCGAGACCATCCCCGGACTGCTCCCCGGCTCGGCCGATCTCACCGGGAACACCGGCGTCGCGCTCGACGGCGCGGAGACGCAGTCCAAGGAGCGTCCCGATGGGCGCCAGCTCCACTTCGGCATCCGGGAGCACGGCATGGGTGCGGCCATGACCGGGATGGCCCTCCACGGGGGGATCCTGCCGGTCGGCGGGACCTTCTTCACCTTCAGCGACTACATGCGGCCGGCGGTCCGGTTGGCCGCCATGTCGAGGGCGCACGTCATCTACTCGTGGACCCACGACTCGATCGGCGTGGGCGAGGACGGCCCGACCCACGAGCCGGTTGAGCACCTCGCCTCGCTGCGGGCGATGCCGGGGCTGGCCGTCGTGAGGCCGGCCGACGCGAACGAGTGCGCCCAGGCCTGGCGGTGCGCAGTCGAGGCCGACGGCCCGGTGGCCGTGATCTTGAGCCGCCAGGCCATCCCGGTCCTGGCCGAAGCTGCGACCAGCGCCCCCGAGGGCCTCCCCCGGGGCGGGTACGTGTTGCGGCGGGAGCAAGGACCGATCGACGTGGTGCTCGTCGGGACGGGCAGCGAGGTGCACCTGTGCCTCGGGGCGGCTGACGTGCTGGGTGCCGAGGGGCGTTCGGTGCGCGTCGTTTCCCTCCCGTGTTGGGAGTGGTTCGAGGAGCAGGACGCGGATTACCGGCGATCGGTGCTTCCCCGGGGGGTGCCGACCTTGTCGGTCGAGGCCGGCGCCTCGTTCGGATGGGACCGCTACGCCGATGCCAGTGTGGCCATCGACACCTTCGGCGCTTCGGGTCCGAGCGCCGCGGTGCTGGAGCACTTCGGGTTCAGTGTCGAGCACGTGGCCGAGGTCGCTTGTGAGCTCTTGGAGAGGAGTCGTTCGTGAGCAAGCTGCAGGCGCTTCACGCCGAGCAGGGCCAGAGCCCGTGGTTGGACAACCTTCGGCGCGACTGGTTGTACAACGGCCGCCTGGCCGAGTTCGTGGGTTCGGGGGTGCGGGGGGTGACGTCCAACCCCACGATCTTCGCCAAGGCGATCGAGGGCGAGAACGACTACGACGAGCAGTTCTCCTCGCTGGTCCCGGCCATGAGCGTCGAAGCGGCGTACTGGGAGCTCGTGATCGAGGACATCACCAACGCCCTCGAGGTCCTGAGTCCGGTCCACAACGAGAGTTCGGGGGTCGACGGCTTCGTGTCGCTTGAGGTCGCCCCGGAGCTCGCCCACGACACCGCCGGGACGCTGCGGGCGGCCCGCGCCCTGCACGAGCGGATCGGCGCCCCCAACCTCTTGGTCAAGGTGCCGGCGACCGCCGAGGGCGTCCCGGCCGTGCGCGACCTGGTGGCCGAGGGGCGGAGCATCAACGTCACCCTCATCTTCGCCCTCTCCCGCTACGACGAGATCGCCGAGGCCTACATCTCGGGCCTCGAGGCCTACGCAGCGGCGGGCCACGAGGATCTCTCGATGGTGGCCGGAGTGGCGTCGTTCTTCGTGAGCCGGGTCGACACCGAGGTGGACCGGCGACTCGAGCGACTGGCCGGGGGCGAGGGGGGCGACCCCGAGATCCTCGGCCTGCGTGGTCGGGCGGCCGTCGCCCAGGCCAAGCAGGCCTACCAGCACTTCGTCCGGTCCTTCAGCGGGCCGCGCTGGGAGGCGCTGGCATCGATGGGGGCACGGGCCCAGCGGCCGCTGTGGGCGTCGACGTCGACCAAGAACCCCGCGTACTCGGACCTGCTCTACGTCGACAGCCTCATCGGGCCGAGCACGGTCAACACCATGCCCGACGCCACCTTGGCCGCTTTCCTCGACCACGGCGCGGTGGCCCGGACGATCGACGACGACCCCGACGCCTCGCTCGAGCTGCTCGATCGGCTCCAGGCGGTCGGCGTGGACCTGGCCGACGTCGCGAGCACCCTGGAGACCGAGGGGGTCAACGCGTTCGCCAAGTCGTTCGACGAGCTCCTCCAGGCCCTGACGGACAAGGCGGCCAGGCTCTCTCGGGGCCCCCGGTGAACGCGACCGAGGCCGGACTGGCGGCCCGGTTGGTCGGGCGGGACCCGGGGCTGTGGCCGGCGGGCAACGTGTCGGCCAACCGGCTCGGCTGGCTCGAGGTGCCCCGGCGCATGGCGGCGGAGTCCGAGGACCTGGCCTCGTGGGCGGCGGGCGTCGAGCAGTCGACCGTGATCCTGCTCGGGATGGGCGGCTCCTCGCTCGGCCCCGCGGTGCTCGGGGCGGTCCGTTCGACCGCTGGCCTCGGAGGCGGTCGACGGCTGGTCGTCTGCGACACGACCGACCCCACGACGGTGGCCGGGCTCGACTTCGACGACGCCTTCGTGCTGGTGTCCTCTAAGTCCGGCACCACACTCGAACCCAACGTGCTGTTCGAGCACGCCTGGTCCAAGCTGCCCGAGGGGTCGCGTTTCGCCGCCATCACCGACCCCAACACCCCGCTCGCCGACCTGGCCAAGGAGCGAGGGTTCCGACGGGTCTTCGAGAACCCGCCGGACATCGGCGGCCGCGACTCGGTGCTCTCCTATTTCGGGATGGTCCCGGCGGCCCTCATGGGCTACGACGTCGCCGACCTGTGCGATCGGGCGCTCGCCGCGGACGTGGAGGAGGCGGTGGAGCTCGGGTGGGAGATGGGGCAAGCGGCCAAGGCCGGCCGGGACAAGGTCACCGTCGTGGTCCCGCCCGCCTTCGGTGCCTTCGGACTGTGGGTAGAACAGCTCATCGCGGAGTCGACGGGCAAGCGGGGCACCGGTTGTGTCCCGGTGCCCACCACCGAGGCCGAGGCCGGGGAGGACCGGCACCTGGTCCGGATCGAGCCCAAGGAGCCGGCCGACCTGGCCGAGCAGTTCTACCGGTTCGAGCTGGCGATCCCGATCGCCGGCCACGTCCTTGGGATCGACCCCTTCGACGAGCCCAACGTCGCCGAGTCCAAGGCCAACACCAACGAGGTGTTGGCCGCGCTCCCGCTCCCGAGCCTCGAGGAGGCCGACCCCAGCTCGGCCCTGGATTGGCTGCGCGAGCAGGTCCGCCCGGGCGACTATGTCTCCCTCCAGGCCTACCTCCCCTTCGGCCAGGACGAGGCCCTGGAGGCGTGCCGCCGGCGAGTCCGCGACGCGTTGGGGGGGATGGCGGTGACCGCGGGGTACGGCCCCCGCTTCTTGCACTCGACCGGACAGCTGCATAAGGGGGGTCCGAACACCGTGGTCGCCCTGCAGATGGTCCCGCGCGACGCTCAGCCTGCCGTCCCTATCGCCGGCAAGCCGTACGACTTCGGCACCCTCATCGCCGCGCAGTCCATCGGGGACCACAAGAGCCTGTTCGACCACGGCCGCCGGGTCCTGCGGGTGGGGGTGGACGACCCGGCACAGGTCCGCTGAGCACCGGCGGTACGGTCGTAGCACGGAGAGGAGCGAACAGATGAAGATCGCGATGGTCGGCCTGGGAAAGATGGGCGCGAACATGAGCGAGCGGCTGCTTGGGGCCGGCCATCAAGTCGTCGCCTACGACCTCTCGCCCGACGCACGGGCGGCAGTCGGCGCAAAGGGGGCGATCGTGGCCGACGACCTCGACGACCTGGCGAAGAAGCTCGATCCTCCCCGCGCCGCCTGGGTGATGGTGCCTGCCGGGGTGCCGACCGACTCGACCATCGCCGCGTTGGCCGAGCGTTTCGCCAAGGGCGACGTGATCGTCGACGGCGGCAACTCCAACTACAAGGAGGCCAAGGCGACGGCGGAGCGGCTCGGGCATAAGGGCATCGGCTTCGTCGACGCCGGGACCTCGGGCGGGGTGTGGGGGCTGACTGAGGGGTACTGCCTCATGGTCGGGGGAACCAAGGAGTCGGTCGCGGTGGTGGAGCCGGCGCTGCGGACGCTGGCCCCGGAGGGCGGCTACGCCCACGTCGGCCCGGTCGGGGCCGGGCACTTCGTCAAGATGGTCCACAACGGTGTCGAGTACGGGCTGATGCAGGCCTACGCCGAGGGCTTCGAGATCATGCAGGCGGCCAGTGAGTTCGACCTCGACCTGCACGAGATCGCCAGCATCTGGCGCTATGGGTCGGTGGTGCGCAGCTGGCTGCTCGAACTCACCGAGCGGGCACTGCGCCCCGGCTCGGACTTCGAGGAGATCAGCGGGCAGGTCACCGACTCGGGCGAGGGCCGCTGGACGGTCGAAGAGGCGATCGAGCGGGCGGTGCCCGCCCCGGTGATCTCGGCCGCCCTCTACACCCGCTTCGCCTCCCGCCAGAGCGACTCGTTCGCCAACCGCCTCCTTGCCGCACTGCGCAACCAGTTCGGCGGGCATGCGGTCACCCTCGAGTCCGGCCAGCAAGGGCTGGAGACCTCGACCCCGACGAACTGAGCCCCCGATGACGGTGTCCTCCCTCGCTGCGAGGGTGGTCAAGACCCCACCCCCGCTCGTCCTGGTGATCTTCGGCGCGTCCGGAGACCTGTGCGCCCGCAAGATCCTCCCGGCCCTGGCCGAGCTGGCTAACCGCGGGCGGCTCAACGAGCGCTTCAGCGTCGTGGGGGTGGCGCGCACCGAGTGGTCCGACGACGACTTCCGCCAGGTGGCCCTCAAGGCCGATCCCACCTCGGGCGACACCTGGACGCAGCTCGTTCGCTCCTTCCGCTACGTCACGGGCGAGTACGCCGCCACCGAGACCTTCGACGCCCTGCGTGAGGTGCTGGCCGACGCCGACGAGCGGCTCGGGACCTCGGGGAACCGGGTCTACTACCTCGCCACCATCCCCGACGTGTTCGGGCTGGTCGCCGAGGCGCTAGCCAAGGAGCACTGCAACGTGCCCGGCGAGGGAGGCGAGTTCGTCCGGTTGGTGGTGGAGAAGCCCTTCGGCCGGGACCTCGAGAGCGCGCTCGAGCTCGACGGGCGGCTCCACCGGGCCTTTCACGAGGACCAGATCTTCCGCATCGACCACTACCTGGGCAAGGAGACCGTGCAGAACGTGCTGGCCCTGCGCTTCGCCAACGCGATCTTCGAGCCCATCTGGAACCGCCGGTACGTGGAGCAGGTGCAGATCACGGTGGCCGAGAGCATCGGGGTCGAGCATCGCGGGGGCTTCTACGAGACCGCCGGGGCCCTGCGCGACATCGTGCAAAACCATGTGATGCAGGTGCTCGCGCTCACGATGATGGAACCACCGACCTGGATGGATGCCGCGCACATCCGAGACGAGAAGGTGAAGCTGCTCAAGGCGGTCGCCGTCCCCACCCCCGACGAGGCCGTCGACCGGGCGGTGCGGGGCCAGTACCTGGGCGGCACCGTCGAGAGGGAGCCGGTCGTCGCCTACCGACAGGAGGAGGGGGTCGACCCGAAGAGCGAGACCGAGACCTATGTGGCCCTCCGGCTCTACGTCGACAACTGGCGGTGGGCCGGCGTCCCGGTCTACGTGCGCACCGGCAAGCGCCTGGCGGCCCGGGTGACCGAGGTGGCCCTCGAATTCCACGAGGTCCCCTTCTTGGCCTTCGAGGGATCGCTCTCGCGCCAACTGCGCCCGAACGTGCTCGTGCTGCGGATCCAGCCTCACGAGCGGATCTCGCTGCACTTCGGGGCCAAGGTGCCGGGCGAGGCGTTCCGAGTCCAGTCGGTGAGCATGGACTTCGGCTACGAGCAGGCCATCGCCGAGACCGGCATGGACGGCTACACCCGCTTGTTGTTCGACTCGATGATCGGTGACCCGACGCTCTTCATCCGGGCCGACGAAGTAGCCCAGGCCTGGCGCATCGTCGACCCCTACCTGCACGCCTGGGCCGAGCCCGGCGGCGGGCTGCACTTCTACCCGGCCGGAACCTGGGGGCCCCATATCGCCGATCTGCTCCTCCAGCGATCCGGCGACGCCTGGCGGGAGCCGGTCCTGTGACCGGGCGCGCCGCCCAACTGCTCCGGGCGGCCCGGCCGGTCGACGACGTGCCCTCGAGCTTCGCGGCCGTGCTCCAAGAGCGCTTCGAGAGCCGGCCGGGGGCCCGGTTCGCCCTGGTCGTCTCGGGGGGGTCCACCGCCGCCGCCTGCTACGACCGGGCGGCCGAGCGGGCCGAGATCGACTGGTCGCTGGTTGACGTGTACCTCGGCGACGAGCGCGTGGTCCCTCCCGAGGACCCCGACGCCAACCAGGCCCTGGTCCGCCAGCACCTCGTCGAGGCCCTCGGCGGTGTGGGATCGTTCACCCCGATGGCCACCGAGGGCGACGTCGAGCGCTGTGCGAGCGACTACGAGACGGTGCTCCGCCCGCTCCTGGCCGGTCCGGGGATCGACCTCATCCACCTCGGCCTCGGTCCCGACGGCCACACCGCGTCCTTGTTCTCCGGGACCGATAGCCTGGAGGAGAAAGAACGGCTCTGCGTGACCACGCTCGATCCGACCGCGCGCAACGCGCACCGGCGCCTGAGCGTGACCTACCCGGTGATCGACGCGGCTCGGACCGCGCTGTTCACCGTGTCGGGGGTCGAGAAGCATGAGGCGGTGCGGCGCATCATGGACGGCGAGGACCTCCCGGCCGCCCGGGTGGCTGCCTACGACATCCGCTGGCTCGTCGACGAGGCGGCGGTCCGAGGAGGTTCGGCGTGATGAGCGAAAGACCGCGCTCCGAAGTTGACGGGGCGGCGCTCCTTCGCCTCCCCCTCGAGGAGCTCACGGCGCAGGCCCGGGCGGTGCGGGACCGCCACCACGGCAACCGGGTGACCTTCTCCCCGAAGGTCTTCATCCCCCTGACCATGCTGTGCCGCGACCGCTGCGCCTACTGCACCTTCGCCAAACCGCCGGCGCGCCTTGAGCACCCCTACCTCGAGCCCGACCAGGTGCTGGCCATCGCCCGGTCCGGGGCCGAAGCCGGCTGCACCGAGGCGCTCTTCACCCTGGGCGAGCGACCCGAACTGCGCTACCGCGCCGCTGCAGCGTGGCTGGCCGAGCACGGCTACGAGTCGACCGTCGACTACCTGGCCGCCATGTGCCGCGCCGTGGTCGAGGAGACCGGGCTGCTCCCCCACGCCAACGCCGGCGCGCTCTTCCCCGACGAGCTGGCCCGGCTGCGCCCGGTCTCGGCCAGCCAGGGCATGATGCTCGAGACCCTTGTCGAAGGGCTCGAATCCCACCGCGGCTCACCCGACAAGCTCCCCGCACGCCGGCTCTCCACCCTGGAGGCGGCCGGCGAGCTCGCCATCCCCTTCACCACCGGGATCTTGGTGGGGATCGGCGAAGACCGCGCCGACCGGGTGGCCGCCCTGGCGGCGATCGCCGCGGCCCACCGCCGCCACGGCCACGTCCAGGAGGTGATCGTCCAGAACTTCCTGCCCAAGCCGGGCACGAAGATGGCCCGGGCCCCCGCCTGCCCCGACGACGAACTGCGCTGGAGCATCGCCGTCGCCCGTCTCCTGCTCCCCCCCGAGGTCCACGTCCAGGCCCCGCCGAACCTCTCCGACGACCTCGGCCCGCTCCTCGACGCCGGCATCGACGACTGGGGCGGGGTGTCGCCGGTCACTGCCGACCACGTCAACCCGGAGCGGGCCTGGCCCGCGCTCGAGGTCCTCGAGGCGGCCACCGAGGCCGCGGGCCACGTGTTGGCCCCCCGCCTCACGATCTACCCCGCCTTCGCCCACGACCCCGAGCGCTGGCTGGACGAGGCGATGCGCTTCGCCGTCTTCGACGCCGCCGACGCCGAGGGCCTCGCCCGCGACGCCTCGTGGTGCTCGGGGGGGTCGGTCGAGCCCCCGGGCCTCGTCGACCAGGCCCGCCTCGGGTGGGCCTCGGCCACGAGCCCGGTGGCCGAAGTGCTGACCGGCGTGGCGGCCGGCCAGGAGGTGGGCGAGGACGAGATCGTGACCCTGTTCTCGGCCCGGGGGGCCGAGGTCCGGGCGCTGGCGGCGCTGGCCGACCAGCTCCGGGCCGAGACGGTGGGCGACGAGGTCACCTTCGTCATCAACCGCAATATCAACTACACCAACGTGTGCACGTTCCGCTGCCGGTTCTGCGCCTTCTCCAAGGGGCCGCTCTCCCTCAACCTGCGCGGCGCCCCGTACCTGCTCGGCCTGGACGAGGTGGCCCGCCGGGTGGCTGAGGCCGAGGCCCAGGGCGCGACCGAGGTCTGCCTCCAGGGCGGCATCCACCCCAACTTCGACGGCGACTACTACCTCGAGGTGGTCCGGGCGGTGCGGGCCGCCTCCGAGCGGATCCACATCCACGCCTTCACCGCCCTCGAGGTCACCGAGGGGGCGCGCCGCTCGGGCCTCGCCCTCGTCGACTACCTGGCCGAGCTGCGCGACGCCGGGCTCAAGACCCTGCCCGGCACCGCCGCCGAGATCCTCGACGACGAGGTCCGGGCGGTGCTGTGCCCCGACAAGATCTCGACCGAGGAGTGGCTCGAGGCCCACCGGGCCGCCCACTCGGTCGGGCTGCGCTCGAACGTCACCATTATGTTCGGTGCGGTCGAGCACCCGCGCTCGTGGGCCCGGCACCTGGTCGCGACCCGTGCCCTCCAACGCGAGACCGGCGGGTTCACCGAGTTCGTGCCCCTGCCCTTCGTGCACATGGCCACGCCCATCTACCTCGGCCGACGGGCCCGGCGGGGGCCCACCTTCCGCGAGGCACTGCTCATGCACGCGGTCGGGCGGATCGCCTACCGGGGGGCGATCGACAACATCCAGGTGAGCTGGGTCAAGATGGGCATGGGCGGCGCCCGCCAGGTCCTCATGGCCGGCGCCAACGACATCGGCGGCACCCTCATGGACGAGAACATCTCCCGGGCCGCCGGGGCCACCCACGGCCAGCGCCTCGAGATCGACGAGATGGCCGGGCTCCTGGCGCCG
>DAHUZS010000100.1 GCA_027315045.1 Acidimicrobiaceae bacterium
TGGAGGAGATGGGCGAGGACGTCCGGGTCCAGGCCGGCGCGGTCCACACCCTGCTCGACAACGCCCGGGCCCTGGTCCCCGGGGTCGACGAACTGGCGCTCGTCGAGTGTTCGGTCGGGTTCCGGCCCGGGAGCGCCGACAACGGCCCCCACGTCGGCTGGACCGGGGTCCCCGGGCTGGCGGTGGCGACCGGGCACTTCCGCAATGGCATCCTCCTCACCCCGATCACCGCCGAGGCGATCGTGGCCCTGGCCTCGGGCGGGGAGGTGGCGTCGGAGTTGCGCCGCTTCGGCGCCGGTGCCCGGACGGGCGCCGGCCCCCGGTCGTGAGCACCGACGAAGGGGAGCCGATCCTGGTCGTGGTCAACGGGGAGGAGCACCTGGTCCCCGCCGGGAGCACGCTTTTGTCGCTGGTCGAGCTGGTCGGGGTCGCCCGCCGGGGCATCGCCGTGGCCGTTGACGGCGAGGTCGTGGCCCGCTCCTCGTGGGCCACCGCGCCAGTCGGGGCCGGGTCCCGGGTCGAGATCGTCTCGGCCGCGGCCGGCGGCTGAGGATTTCGCCGCAGTTGTTTTGGGCCGCCGGCCGGTGAGAAGGTGACCCCGCCGGCGGACCATTTCGCCGGCGGCGAGGGGAACCACGTGCGACTCCGAACGACCCGGTTGGTTGGCGCCCTGATCGGCGTCGGTGCCGCGGTGGCGGCCTTCGCACCGCCTGCCGGCGCGCTGGCCCCCAAACAGCTCGTGCGCCGGGCGATCTCGGCCACCGAGACGGCCAGCGCGTTCAGCTTCTCGGGCCGGCTCCACGAGGGTAAGACCACCATCTCGCTTCGGATCAGCTCGGACATCGAGAACGGCGAGGGCGAGGGTTCCATCACCATCGACAGGGGGACGGCCGAGGTCCTGCTCGTGTCGGGGACCGTCTACCTGAAGGCCGACAACACCTTCTGGAGGGTCGAGGCCGGGCAGTCGTCGGCCAAGGCGCTGGCCGGCAGGTGGGTGAGCACCTCGGCCACCAGCGCCAACGGCAAGCAGCTGGCCAACTTCGTGAGCGGCGGCACCTTCTTGAAAGCGGTGTTCAACTCCAACTTGGCCCAGTCGCGCTTCACGGTTGCCGGGACGGCCGAGGTCGACGGACAGCGCGCCACCGTGATCGAGGGCTACGACACCAAGACCAAGTCGGGCGGCCGCATCTACGTGGCCAAGTCGGGGAAGCCCTACATCTTGAAGCTGGTGTCGCAGTCGCGCAGCGGGAACGGGACGATCACCTTCTCCCAATTCAACCAGCCGGTGAACCCGATCGCCCCGAGTGGGGCGATCAACCTCGACACCCTCGGTGCGTCGTCGGGCTGAGCCGGACGGGCTGCCGGCCGGGGCCCCGGCCGCCCGGGACCCGCGTGCGGTCGGGCTCTACGAGGCCATCGAGCGGCGGCGCGACGTCCGGGCCCAGTTCACCGGGGGCCCGATCGAACCGGCGATCCTCCGGCGCATGCTGGAGGCCGCGCACGCCGCCCCGAGCGTCGGCCTCACCCAGCCGTGGGACTTCGTCGTCGTCTCCGACCCGGCACTCCGGGGTCGCTTCCACGCCCACGTCGCGACCGAGCGCGAGGTCTTCGCCGGATCCCTGGCCAAGGAACAGGCACAACGCTTCGCCGACATCAAGATCGAGGGGATCTTGGACTCCACCTTGTCGATCGTGGTCACCTACGACCCCGAGCGCGGCGCGCCCCACGTGCTTGGTCGTCACGCCATCGCCGACGTCGGGCTCTACTCGGTGTGCCTGGCCATCGAGAATCTCTGGCTGGCGGCGACGGCCGAGGGCCTGGGCGTCGGGTGGGTGTCCTTCTACCGCGAGCGCTTCCTGGCCGACCTGCTTGACCTGCCCGAGCGCATCCGGCCGGTGGCCTGGCTGTGCGTGGGGCCGGTGAGTCACCTCGAACCGGCGCCGGACCTCGAGCGCCACGGCTGGCGGCGGCGGGTCCCTTTGGCCGAGGTCCTCCACCACGAGCGCTGGACCCGCTGAGCCCAGGGCGCGCCCGGACCGGTCGACCTCGTCGGGTCCCCTATCCTTCGGGCGACGAGAGGGGCGGGCGATGGAGTTGCGGGTGTTCACCGAGCCCCAGCAGGGTGCGAGCTATGCCGACCTGCTGGCGGTGGCAAAGCGGGCCGAGGCGTGCGGGTACGGCGCGTTCTTCCGGTCCGACCACTACCTGAAGATGGGTGCGGTGAGTGGGGAGCCGGGACCGACCGACGCCTGGGTCACCCTGGCGGGACTGGCCCGGGAGACCGAGCGCATCCGGCTCGGCACGCTGCTCACCGCCGGAACCTTCCGGTTGCCCGGCCCGCTGGCCATCAGCGTCGCCGAGGTCGACCACATGAGCGGCGGCCGGGTCGAGCTGGGTCTCGGGGCCGGCTGGTACGAGCAGGAGCACGCCGCCTACGGGATCCCGTTCCCCGCTCTGAAAGAGCGCTTCGAGCGCCTGGGGGAACAACTCGAGATCATCACCGGGATGTGGGGTTCCCCGGCCGGCCAGACGTTCTCGTTCTCCGGCCGGCACTACCAGCTCGCCGACTGCCCGGCCCTCCCCAAGCCCCTGCAGCGGCCGCACCCGCCGGTGGTGGTCGGCGGCCACGGCCGGCGGCGGACCCCGGCCCTCGCCGCCCGGTTCGCGACCGAGTTCAACGTCCCGTTCGCCCCGGTCGAGGCGTCCCGGGCTGTGCTCAAGCGGGCCGAGGAGGCGTGCGCGGAGATCGGGCGGGACCCGGCCAGCCTCATCCACTCGGTCGCCCAGGTCCTCTGCTGCGGGAACGACGAGGTCGAGCTGGCGCAGCGGGCGGCCCGGATCGGACGGCAGGTCGACGAGCTGCGGGCCCACGGCTTGGCCGGGACTCCCGACGAGCTGTGCCGCAAGATCGCCGAGTTCCAGGGGATCGGGGTGACCCGCATCTACCTCCAGATGCTCGACCTGGCCGATCTGGACCACCTCGACCTGGTCGCCGCCGATGTCATGGCCCGCGTCTGAGCGGCGTTGCGGGGACGGACCCGGTGGACGTCGAACTGGCCCAGGTGGCCCTGGGGCGGTCGAGGTGAGCGGCACCGGCGGGCGTTCAGGGACGCTGGGCCGTATGCCGGGGGTCCCACGCGACGCGAGCGCTTGACGAGATCGAGGGGGTTAGTGGCCCGGGTCGCCGAGCGGGTGTCAACCGGCGGTCGTTGACGGCAGCGCCGGGTCCGCGGCCGTCAGGCTCTCGGTCGCCAGTCGGGCCACCCGGTCCCCCCTCAGTCTGGCGTCGAGACCGTCGGGAGCCTCCTGCGGGGCGAACTTTCCACCGATCGACCACGCCGCCCCGGCCGCGAGGAGACAGGCCGCCGCCGCGAAGTCGAACGCCCGACGGAGCCCGTTGTCGAAGGGCCCGCTGATCAGACGGGGGAAGAAGCTCCGGCCGGCGATGTAGGCCGCCTTGGCGTGGGGCAGGTGGGCCAGGGTCGGCCCGAGGAGGCTCTTCATCGGGTTGTAGCCCAAGAAGGCGGCGAACAGGCTCCCCACTGCCGGGAGGTGGGAGACCCGTAGGGCTGATCGTACGGGGACCCCCTCGGAGACCAGCCCGTGGTACAGGGCGGCGGGCAGCCGGGCGGAGAGCCCGAGGATGATGAGGGTGAAGAACACGCTGATGGAGAGCACCATCGCGGTGTTCATCGCGGTGTTCATCATGCCGGCACCCGATCCGCGTTGGTTGGCCGGCAGGCTGTTCATGACGCCGGCCTGGACCGGGGCGACGAACAACCCCATGGCCAGGCCGAGGAAGAGCAGGATCGACGCGAAGGCCAGGTAGTTGAAGTCGACCGGAAGCACCTCGAGCAGGATGAAGCCCGTCGCCGAGCCCACCATGCCCCCGGTGGCGAAGGGCCGGGGGCCGACGCGGTCCGAGAGGTACCCCGAGAGCGGCCCGGCGACGAGGAAGCCGGTGGTGAGTGGGAGCATGTAGATGCCGGCCCACAGCGGGGTGCGCGCGAAGTCGTAGCCGTGCTGGGGCAGCCAGACGCCCTGGAGCCAGATGATCAGGATGAACATGATCCCGCCTCGGCCGATCGCTGAGAGGAACGCCGCCGCGTTCCCCGCTGCGAAGGCCCGGATGCGGAACAGCGGCAGGTGGAACATCGGGTGCTCGACCTTGGTCTCGACCACGCAGAACACCACGAGGAGGGCCAGGCCGCCGAAGATGGTCCCGAGCACCCTGGGGTCGGTCCAGCCCATGGTGTGACCCCCGTAGGGAAGCAGCCCGTAGGTGATGCCGTAGACCAGGCTGACCAGGCCGGCGGCGAAGGTCAGGTTGCCCCACCAGTCGACTTTGGCCCGACCTCGAACGCCGCGCTCCTCGAGCTTGAGGTAGCCCCAGAGGGTACCGAACAGCCCGATGGGCACCGAGAGCAAGAAGACCAGGCGCCAGTTCGCCGGTGCGAGGATCCCCCCGAGGATGAGCCCGATGAACTGGCCGGCGATTGCCGCGCCCATGTTCACCCCGAGGGCCAGGCCCCGTTCGGTGGCAGGGAATGCGTCGGTGAGGATGGCCGGAGAGTTGGCCATGAGGAAGGCCGCTCCGATGCCCTGACCAACCCGCATCAAGATGAGGTAGAGCGCCCCCGACGCTCCGTTCAGCCAGGTGATCGCCAGCAGCACGGAGAAAACGGTGAAAATCGTGAACCCGAGGTTGTACAGCTTCACCCGGCCGTACATGTCGCCGAGGCGTCCCAGGCTGACGACGCAGACCGCCATCACCACCATGAAGCCGAGCAGCATCCACAGCAGATAGCTGGTGTTGGCCGGCACCAGAGGATTGAGCCCGATCCCGCGGAAGATGTTGGGGAGCGCGATCAGGACGATCGAGAGGTTGATCGTCGCGAGCAGGGTGCCGATCGTGGTGTTGGACAGAGCGATCCACTTGTAGCGGTCGGACGATCCGGGCATCGGTGGGTGCTCGGCGGTTCCGAGCGTCACATCTTTCGCCATCGGGCCGGGTCGGTTCCTCTCCTCGGTCGGATCGTCCTCGACCCTAGTGCCTTGGTCGCGGCGCTCCGGAGCGGCGCCGGTGCGTCGTTCGGTGTCGGGCCCATGATCGCCACTTAGCATTTCGGGTGCCATGAGCAGCGATCAACCTCGGCTGGCACCCGATTCCCGGGCGCCTGGGGCCCGGGGCCGGCATCGACCCCGACGGCGTCGGCGCCGTGGGGTGAGCGCCGCCGTGGTGGTGGCCGCCGGCATCGGTCTCCCACTGGCAATCGTTGGCTCGACGCCGGGCCGGACCGCAGCGCCGACCGCGCCCAGCCATCTCCACCTGGCACGACCCACGACCACGACCACCACTACGACCGTGCCCCAGACGACGACCACCACCACGACCGACCCCGGCGCGCTCCCTCAGACCGACACATTCCCCTCGGCCGAAACGCCGCAGTTCCAGGCGGAGATGGCGGCACTGTGGGAGGGGGTGGTCACCGGGTCGCTCTTGACCGCTCTCCCCGCCTTCTTCCCGGAGTCTGCCTACGTCCAGCTCAAAACCATCGCCGATCCGGCGTCGGACTACGAGAACCGGCTGGTCTTGGACTTCGGGGCGGATCTCGCCGCGGCCCACGCCCTGCTCGGGGCGGGCGCGGCGAGCGCGACCCTTCTCGCGGTGAACGTGCCCTCCCAGTACGGGCACTGGATCCCACCAGGCGTTTGCTACAACGGCGTCGGGTACTTCGAGGTCGCCAACTCACGGGTCGTCTACCAGGAGAACGGCCAGACCCACTCGTTCGGCATCGCGTCGATGATCTCCTGGCGGGGGGTGTGGTACGTCGTGCACCTGGGTGCCATCCTGCGATCCTCCAACCAGGGCATCGTCGAGGACCCCGAGATCGGCCCGGGAACGTCGGCCGACTCGACGACGTGTTGAGCGCTAGGCGGCCAGCACCGTGATGAAGTCCCGGGTCCAACCCCTCTGGTACTGGTCGGCCGGCGGGTACTGGCCGGGGATGATCGCCGAGAGCGGGCCCCCGGGGTCCGGCGCCGCGTCGAGCTGGACCCAGTCGGGATTGATATCGAGCTGCATGGCGGTGACGGCGCCGGCGTCGAGCAACGCGGTGGCCAGGTCGATTGGCAGTGCCGACGCGCTGGCGGCGTAGATCAGGTTGCCTGCCAGGTCCTCGCCGAGCGCGCTCCGAGCCACCGCTGCCGGGCCGATCGTGGCGCCCCAGGCTGCGATGTCAGCGATCTGCGCGCTGATCGTGTCTTGGAGGATGAGCGGCGGAAGGTTCTGACGCACGCTCACGACCGACTCCCCGGCCTTTGGCACGCTCTGGCCCCAGACACCGATGGTGGCCATGCCGTTGGCGTCGATCACCAGGCTGGCCATGCCCGGCACCAACGGACTAAGGGTCTCGCCGTCGACTTCGAACCCGCCCACGTCGGTTGCGATCTTGAAGCCGCCGTTGAAGGCGGCGAGCAGGAGCGGTGCCTCGGTGGCGCTGATGCTCGATCCCGCGCTGGGCGGCACCGGGGCTGAACCGGTCGGCGGGTCCGAACTGCCCACGTGCAGCGCGAAGCGGACTGCTCCCCGGCGGAACCGGACCAGGGTCACCTGGGCTCCGCTCGGGCCGACGATCGTGCGCTCGTCGAGCGCGATCCCGTTCTGGTCGGTACCGAGCATGTTCCAACCGGACTGGTCGATCGTGGTCGTGGTCACCGGCACGGTGCTCGTGGTGGAGCTGGTCGTCGAACTGGCCGTGCTCGGTGGGGCGGCGGCGTGGTGGTGGGGCTGGTGGGAGGCAACGGCTACCGGCGAGCACCCGGTCAGGGCGACACCGGCGAGGAGGCTGGCGGCAGCCAGGCCGAACCGGCCGATCGGCTTGTGACCGGGCGAGGACGTTGGCACCACCATCACCTAGTGTGCCGCCTCAGAGATTCGTGAGCAATACCGTGCGAGGGAAGCCAGGATCTCATCTGCGGTCTTGACCCAGACGTAGGGGCGAGGGTTCTCGTTCCAGGTCTTGATCCAACCTTTGATGTCGCTCTTGAGGTGTG
>DAHUZS010000101.1 GCA_027315045.1 Acidimicrobiaceae bacterium
GGAGCGCCGGGTGGCGGCCTCGATCGAGGTGGCCAGGCGCTCCAAGAAGAGCACCCGGTTTGGCAGCCCGGTCAACGCGTCGTGGAGAGCCTGGTGGCTGAGGCGGTTCTGCTCCTCTTCCAGCTGGGTCTGGAGGAGGGCGGAGTACTCGTCGCAGCGCCTGGCCACCTCCACGAGGGCGGCGTCGGTACCGATCCGGGTGGCTTGTTGGGCCATCGCCAACGCCTCAGGGTCGGTGCTCAGGCGCTCGGCCTCCTCGATGAGCACCGCGACGAGCGAGTCGCGCCAGTAGAGGTAGATCTTCAGCATATCGGCCAGGGTCGACGAACGGTTGGCGATGTACCAGCCGGCGCTGGCGGTGGAAGCGGGGTCGGCACCGACCTCGCCGGAGATGAGGAAGTGGCAGACGCGTCTGGTCCCCTCCTCACTGAACCGGTGGACGTCGGGTCGGAGGGCGTCCTCGTCGGCGGAGAAGGAGCGCCGGCCGAGCTCCCAGTGTTCGGCGACGGTCTGGGCCACCTCCTCGGCCCGGGCCAAGACGGCCAACCCGAGGGCCCCGGCGGTGCGGGTCGGGGTGTCGGTGGCCCCGTTGGTCGACGCCTGGTGTTCGGAGAACCGATCCCTAGCCATGGTCCCGGACACCTCCACGAAGGGTCTCGCCCCGCCCTCCTTCCGTATCCTCCGACACCTGAACCATGACGTGATCGCTCATGAGACGGAAACCTCGTTGTACCAGACGCCGACCCTCAGACCGCGGCATTTCGCTACATTGGTTGCGCACAAAAGGAGGGTCGATGGGGCCCCGACACGGCGGCTCCGCGCTCCGGTGCTCGGCGGAAGGGCGCGGGACGGCTCCGGAGGGGACGAGGCGGGTGCGACCGGTTTAGTCCGGCGCGAGGTCGCGGGTCATGGCCCGGGTCTGGTACGGGTCGTCAGATGCCCGCGTCGGACCGCGATCCATGAAGCCCATGCGCCGGTACAGGTCGATCGCGGCCAGGTTCTCCTCGAGCACCTCGAGCACCGCCCTCTCGGCTCCCTGGTCGCGGCCCCAGTCCAGGGCCGCCTCGACCAGGGCGCCCCCGACGCCCTTGCCCCGGGCCCCAGGCGCCACCCATATCGCGGCGAGCTCGATCTCACAACTGTCGGGGCCGGTGACGCAGACCATGCCCACTGGCCGCCCGTCGAGGTCGGCCACCAAGGTCAGCGGGATGTCGTCGAGCCAGGTCCGCCAGTGCTCCTCGATGTCGCCGGTCCCGCTCCACTCCTCCAGGGTCGACCGGAAGGCGTAGGGCGCCTCTGCCAGGCCGGCCAGGCGGAGGACCCGCCACTCCTGCCAGTCATCCGGTCCGATTCTTCTCACGACGATCATCGCTGCCACCCGGGATCATGCCCCAACCCAGCGGACGAACTGGCCAGTGGTCCACGGGGCGACGACAGTCGGGACCTTGGCCTCTAGGAGGCGACCTCCGGCGCCCGTAGCGTCGAGGATGGAGATCGCCGGCCGGGAGGTGGCGAGTGGGCAAACCGGGCGCAGGCACCACGACGGAGCCAGCCTCTCTCGTCGGTCGCTCGGAACGGGACCGGGCCCGCAATCGGCTCCAGCTGAAGCGGGACTTCGGATCGCATCTGAGCGCCTACGTCGTGGTCAACGCGGGGCTGGTCATCGTGTGGGCCTGCACCGGGCACGGATACTTCTGGCCCGGCTGGGTGCTCGGGGGCTGGGGAGTCCTCTTGGTCCTCCACGCCCGCGACACCTTCTGGCGCCGGCCGATCTCCGAGCGCGAGATCGACGAGGAGATCGAACGGCAACGGCCGCGCCACGACGTGGGTAAGCGCTGAGCGGAGCGCACGAACGGTCGCCGCCATCGGGCAGGCGTCCACTGCCATGGCCGCCTCGGGGTCCGGGGCTCTCGCCTCTTGGCTGGGCCCAATACCGTTCTCCGACGTCGGCGGGGCCACCTCTCCCCACCAGCTGAATCCCCGGGATCACGCTGAACGGCCTCGACCTGGTGGTGGCTCGGCGGGGTGGCCTAGTCCTGCTCAACCACGACCTGGCTCCTCTGATCGGTCCTTTGGGCTCAGTCCCTGTCGTCGCCAAGGCAACGGGTGACCAACCGGCCGATCAGTCCCGGGGGCCGAGCACCCCCCGCTCCCGCAGGACCTCCAACGGGGCTGGGCGGCCGAGCAGGAAGCCCTGGGCCTCGTCACAGTTGGCCACCTTCAGCTGCTCGAGCTCGGCTTCGGTCTCCACCCCCTCGGCCACCACCTCCAGGCCGAGCTTG
>DAHUZS010000109.1 GCA_027315045.1 Acidimicrobiaceae bacterium
TCAAGCGGGCCGGCCGTGGCTTCAAGTGTTTCGAGCACTACCGGTTGCGGGTGTTGCTCCATGCCGGTGGTGTCACCTGGCCGAGACGTCTATCACCGCCCAGGATCCGGAACCGTTCTCCCCACTTCAACGCGTAGAGCCGGATTTTCGCCATCAGCTCGTCACCGAGGCGTTCCCGCTTCAGGGACACGACCAGCGCTTTGTTCAACACGTCGATCTCCGACGGGGCCGTCGACAGCGCAACCGACTCCTACAACCCCACGGAGGCGTTCGGCGCGCTCACCGGGATGATGCTCGTGGAGCTGACCTCCGGAGGGGTCGGGAGCGGGCTCTATAGCCTGCTCACTGCGCTATCATCGCTGTCTTCATCGGAGGGCTGATGATCGGCCGAACCCCCGAGTACCGGGGCAAGAAGATCCAGACCAAAGAGGTGAAGCCGGCCAGGCTCAGGACGCTCGTCATGCTGCTGATCGTCCTCGTCTTCACGGCGGGGGAGTCGGGCGCAACCAATCTCGGCCCGCGTTCGAAGGCGCTCCTCGAGGACACCAAAGCGCTCGTCGCGCACTGGCATGCGCTCGGCTTCGACCCGACCCCCGACCTGGTCACCATCTCGGCCAGCGGCCTCGACCCCGATATCACGCCCGAGGACGCGATGGTGCAAGTTCCGATGGTCGCCAATGCCACCGGATCCCGCCACTCCGGCTGCGCGGGCTGATAGCCAGGGAGACCAACGGTCCTCAGTTGGGATTCCTCGGTTCGAGCACGATCGACGTGCTGGAGCTGATCAACGCTCTGGCCAACTGCGGTGAGCCCGGGAATCAGGGCCACGCGATCGGGGCGAGGCTCCCGCTGGTCAACGAGCGCCGCCGGGCCGTCCAGCGGTGTCGTGTCGCTGTCGGCGGCAGGATCACGCCGTGTCCGGCCCGTCGCCCGACAACCCGGCCCTCTCGGGGTTCCGTTGCGTCCTCGACGACGGGACCGGTCAGGTCGATCTCCTGTTTCTCGGACGCCGCAGTATCTCTGGCCTGGTGGTTGGTGCTCACTGCCACGACGAGGGCACGGCAAGAATGGAACGCGGTCGGCTCACGGTCTGGAACCCGCTCTACGAGCTGGAACTGGCCGGACACGGCCCAAGGGGCTGAGCGAGGAGGTCGGGCATGGACGAGAAGCCCCCCGACGACGCGACGACACCCTCGGCTGATCCCTCCGAGAAGGCGAGGGGAGGTCACCTCCGGGTCTACTTGGGCGTGGCAGCCGGAGTCGGGAAAACCTATGCGATGTTGAACGAGGGTCATCGACGCCTCCAGCGGGGAACCGATGTGGTGATCGGCTTCGTCGAAGCACACGCTCGGCCCCAGACCGAGGCGATGACGGCCGGATTGGAAGTCGTTCCCCGTAAATCCGTGGAGTACCGGGGCACCACCTTCACGGAGATGGACACGGCCACGGTGCTCGCCCGGCACCCGACGGTTGCCTTGGTCGACGAGCTCGCCCACACCAACGTTCCTGGGTCCGGACCTCACGAGAAGCGCTGGCAGGACGTCTTTGAGCTCGTCGAGGCAGGGATCGAGGTGATCACGACCGTCAACATCCAACACTTGGAGAGCATCGCCGATGCAGTCGAAGAGATCAGCGGCGTCGCGATCAGGGAACGGGTACCCGACTGGGTGGTGCGCCGAGCCGATCAGATCGAGCTGGTGGATTCGTCGCCATGGCAACTCCGGCGTCGAATGATGCACGGGAATATCTACCCGCCGTCCCAGGCCTCCCAGGCGCTCGAGAACTTCTTTCGCACCGACAACCTCATCGCTCTGCGCGAACTCGCCCTTCGGTTCCTGGCCGACGAGACCGAGGAGCAGCTGCTCGAGCACCTCAGCCGATATCAGACTCGAGTCGTGTGGGAGACGAGCGAGCGGATCCTGGTCGCGATCATGGCTGCCCCAGGCACGGAGGGGATTCTGCGCCGCGCCTCGCGGATGGCCGCCCGGATCAAAGCCGACCTCCACGCGCTCCACGTGCACCGGAGTGAGGGGATTAGTCCCTCCGACGACGACCAACTGGCTCGACTTCGCCAACTCGCCGAAGACGTCAACGCGCACTGGACAGAACTCGAGTCCGACGATCCGGCCACGACGATCATCGAGTTCGCCAAGCACCATCAGATCACCCAGATCGTGATCGGCTCGAGTCAGCGACACCGGCTCCAGGAGCTCCTCGGCGGGGGGTCGGTCGTGCGGAAGGTGTCGCGCCTGGCGGCCGACGCCGGGATCGACCTGCACATCATCGCCAGGCGCGGAGAGCCGGACGACTCCCCGGTCCGCTCGGGTCGACAAGGGGTGCCCGAGGAGCTCTTTTGACCTCGAGCACGCCCCGATCGGGACCGCCGTGGCCGCCAGCGGCACGTCGGCGCGCCGGGGTCGGCGTCCGGGCACTGGTCGTTCTCGCGGCGTTCATGGCAATGTTCGCCCTGGTCGACTTCGCTGGCGTGCCAAGCGCCCGATCGGCGACCCCCAACTCGACGAGCGCTGCCCCGGTGACCTGGCTGTGCCGACCCGGGCTGGTACCCGATCGGTGCCTGTACCCGGAGACGGCGCGCTCGTTGGCGGTCGACGGCGTTCTCGTCGTGGAGCATGCGCACTCAGCGACCCGCCCGGCGTTCGACTGCTTCTACGTCTATCCGACCGTGACCGCGACGGCAGGCCCGGCCAACGCCTCCACCGACATCACCCCGGCCATCGAAGGGGCCGCGGTGGCCCAGGCGTCGCGTTTCTCGCACGTCTGCGACGTCTGGGCTCCCACATACCAGCAACGAACCGGGGCCTTGCTGGCCCGAGGGCTGGACGTCGACCTGCACGCCAACCTCGTCTCCTACGACAGCCTGCTGGCCGGCTGGAAGGCCTACCTTGCCCACGACAACCTGGGGAGGCCGATCATCTTCATCGGGCACTCGCAGGGTACGGTGAACCTCATCAGGCTCCTGCGTTCCCAGGTGGACCGGGATCCGAGGCTCCGATCGAGGATGGTGGTGGCGATCCTGCTCGGCGGCAACGTCCAGGTCCCCCGGGGCAAGGTGGTCGGCGACACCTTCGCCCACATCCCCGCGTGCACCACCCCCGGCCAGAGCGGTTGCGTGATCGCCTACTCGAGCTTCTCGACCGTCTCACCAAAGGACTCGTTGTTCGGCCGGGCCGGTTCGGGCGTGAGTCTGCAGTCCGGGCAGACCACGGCGAAGGGCCAGCAGGTCCTGCACCAACCCGGCCCGGCTCGGCAGCCGCGGGTCATACCCGCTGACGCCGTACTTCCTGGCACCGGCCGGTTCGGCACAGCCCTGGGTGACCTATCCGGGCCGGTACACCGCCACCAGTGAGTCGAAGGGGGGTGCCACTTGGCTATGGGTCTCGTCGCGGCCGGGCGACCCCCGGCCCGTGGTGACCCCCACCTTGGGCCCGACCTGGGGGCTGCACCTCGATGACGTCAACCTGGCCCTCGGCGACCTGGTCAACGACGTCGCGAAGGCGGAGACGGCCTACGCCGCCCACCATCGTTCGTGACCTCGGGTCAGAAGGTCCGCTTGCGGGCCGCCCGTCGCTGGATGAACAGGCGGATCAGCTTGCGGATCAGGAAGGCCATAGCCGAACCCTACCGGCGCCGGGACGGACGACCGGGTTCGCCGGTTCTTGTACCCTGTCGAGCGATGGCCCCCCGGACCTTGGCGTCTTCGCGGTCGCGCCCGTGATCAAAGCGGTGCTCTTCGATCTGGGCGGGGTGCTCACCACCGCCCCCTTCGAGGGCTTCGCCCGCTACGAGCGCGAGGCCGGACTGCCCGAAGGGCTGATCCGCACCATGAACTCGACGAATTCCGACACCAACGCGTGGGCCCGCTTCGAGCGGGGGGAGGTCGACTTGGCCGGGTTCTGTGAGTTGTTCGTCGCCGAAGGCCGCGCCCTCGGCCACGAGGTGGATCCGGTCCGGGTGATGTCGGCGATACGCGGCGAGGTCCGTCCCGAGATGCTCGAGGCCGTCCGGTTCTGCAAGAGCATGTTCAAGACCGCCGCGCTGACCAACAACTTTGCCTCGGCCGAGCACGAGCGGAGCACCGAGACCATCGGGCCCTTCGACGAGCTCTTCGACGTGGTGATCGAGTCGAGCCGGGTCGGTGTGCGCAAGCCGGACCCCCGCTTCTACGAGATGGCCTGCGAGGCCCTCGGCGTCGAGCCGGCGGAGTCGGTGTTCCTCGACGATCTCGGGATCAACCTCAAGCCGGCCCGGGCCATGGGGATGGCGACCATCAAGGTGGTGACCGGGCACCAGGCCGTGGCCGAGCTCTACGAGGTCCTCGGGGTGGCCCCGAACCGGTGGTCGCCGCCCTCCGACAGCGACCCCGAGCCGGGCCGCTAGGGCCGGAGCGGCACGGGGGCATCGGTGGGAGGACCGCTCGAGGACATCACCGTTGTCGAGATCGCCAACTGGGTAGCCGCCCCCAGCGCGTCGGCCCTCATGGCCGACATGGGCGCCCTCGTCATCAAGGTGGAGCCTCCGACGGGCGACTCCATGCGCAACAAGCTCCGCCAACCCCGCTACCCAGAGGGCTATGCGGGCACCGACGTGGTCTTCCAGCTCGACAACCGCGGGAAGCGTTCGATCGCCCTCGACGTCGGTGACGAACGGGGCGCCGACATCGCGCGGCGGTTGGTCGCCGACGCCGACGTTTTGATCACCAACTTCACCCGGACCCGGCTCGATCGCTACGGGCTCGGGCCCGAGCAGTTGCACGACCTCAACCCCGGCCTCGTCTACGGCCTGGTGACCGGCCAGGGCTCGACCGGGTCCGACGCCGACCAGCTTGCCTTCGACGTCACCGCGTTCTTCGGCCGGGGCGGGGTGACCGGCCTGCTCGGCGAGCCCGACGGCCTGCCGGTCCAGCCGCGGCCGGGTCAGGGTGACCACACGACCGGCCTGGCACTTTTGTCCGCGGTCCTGGGCGCCCTGCGGGTCCGGGACCGCACAGGGGAAGGCCAGCTCGTCGAGACGGCGCTCATGCGGGTGGGGACCTGGACGGTCGGGGTGGACATGGCGGCCACGCTGGTGGACCGCCGCCAGCCGACCAAACGGAGCCGCAAGCACCCGGTCTCACCGATGAACACCGTCTACCGCTGCGCCGACGGCGCCTGGATCGTCCTGTCCGCGCACGACCAGGCCACCTGGCCAGCGCTCTGCGGCGCGCTGGGGCTGGGCGAGCTGGTCGAGGACCAGCGCTTCGCCACCGCCGCCGAGCGTTTCGCCCACGCGCAGGAGCTGGTCAGCATCTTCGACCGGCTCTTCGCCTCCGCCCCCTACGCGACCTGGGCCGAGAAGCTGAGCGGCCGGGCGATCATCTTCGCCAAGGTGGCCGAGCTACCCGAGGTCATCGAGGATCCCCAGGCCCGCGAGATGCAGATGTTCGTCGAGATCGAGCATCCGGCCCTGGGGCGGTTCGAGACCCTGGCCGCCCCCTTCTCCTTCGGGCGTTCCGAGGTGGCGGTGCGGGGCCGGGCGCCCGAGATCGGGGAGCACACGGCCGAGGTGCTCGCCGGGCGGCTCGGCATGGACGAGGACGAAATCGTCGCGTTGGCCCGGGTCGGGGTGGTCGCCGGACCGGGGATCCTGGAGTAAGGGGGCCGGTGGCCTAGTCGCTTTCGGAGCCGTGGGGACCGGCGTCCCCGCGCGGGCCGAAGCCGGCCACGATGCGGGCGATGAGCTCGGCCCAACCCTCCCCGGGAGGCGCGGCCAGGGAGGCGGCCCGTTGAGCCATGAGCCCCAGGTGAACGGTCCGGATGAAGTACAAGAACGCGTCGGGGTCGACATCGAGGGCCAGGGTCCCGTCCTGGTGGGCCGTGGCGAGAAGTGGCTCGGCCCGGCTCCGGAAGATCTCATCCGCCTCCGCCAGGGCCTGAGCGACCTCGGGCTCGCGTCGGGCGGCCACGTACGCCTCGAGCTGCATGGCTTCGGAGTCGCTCAGCGGCTCGGCGCGCATCGCACCGGCCACCAGGAGGTCGGCCACCTTGGCCACCCGCTCGACGTCGCTGCGGAGCCGGGCGGCCGAGCGGCTGCAGACCGCCTCGCGCAAGAGGTCGTTCTTGGACCCGAAGCGCCCGTAGACGGCACCGGTGGACAGGCCGGCCTCGGCGACCACGTCCATGATGCGCGTACCCGAGTAGCCCTTGGCCGCGAAGACCCGGGCGGCGGCGTCGAGAAGGCGCTCACGTAGCGGATCGGACTCGGGGGCTGGCTCCGGCGCGGCCTGGACCATGGGTCGACGCTAGTTTCCCGGCACCCGCCGGGACCCGGTGACGGGCCCCCGCCTCTGGTCCGCGAACGAAGGGGGTGGACGCGGGCCGCGCGTCGGGCCGACGATCAGTCGGCCAGGGCCTGGTAGACGAGGGAGCGGAGCTGGGCCCGGAACGGGTAGGCGGCCGAGGGCATCAGCTGGGTCATGAACAGGACCGCCAGGTCCTCCTTGGGGTCGATCCAAAAGGCGGTCGACGCCGCCCCGCCCCAGTAGTACTCACCGGCGGAGCCCACCATGGAGGTGGCCGCCGGGCCCTGGCCGACGGCGAAGCCGAGGCCGAAGCCCACTCCAGTGAACCCGGCCTCCCCGAAGCCGCCGACCGCCATCTGGGTGAGGTCGGCCCCGCCGGGCAGGTGGTTGACGGTCATGAGCTCGAGGGTCTTGCGGCCGATGATGCGGTGGCCACCGAGCTCGCCCCCGCCGACCAGCATCCGGCAGAAGGCCAGGTAGTCGGCGGTGGTCGACACCAGCCCCCCGGCACCCGAGAGGTAGGACGGCTGGCGCCGGTAGGTGGAGGTCTCCGGGTCGTCGAAGAGGCTCGGCTCCCGGCCGGCGTGATGGGCGTAGTTGGCGGCGAAGCGCGCCAGCCTGTCGTCGCCGACGCTGAACGCGGTGTCGACCATGCCGAGGGGCTCGAAGATCTCCTGGGCCAGGTACTCGTCGAACGCCTGGTGAGAGATGACTTCGATCAGCCGGGCGCAGATGTCGGTGGACAGGCCGTAGTTCCACCGGGTGCCGGGTTGGAACTTGAGGGGATGATGGGCGAGGATCTCGCACACCGACTCGAGGGTGGCCGAACCCGCCGCCTCGCGGCGCTCGGCGTCGAACGCCCGGTCGATCGGGTGGACCGGGGCCAGGTTGCTCGGCAGACCGGTCGTGTGCATGAGGGCGTCACGCACGGTGATCGGTTGGTCGGGCTCGGAGGTCTCGATCGACCCGTCGTCGCGCACCGTCCCCACCGTGAGCCCTTCCCACGACGGGATGTAGCGGTGCACCGGGTCGGTCAGCAAGAAGGCGCCCTGCTCGTAGAGCTGCATCAGCGCGATCGAGGTGATGGGCTTGGTCATCGAGTAGATCCGCCAGATCGTGTCCTCGGTGACCGGCTTGGCCCGCTCCCGGTCCATGAGCCCGAGCGAGCGGTGGTAGGCGACGTGGTCGCCCCGCAGCACAGTGATCTGGCAGCCGGCGATCTTGCCCGTCGACACGTAACGCCGGTCGAAGTGGTCGGTGATGCGCTCCAGGCGCCGTTCGTCGAATCCGGCGGCCTCGGCGTCGACCTTCATGGGTCCCCCTCCCTCGCACCAACCTGAGAACGTTCCCAGGACCTCCGGTCACCCTATCGCCCGAGGACTCGGGGGAACCGGCCGAGAACGCGGCGCGGCGCGCGGTCCCGGGTGGCACCAGCGACGATGCGCGAGACTGCCGCCGATGTCGTCCCCGGTCCGTGGCGCTGGCGCGCGTGGTGGGGTGATCAGGTGTGCCTAGTTGGCTGGTCGGGAAGTGCCCTTTCGCGCCGAGGCGAACCCAGCAACGGGAGTGAGCCTGCTGGTCATCCGATCAGCCCAGGGATCCGGCCCATTCGGTCGAGATTGAGCACCGCAACTCGGATCTTGAGCCAGGCGTCGACCTTGTGCAGGCCACGCCAGGGGACCTTGGGGACCCGGGACTTCACCTGGGCGTTCTTGCGCTCCGCTCGGGCCCGTTCGCGGTAGCGAGCCGTGAAGGCAGGCGAAAGGCGTTGCGCCCGGGCTTCGGCGAGCAGCGACTCGGCCGGGTTGATCTCGACGATCCGACCTCTGGTTCGGGTCGTGCAGCGCGGCCGGAGTTGGCACGAGGCGCAGTGCTCGCCGAAGCAGACCTGCTTCCGGGCCGCCTTGCTCGACCGGATCTCGACCGTGATCCCCGCGGGACAGGTCACCTGCTGTTGGTCGAGGTCGATGCTGAACTCGGACTTGCTGAAGAACTGGCCGTTCGAAGGGATCGGTGGGGCCGGTGCGACCAGCTCGATGCCCGAGGCGCCGAGGGCCCGCCTGGTGTCCCCGCCGCCGTAGTGGGTGTCGGCGACGATCTCTTGGACCGGCACCGGATCGTGGTCCACGAGCTCGCCCAAGGCCGCTGCATCGTGGGTGGTCGCCCTCGTGGCCAGGGCTGAGGTGACGAGGTCCGAGTCGATGTCGGTCGAGAGGTGCAGCTTGATCCTCCTATACATGTCAAGTGACGTAAGGAACTGCGACCGGGACGCCCCCGGCGCTGTTCGTTCCGCTGAGCGTGCCGTAGACCTCGCGGGCGACGTAACGCTTCAGACAGCGCATGATCTCCCGCTTCGACAGCCCCTCTTTCGTCCTCCGCTCGACGTAGTCGCGCGTCGGTTGATGCCAGCGGAGCCGGACGAGGACGACGCGATGCAGCGCTGCGTTCGCCTCCCGGTTGCCGCCTCGGTTCAGCCGGTGGCGGATGACCTTGCGCGAGGACGCCTCGACCGGCGATGCCCCGCACAGGCTGGAGAAGGCCGCGTCAGAGTGCAGGCGATTGCGATTGTCGCCGGCGATGACGAGGAGCGTCGCCGCCGTCTCGGTGCCGACAGCGAAGTGCGAGATGAGCTGCGGGGCGGCCCGCTGGACAAGCGTCTCAAGGGCCGCGCCGAGCTCGGCGATCTCTTGCTCGAGTGCCTGGCAGCGCCGTGCGAGCGATCGGAGGGCGAGCTTGCAAGCAGCGAGAGGATGATCGAGGGAGCCAGGACGGAACGCGGCACAGACCTGCACGAGTCGCTTGACCGATCTACGCACCTGAGGGAGGGCCTCTCGCAGCTCCGCCGGCGCCGTCACGATCAGCGCTTTCATCGCGTTGATCGCCTGGGTCCGAGACTTCACGGCGGTTTTTCGAGCGATGCGCAGCGTCCGGATCATCTCGACGTCGCCGTCACCGGCCTTCGGGATCGCCGAGGCCTCGCCAGAAAGGACAGCGGAGGCCGCCGCGTCCGCATCCGCGGGATCGGACTTGCCGTTGCGGCGGCGGCGCTGGCGGTTGGGTCGGACAACTTCGAAGACCATCACCTCGTTGGCGAGGAGGAATCGGGCGAGCCCTGCGCCGTAGCTTCCGGTGCCCTCGACTCCGAAGGCCTCGAGCTCGCCGAGGCCCTTGGCCCAGGTGAGAAGCTCCCGATAGCCAGCAGCGGTCGCCGAGACGCTCTTCTCCCCGAGGGGACGACCGAGCTCGTCTTTTGCCTTCGCTACGTGGACGTCTTTGTGGGTGTCGACACCGACAGTGACGCGAGGGCCAGCCTGCGCGATCGTGGACCTTGCCATCGTTCTCCTCTCAAGTTGGTCGATGGCCGGTCGCCGGGCGTGCGGACAGTACTGCGACGGGGCTCTTGCCAGCCTCCTATCAGGTCACTGCTCGCTCGGTCGGCCGCGCCAAGAACGATGGTCGCGACCCCGGTCGACAGATCAAGGCAAAGGCACGAAGCCGGTAGCCGTCTGGGTCAGACCGAAGCCGCAACCATCAGCAAGGCACTTATCGTCAAGATGATCGCAGTAGCCGTCGTCGCGGTCGGCCCGGCTCTTGTGGCCGTGCCGGGCGTCGACATCCACCGTCGAGATCACCCGGGAGGAGGCGACGCCACGGGTGATGGCGACCTCGCCGTCGGTCTCGGTGAGGTCCTGGGCGACGACGACACCGAGCAGGTCGGCCGAGGTGGCGAGCTCAACGTCGGCGGTGCCCTCGACGGCTCGAAGGACGGCGGTGGCATCGGCATAGAGCTCGGAGAGCAGCTCGGAGCGCTCGGCCTCGCTCGACCAGTTGATCTCGGGCTTGGCCCGCTGGTCGTAGTCGGTGCGCCGGAGCGACGAGCGCAGCCCCGATGCTGCCTTCTTCTCCAGCCGATCGAAGCGGTCGAGGACCTGGCGAGTGGCGCTTTGGATGAGGGTGATCGTGTCCATCGTCACCACGCAGTCGGCGATCCCGGTGGAGTCCACCACCCGGCGGTGGCCGAGCACTCCGGCCCGGCGGGCCAGCTCGAGCAGCTGGGTGTTGAAGAACCCGGCCATGCCGGCCCGCACCACCCGGGCTCGGAACTCGACCAGGCAGACATGAGGGATCCCCCGGTGCTCGAGGGGCAGGCCGAGGGCGTCCTTCCAGGAGAGATCAAGGCGGCTGCGCCGTTCGGCCTCTCGGTCCGAGACCCCGTAGAAGAGCTGGGCCAAGAGCAGGGCCGCCAGGACCGAGGGCGGGTGGGAGGGGCGACCCCGCCCCGACGGATAGAGCCGGTCGAAGTCCTCGTCGGAGAACACCGTCCCGCGCGCCTGTCGCAACGTCGCCAGGAAGCCCTCGTCGTCGAGGAGCTCCTCGCAGATCATGTCGATCGACGTGAAACTGGCTTGGAGTTCAGCGGTTCCCCTCATGGAGGAAGTTCAGCCGATGCCGCCCCAAATCGCGAGCACTGTCCGGCGCGCTGAGCTGGTTAAACAAAGGAATTCCGACCAGCCAACTGGGCCTCCTCGGGGTGCGCGGCTCGACCCCGGCACCGGGACCGGAGTTCGTCGGTTACGGCGGCCACACCTCCTGAGTTGCCGTCACCCACCAGGGGGAGGTCCGGACCCAGGTCGCGGACGCCGGGACCGGTCGGCGTGCCGAGCGGTCGACCATCCCGACGCCGACGTCGAGCTGTGGGTGCCGGCCCAGGGCGACACCGAGGTGATCCTCGGACGGTGGACGGGACCGCCTTACTTGCCGATCACCCCGCCGCAGCTGCGGGGCCGCTGGTGGTTCGGCGCGCTAGAGGAGGGCACCGACCAACTTGGCGGCTTCGAGGTCCTGGCCCGGGAGATCCCCACAAGGGGGGACGGGTCATCGACGACCGGGAGTCGGACGGCTTGTCCGCCTTCGCGTACCTGAACGACCACGCCCGACGGTCTCGCCCGGGCGGCACCGGGCCCGGCGCCGAGGGTTTCCAGACCCTGATCAGCCGGGGTCGCTCGCCGGGACGCCGGGCCGGGTTCCCACCCGGTGCTCGTAGCCCGGAAGCGGGGTGCGGTAGAGGCAGCCGTCGCAGTTCATGGTGACCGGCGTCCCCAACGTCTCGTCGTAGCGGGACCAGAGCAACGAGACGATGCGCTCGTCGAGCCCCATGTGCCGGCCCAGCGCGACCTCGACGTCGGGGTGGGCGGCGGCCCAGTCCCGGGCCTGCTCGCCGATCCGCTCGACCAGGAGCCCGGTGCACAAGAAGTACGGCACCACCGCGATCCGTCGGGCGCCGAGCTGCCGGCAGCGCTCGAGCGCCTCGGCGACCGAGGGCCGGGCCAGCGACACGAAGGCCGGTTCTACGAACCCGAGCGCCGGCGTCGGCCCCGGCCTCCCCGAACGCGCGCCGCCGATCGCCAGGCCCCGCCCGTCGGCGAGCAGCCGGGCCGCCTTCGCCAGGTCGCCGTTGGCGTCGGGATCGGTCGAGCCCCTCCCGACCACCACCACGGCGTCGCCGGGGCCCTCGAGCCACGGAGCAAGGTCGCGACCGGAGAAACGCACCGAGCGGATTCGGTCCTCGACGGTCGCGAGGACGTCGGGATGGAGCCCGAGGTCCCGTCCGTAGCTGAAGGCCACCGAGGGGTGGCGGAGCCTGGCCCTCGCCAGCGCGGCCGGCCCGTCGTCCTTCAGGTGCCCGGCCCCGAGGAGGAGGAGGGGGACCGCCACGACCCGGGACGCGCCGGTTTCCACCAGCCGGTCGATAGCGGTGTCCAAGGACGGATCCACGAACTCGATGAACCCGGCCTCCACCGCCACCCCCGGTCGCCGGTCCCGGAGGGCCACCGCGAAGCGCCCCAGTTCCTCGGCACCTGCGGCCGAGCGAGTGCCGTGTCCGATCAACAGCAGCGCCGGCGGCCGGGTCGGCGGCGGCACCGTCTTAGCGAGTCGGGAGATCGCGTTCAGCATGGCCGCACCCACGGCCGCACCGCCACGTTCCCCGCGGAGCGTCATGGCCAGGACGCCGCGGCGCTCCGCCAGCTCCAAGAGGGCCTCCTTGGCCTCGGCGGCACCGACGTAGCCGACCGGGGTCGCGATCACGAGGGCCGGCCGGAGTGACCCGGCGTCGATCAGGCGGACCACCTCGGCTAGCGCGGTGGGCGCGCAGCCGACGACGAAGACCGCCCCGTCGGGGTGGGCCGCCGCCGCCTTGGCCATGGCGGCGGCCGACCGGCTCGGGTACGGTCCGGCTTGGGCCACCTCGCCGAGGGTGCACACCGCGTTGACGCCGGTGATCGCGGCGCGGACCATCTCCACGTCGCAGACGACCGGCGCCCCGGCGGCCATGGCGGCCACCCCGGCGATGACCGCCGAGGTAGGCACGCGCAGGTGTGCCACCAGGGCCGGATCAGCCGTCGCGTGGACCACCCGTGCCGCGACGGCGCGAGGCCCCTCCGGCCACGACGACAGGTCGACCAATTGCTCGAGGAGCCGGTAGCTCTCGGCTTCGATCGGGTGCACCTCGGGCTCGACCCCTTGGCCGTCGCTCGGCCGGTCGCCGTCGGTCATCGTCCGAGCTCGACGATCGCGTCGCGCGGGCAGACCTCGATGCACGCCAGACAGCGGGTGCACCGGCGAGCATCGACGCTCGGACGTCCCGGTGCCGGCAGGAGGGCACGTTCGGGACAGGTGACGAGGCACAGCCCGCAGGCCGTGCAGCTCGCGTTCAGCGCGAGGGGCAGGGCGAAAACGTTCACCGCGCCCTCTTCGCGATCACCGGTCGTAGCCCCGCGGGGTGACCATCCGTCCGGCGCGCAGGTGGGTCGTCGACGAACCAATCACGAGGCACGTGGTCATGTTGACCGCTGCACACTCCAGCTGGCCAAGCGTGGTCACCCACACCCGTTGGTCCGGGCGGCCGGCGTCGGTGACGACCCCGACCACGGTGTCGGGCCGACGGTGCTCGAGGAGGATCGAGCGTGTCCGCTCCAGTTGCCAGGTCCGGGTCTTCGAGCGCGGGTTGTAGACCACGACGACCAGGTCGCTCAACGCCGCGGCCCGCACCCGGGACTCGACCAGCCCCCAGGGGGTGAGGAGGTCGGACAGGCTGATGGTGAGGAAGTCGTGGCCGAGGGGCGCGCCGAGCAGGGCCGCCGCCGACAGGGCGGCGGTCACCCCGGGGACCACGCGCACCTCGACGTCGCGCGCCGTCGCCTCGTCGAGGAGGTCGAGGGTGGGGGAGGCCATGGCGTAGACCCCGGCGTCACCCGAGCACACGAGGGCGACCCGGGCACCCCGGCCCGCGAGGTCGAGGGCCAGTCGCGCCCGCTCCACCTCACTTCCGATGGCGAACCGGTGGACCTCCTGGGACGGGGTCAACAGGTCCGAGCACTGCTCGACATAGGCGTCCAGCCCCACCACCGCCTGGGCGTGGCGGACCGCGGTCGCGGCCTCGGGGGTGCGTTGGGCGACCGAGCCCGGACCGAGCCCGACGATGTGGAGCGACCCGGCCGGCCGGGCCCTTCTTGCCACTGCCACGGTGGTCCGACCGACGATGGTCTTGGCTACGACGAGCTCGGCGTCCTCTCCGGCTGCGGCCAGCGCCGCCGCCTCGGCCACCGAGCGGGTCCCGACCGCCGAGGCCACCACTTCGCTCGGGTTGGGGACGAGCACGGCATCGAGCTCGGCGGCCGGGAAGCTCCGGACCGCGAGGTCGAAGGCGTCGGCGACCGCACAGATGGCACGGTGGTCCGACCGCCGATCGATCGTGGCGATGCTGGCCAGGGAGCGCTCGGAGAGCCCACCAGCCACGAGGACGCCGCGCACCGCGTCGAGCGCGGCGGACTCCGAGGCGTCCGAGGTGGTCCCGAGGCCGACGACGAGCGAGGGCGGGCGCAGGACGACGGTGGCGGCGGCCGGCTCCCGCGCCCGATCGGTGACGACGACCCGACCGGCCGGAGCCGGATCGGTTGTGCCGAGCAGGGTGCTGATCGGTTCGGGTAGCGGCCAGCCGAGCTCGTTGTCGAGGGCGACCGGGCGACCGGCGACCAGCGCCGCGGTGACTCCGGCCACATCCCCCTCGGCCCGCAGGTTGGGGAGCAGGTCGAGAGCGGGGAGGTCGAGCCGGTCGGTCGCCGTCGTCACCACGGCCTGGGCGCCGAGTAGCCGCGCCACCTCGGTGGCCAGCGCGTTGGCACCCGCCCCGTGGCCGCCGAGAACCGAAACGGCGAAGGTCGCGGCGTCGTCCACGCACACGACCGCGGGATCCGACGCCTTGTCCTTGAGCAGCGGGGCGACGAGCCGGACGGTGGCTCCGAGGGCAAGCACCACCACGAAGCTCTCGACCGTCTCCCAGCGGGCGGCCAGGACCTTGGCCGGGTCGCCGTGCGCGTGCTCGTAGGGGAGGCGTTCGGCCACCCGGCGGCCGGCCTCGGTGACCGAGATGGTGAGGACCCCGCTCACCGGTCGACGTCCTTTCCGGGTCCCCAGGCCACGAAGACCGGGTTGTTGGCGACCAGTCGCCAGGTGCCGTCGGGCAGTTGCTCGCCCCGATCGGCGCGGATCTGGAGCAGCTGGCCCAGGCGCCGCGCCCCCTGCAGCGCTCGGTCGAGGGAGGCGAAGGAGGCCACGACGCGGCCACGGGGGGTGAGCCGGCGGAGCACGGCCGAGAGGACCTCGATCCCCCCGCCGCCCACGAAGGCCCGGTCCGGTGGCGGCAGCTCGTCGAGGGCTCTCGGTGCCCTCCCGGTGATCACGTGGATCCCGACGCCGGCGGCGGCGGCGTTGGTGCCGATCCGCTCGGCCGACTCGGGGTCCGACTCGATCGCGAACACCGTGAGGCCCGGTGCGACCAGCGCGGACTCGATCGCCACACTGCCGCTCCCCGCGCCCACGTCCCAGAGCACGCCGCTCGTCGGGAGGCACAGTTTCCCGAGGATCACCGAGCGGGTCTCGGCCTTGGTGATCATGCCCTCGCGGTGCAGGTAGGTCGCATCGGACCGACCCCAGGCGAGCACCCGTTCGCCGTCTCCTTCGTCGATGCCGGCCGCCCGCCACCCGGTGAGGGGGAGCCCGCCCGGGCCGAGCAGGACCACGACCGAGAGCGGGTCGAAGCGCCCCGACGCCAGCTCGAACAAGCTCAGCTCCCGGACCTCTTCATCGGTCGACCCCAGCCGGCTGCACACCGCGGCCAGATCGACCGTGCATCCGGCGTCGAGCAGGGCCGAGCCGAGGCGCTCGGGCGGATGCTCGGGGGAGGTGAGGTCGGCGACCTTCGCCGAGGTGCGGGCGGCCCGGACCGCCTCGGCGAGCGGCCGGCCGTGGGCGGAGACGACCGTCGCGTCGTCCCAGGGGATCCCGAGCCGGGCGAAGGCCACGGCCACCGACGAGGCCGCCGGGAGCACGCGGAGCTGGCGCCGGTCGAGGACGCGGAGCAGCGCGCGCACGATGCCGAAGAACCCCGGGTCGCCCGAGGCCAGCACGCAGATGGGCCCGGCCCGGCCCGACAGCCGGGCCCGGAGGCGCCCGACGAGCTCGGCGGTGTCGGCCCTGATCTCCAGGGTCTCGACGTCGGACCGGTTGGTCTCGTGCCACCGGGCGAAGAGCGCCAGGTGGCGTCGTCCCCCGACCACCACCCGTGCTGCCCGCAGCGCCCCGAGCGCGTCGGGGCCGAGGAGCTCGAGCCGATCGTCCGCCAACCCGATCACCGTCAGCACGTCGAGGTCGGTGGCGTCCTCAGGCACGGGCGACCACCGCCTCGCCCTCGAAGTCCACCATGAGGACCTCGACCGAGAGCCGGCCCCGCACGTGGGTGCTGCAGGTGGCGACGGCCAGCTGGCACAGGCGCTCGAGCGGCGCGAGCACGCGGGCGGCCACGCAGGCCTCGAAGAAGTGCCGGGCCGTCGCGGTCTCGGTCGCCGCGGCGCCCAGGACCGCCGGAGCCCCCGACTCGGTGGCCACCCGCTCGAGCAGGCCGGTGTCGACGGCGGTACGGTGCCAGTGGGTCATCATGACCCCGGCCGCGAGCTTCGTGATCTTGCCGGCCATGGCCACGATCGAGACCCGCTCCATGCCGGCCGCCGCACACCGGCGAAGGGCGATGCCGGTGAAGTCGCCGACCTCGACGAAGCACACCGGGTCGAGGGAGGGGAAGACCGCCATCGCCGCTTTCTCGGAGCGGGCCCCGGTCGAGAGCACCATGTGGCGTTCCCCCTGGGCCGCCGCCACGTCGACCTGTTGGACCACGCTGGCCCGGTAGGCGGCGGTCGAGAACGGACGGACTATCCCCGTGGTGCCGAGGATCGAGATGCCGCCGACGATCCCCAGCCGTTCGTTGCTGGTCTCCTCGGCCATCGCCTCGCCGCCGGGCACCGAGAACTCGACCCGCACCGCGCGCCCACCACCGGGCGATCCGGCCAGCCCGTCCACCTCGGCCAGCGCCGCCAGGATCATTCGGCGGGGCACCGGGTTGATGGCCGGTGCGCCGACCGGGAGGCCGAGCCCGGGCTTGGTAATCGTCCCGATTCCGGACCCGGCCATCAGCTCGTGGTGCTCGTGGCCGTCGGGGAGCCAGTCCACCGCGGCGGTCATCCGGGCGCCGTTCGTGCAGTCCGGGTCGTCGCCGGCGTCCTTCACCACCACCGCGACGGCCGGCGGGCCGGTGAGTTCGCCCGGGTCCGATACCGAGAAGCGGACCCGGGTGCCGCCGGGAAGACCGATCTCGACCTCCGCCGGGATGGCCCCATGCACCAACCCGATAGCGGCGGCCTTGGCCGCTGCCGACGCGCAGGTGCCGGTGGTCCAGCCGGTGCGCAGGCCCTGTCGCCGAGCGGCGACCTCCTCGGAGAGGTCGGGCTCGAAGGGCGTCGCCCCTTGGTCAGCCACGCCGGCGGAGACGCCCGGCGGGCCGGCCGACGGTCGAGCCGGGGCGCGAGCGCCGGCGCCGCCCGTGGGCGAAAACCGGCGAGTAGAGGTGGCTCCGAGGTGCCTCGGTGACCAGGGCGTCGCCGACCAGGACGAGGGTCGTGGTGGTTGCGCCGCTGGCGCGGAGATCCTCGGCCAGGCGGCCAAGCTCGGTGCGGATGACTCGCTCGTCGGGCCAGCTGGCCCGGATGACGATCGCCGCAGGGGTGTCGGGCCGGTACGCGCTCGGGTCGGCCAAAAGCTCCGCTTGGAGGGCCTCGGGCTGGGCGGCCGACAAAAGCACGGCCAGGGTGCAGCCGGTGGCGGCGAACGCAGCGAGCCGCTCGCCGGCCGGCATCGAGGCCGCGGTGCGGGTGGCCAGGCGGGAAACCACCACGCTCTGGCTCACCTGGGGGATGGTGAGCTCACGCCCGAGGGCCGCCGCGGCGGCGGAAAGCGACGAGACCCCGGGCACGATCTCGAAGGACCGTTCGTGGAGGACGCACCAGTCGATCTGCTCTTGGATCGCGCCGTAGAGGGAGGGGTCGCCCGAGTGCAGTCGGACGATAGGGGCGTCGGGATTGGCCTCGTAGACGCCGAGGACGTCCTCCAGGGTCATCCCGGCCGAGTCGTAGACGACGGCGCCCGGGTCGGCATGGGCGAGAAGGGCCTTGGGGACGAGGGAGGACGCCCACACCACGACCGCGGCGCCGGCCAGCCGCTCCGCCCCCCGCAGTGTGATGAGGTCCGGCGCGCCGGGGCCGGCCCCGACGAAGCTGATCCGAGGACCCGGTGCCGAAGTCACCGCGCGCCCTTGTCGCGAGAGACCGGTGGGACTACCACCGTCACGAGGTACGACGCCGGCCCGTCCCCGACATCCTCGATCGGTCCCACCCGTTCGTCACGCAGGCCGAGGCGCTCGCCGAAGACGGCACCGTCGAGCCGACCGCTCGATGCCAGGAGCTGGGACACCGCCCCGATGTGGCGCCCGCCCTTGTAGACCACCACGGCCCGGTCGGGGCGCTCGAGCGCCTCGGCCACCTCGTCCACGCCGTCGAGCGCGGTCACGAGGGAGAGCGACTCGGTCCCGTCGAGCAGCACCGTCCCGGTGGCGGCGGCCAGGGCCTGGAACGCGGTGATTCCTGGGACAGTCTCGACCCGGCCCTGCCAGCCGAGCTCACCGAGGGCCCGGACGAGGGAGGGGAACGTGCTGTAGAGGTTGGGGTCGCCGAGGGTGACGAAGGCCACGTGCTCGCCTCGGCGAAGCCAAGGAACGAGGCGCGCCGCCGCCGAGCGGTGCGACGCCGCCCGGGCCTCTGCGCCGCCGTCCTCATCGGGACTCATGTCGAAGAGCAGCCGGTCGAATCGGAGCCCGGGGAGCGCGGCGGCCACGATCGACTCGGCCCGGCCCGGCCTCGAGAGATCGGTGGTCGGGGCGACCACCCGGTTGGCTGACCGGAGCACCTCCAGCGCGGCAAGGGTGAGGAGGCCGGCGTCGCCCGGTCCCACCCCGACCCCGGTCAGCCTGGCGGCGTCCGCCCCGTCCCGCTCACCCATCGGGCCTCAGGCTACGACGCCGCCTCGGACGCCGTTGACGGCGCGCCGCGAGGTGGCGGTCCGACGCTCCGATCGACCTCGTCACGCCCCTGGCCAGATGTGGTCGGGGAAATCAATGAGGGGTCATCCGAAGAAGACGGGCTCTGATGAAGTCACGATCCCGAGGGGCCGGGGCACCGGATCGGCGAGTCGGGAGAATGTCAACCGGAAAACACATCATTGATAGCGTCCCTGCGTGCCCAGCGACCGCACGCTCCAGCTCATGAACCGGGTGCACCGAGGTGTGCTCGCGCTGTCCGGCGGGCGTCTCGGTTGGCGGGTGTCGGGGATGCCCGCCCTCGAGCTGACTACGACTGGGCGGCGCAGCGGACGGCCGCACAGCGTCATGCTCACCTCGCCGGTGCAAGAGGACGACGCCTTGGTGATCGTGGCGTCCCGGGGTGGCGACGACCACCACCCGTCGTGGTTCCTCAACCTGCGCGACCACCCCGAGGTCCAAGTGTCCGTGGCCGGCGCGCCGAAGCGTCCGATGCGCGCCCGGGTCGCCTCTCCCGAGGAGCGGGCCCGCCTGTGGCCCGAGGTCGCCCGGCGGCCCAACTACGCCGGCTACCAGCGCCGGACCAGCCGGGAGATCCCGCTCGTGGTGCTGGAACCCTCAACGGACACCTCCCCCTAACCGGTCGGTCTCGACGACCGACCACAGCGAGGCCAGGTCCTCTGGGGGCTCGAGGAGGGCCCCGCGGGCGAGGGTCCGGGCCGCCGTCTGCTCGTCGGTGTCGAGGAAGTCGACTGGCGACGTGCCGTCCACCCGGGCGAGGACGAGGCAGCCGGTCTGGGCGACCAGGTCGGCGGTTCCGATGTCGAGATCCGAGTGGTCGAGATAGGCATCGACGAAGGCGTCAGCACAGGCTCGGTACCGGCCGGCGAGGGCTGGCCGGTGGACGGCCTTGCACACGAGGTGGGACACCAAGAACGCGAGGTCGAAGGTCGGGTCGCCCCGATGCGCGGTCTCCCAGTCGACCACCCAGAAGCCCGGTCGGTCGACGAGGACGTTCTTGGGAGAGAAGTCGCCGTGGACGAGGCAGCTCGATCGTCCGGTGAGTCGCTCGACCACGTGCTCGATGGGCGGGCGCAATTCGCCGTGGACCTCGGCCACCCGCAGGAAGAAGGGAGAGATCCGGAGCTCGAAGAAGTTGGTGGCATCGGCGAACGACTCGAGCGAACGGGGGTCCGACGCGCTGGTCGAGTGCCAGTCGGCCAGGGCCAGCCCGAGCCGACGCCCCACCTCGACCTCGGCGCTTCCGGCCAAGAGGTCGGCCTTCCAGTTGGTCGCCCTCGCCGGCACCGCCCGCATCGTGATGATCAGGCGTTCCTCGTCGACATCGAGCAGCTCGGGGACGTTGTCGGGCCGGATCGCTCGGGCGAGCGCCAGCGCGTCGGCCTCGCGCAGGACCCGGGCGGGCGAGGCGTGCCACTCCTGGCGGACACGGAGCCGATCGACTGCCCGCTTGACGACGAGACGGCGGCCGGCCGCGGTGACCAGGAACACGTCGGCCGACACCCCCCCAGAGAGCTCCCAGACCTCGACCGGGGTGCTTGCGGGGACGAGGCCCCGGTGGACGAGGTGACGGACCAGGTCGGCCTCAGGCTCGGTCGGCATCAGGCGAAGAACGCTATTCGTGGCGCCCGACCGGTACGGCGGGGGGCCGGGAGGGGCTCGATAGTGTCGGCAGCCGAGAGTCGCCGTCGAGCGTCGGACAGGGGGACCCCGGTGAAGCTGGCAACCATTCGTCTCGAGGGCCGGACCAGCGCGGTCCGAGACGACGAGGAGCGCGCGGTCGAGATCGGGGACGCGCCGGAGCTCGGGGCCCTGCTCACCCAGGCGGACTGGCGGGCGCGGGCCGACGCGGCCTCGGGCCCGAGCCACGACCGTTCGTCGCTCGACTTCGCGCCGCTCGTGCCGAGGCCGGACAAGATCGTCTGCGTCGGCCTCAACTACCGCAACCACATCTTGGAGACGGGCCGGGAGCTGCCGCAGTTCCCGACGTTGTTCGCCAAGTTCCCCTCGGCCCTCGTCGGGGCCCACGACGACATCGTCCTCTCCGAGGGGGTGGCCGAGTTTGACTGGGAAGCAGAGCTCGCCATCGTCATCGGCCGCCCGGTCCGCAACGTCGCCGAGGACGAGGCGGTCTCGGCCATCGCCGGCTACAGCGTGCTCAACGACGTGACCGCCCGGGACTGGCAGCGCCGGACCCTCCAGTGGCTGCAAGGCAAGACCTTCGAGCGCTCCACGCCGCTCGGGCCGTGGCTGGTCACCGCCGACGAGATGGACGGGACGTCCGGGGCCATCGGCTGCAGCGTGAACGGCCAACGCATGCAGGACGCCGACGTTTCCGAGCTGGTGTTCGGCCCGGCCGCCCTGGTGTCGTACATCTCGAGGGTCGTGACCCTTCGCCCCGGGGACGTGATCGCCACCGGCACCCCCGGGGGCGTGGGTGCCGCTCGCACCCCCCCGGTATTTCTGGACGACGGCGACGTCGTGACGACCACCATCGAGGGCGTGGGGGAGTGCGCAAACACCTGCCGGCGGCGGTGATCGCCGAGGGGACCCGCCGCCGCCTCGAGGTGACCTTCTTGTGGATGGAGCGGGGTCCGACTTCTTCGTCGGCCGGCTCGCGGTGCTCGACGACGAGCTGTCGTCGCCTGCCGCACTCCCGGGTTGGAGTCGGCTGCACGTGCTGAGCCACATGGCCCAGGACGCGCGGGGCTCGAGAACCCGATCCGGTGGGCGCAGACCGGCGTCGAGTTACCGATGCACCCGAGCACCGCGCACCGCGCCTAGGACATCGGGGCCGGCGCCCGCCGAGCGCCGGCCGAGGTGCGGGCCGAGGCCCTGGGCGAGATCCCCCGGTTGCGCTCGGCGATCGACCGGCTTGCCGATGAGGCCTGGGGACACGAGGTCCGGACCGCACTCGGCCTCCCGGTCCTGGCCCTGGAGGTCCCCTGGATGCGCGTCCGCGAGGTCTGGGTGTACACGGAGGAGCTGGCGGCGGGAGCGGGCTTCGGGGAGGTGAAGCCGGCGGTCGCCCGCGCCCTCTCGACGAGGGGGTCGGTCGCCTCGCCGCCCGAGACGACGCGCCGGCCGTCGTGCTGGTGGCTCGGGAGCGGGGCGAGCGCTGGGTGCTCGCCCCGGCCGCCCCAATCCGCAGCGTGGTCTTTGGAGCGCTCCCAGAGCTCGCCGCCTGGGTCCTCGAGCGAAGCGAGGGGACGGGGCTGGCCCTCAGCGGTGCGCTCCCCGCGCTCCCGCCGTGGATGTAGCTGTCGATGGAGGAGGTGGCGGCTGCTTCGGGACCCAGCGGGCCGTTGCCGGGGGTGCGGGCCGCCGATACTTTGGGTCCGGCGTCGGCCGGGGGTCGGCGTCGGCCCGGGGATGGGGGTGCAGATGACCTCGGCTGCGCACGATCACGACACCCTGGCGCCACCCCGGCTTCACGAGGTGAGCGACGGCGTCTTCGCCTACGTGCAGCCCGACGGCAGCTGGTGCATCAACAACACCGGGTTCCTGGTCGGAGGGGCCCAGGTGGTGAGCGTGGACGCCTCGTCGACCGAGCGACGGACCCGGGCCTACCTCGAGGCGATCCGCTCGGTGACCGTGGCGCCGGTCAGCACGCTGGTCAACACCCACTCGCATCTCGATCACACCAACGGCAACTGCTTCTTCGGACCGGTGACCATCGTCGCCCACGAACACTGCCGAAGCGACCTGCTCGAGGCACCGCTCATGGAGCGCGGGAGGGGTCCGTTCCCCGACGTCGACTGGGGTGACCTGGTCAAGGCGCCGCCGACGCTCACCTTCGAGGACTCCCTCACGATCTGGGTCGACGACCTTCGTTGCGAGCTGCGCTACGTGGGGACACCGGCCCACACCACCAACGACGTCATCGTCTGGATCCCGGCGCGCTCGGTCCTCTACGCGGGGGATCTCGTTTTCAACGGGGGGACGCCGTTCAACCTGGCCGGGTCGATCCCCGGGGCGAGGCGGGTGCTCGAGGACATCAAGGCGCTCGCCCCCGAGGTCATCGTCCCGGGCCACGGCGAGGTGTGCGACGTGGACATCGTCGACCGGCTGATCGCCTATCTCGACTTGGTCTGGACGACGGCGAAGGACGCGAGGTCTTCGGGCCTCAGCCCCCTCGAGGCGGCACGCCAGACCGACCTCGGGGAGTTCGCCGAGTGGCTCGATCCCGAACGGATTGTCGGCAACCTGCACCGCGCCTACGCCGAGCTCGACGGTGCCGCACCGGGCGCCCCGCTCGGGCCGGCAGCGTTGGTCGAGATGGTCGAGTACAACGGCGGGCGGCCCCTGCGCTGTCTGGCCTGAACCGGCGCACGGCCGGACGCGCCTAGGAGTCCGTCGGGTCCCCGGCGGCGCAGGCCACGAAGCGCTCGGCGAGCGAGGGGTCAGCGCCCAGGTGCACGTGGAGATAGGTAGCGAGCAGGCGCGGGGTGGCCCAGCCCTCGTTCCGGGCGCCAGAGCGCCCGACGAGCTCGAGCGCGCGGCCCGGGGGGTCCAACGCCGAGTAGTGGTGCTCGTGGCCCCGCATGACGGTGCCCCGGGGCCCGATCGGGGTGTCGGCGCACAGGGTTGCCGTGCGGTAGCCGACGGTGACCCGGGAGCCGAGGGTGGCGTTCGCGGGGATGGCGCCGCACAGCCGGTGGCCGTCGAGGGAGCCGGCCAGCCAGAGCAGCCCGCCGCACTCGGCCCAGGTGGCAAGGCCGGCGGCGACCCGGTGGGCCACCTCGGCTCGCAGCGCGACGTTGGCCTCGAGCTGCTCGCCGAAGACCTCGGGGAACCCGCCGCAGGCGTAGAGGCCTCGGACCCCGGCCGGCAGGGCGCGGTCGACGAGCGGGTCGAAGCCGACCAGCTCGGCCCCGGCCTCCTCCAGCCGCTCGAGGTTGTCGGGATAGGAGAAGGAGAAGGCCGGACCGGCGACGACGGCGATCCGGACCGGCGTCGTCGAGGTGCGCTCGGCCGGGGGAAGTGGGACGACCGGGACAGCCGAGGTGGCGCGGGCCAGCCGTTCCAGCGCCTCGAGATCGATCCCGCGTCCGACGGCATCGGCCAGGAGGTCGAGCGAGGCCGAGACCCGTGCGGGGTCCTCGACCACCGGCACCAGCCCGAGATGGCGGTCCCGCCACGAGAGCACCGGGTCCCGTCGGAGCACCCCGAGCACCGGCACCTCGCCGGTGGCGAGTGCCTCTTTGAGGAGCGCCTCGTGGGTGTCGCTGCCCACCCGGTTCAAGACGACGCCGGCGAGCGGGCGGCCCCAGTTGGCGAGGAGGTGGTGGTGGTAGCCCTCGACGAGGGCCCGGACCGAGGCGCTCATCGAGGCGGCATCCACCACCAACACCACCGGGGCGTCGAGGAGGTGGGCGATCTCGGCCGTGCTCGCCACTCCGGTCGATCCCATCCCGTCGAAGAGCCCCATCACCCCTTCGACCACCAGCACCTCGGCGCCGCTCGCCGCCTTGGCCGCGATGGGCGCGACGGCGTCGGGGCCGCACAGGAAGCTGTCGAGGTTGCGCCCGACCCTCCCGGTGGCCAGCTGGTGGTAGCCGGGGTCGATGAAGTCCGGCCCGACCTTGGCCGAGGAGACCCGCAAGCCCGCCCGATGCCACGCGGCCATCACCCCGGTGGCGACCGTGGTCTTCCCCACGCCCGAGTGGGAGCCGGCGATGACGATCCGCGGCCCGAGTGTCGTCGTGCTCACCCCGGCTGCTCCGACATGGGCCCACCGTGCCACGGTCCGGGCGCGGGCGTCGACCGGGGTCCGGCTCGCGGCGCCGGCTGTTCGGAGCGCAAGAGGAGGGCGGTCGGGACGGTGGCGGGGCGCGCCGGGAACAGGGCGACGAGGTTGGCGACGGTTCGCATCACCGCCAGGTTCCGGCGTCGGCGACGGAGCGAGGCCACCAGGATCAGCCCGAGGGCGCGACCGCGCTGGCGGCCAGGGGCGGGGCCAGGATGGCCCCCATCGCCTTGTAGTTCACGACCTGGACGGGCAGGACCACGAAGTGCCGCGGTGCAGGCTCACGAGCCTGGCGGTCACCGGAGTCGTCTTATCCGCTCAGCGCCCCGGGCCACGCCGGCGCGCGTCGTCAGTACTCGATGCCCTTCTTGGCCCGAACACCGCGGTCGTAGACGTGCTTGACCTTGCGCATCTCGGTGACCGTGTCGGCCAGCTCGATCAGCTCCGGCGCGGCGTTACGCCCGGTGATGACGACGTTGGTCTTGAGGGCCCGCTCTTGCACCCCGGCGACGACGTCGTCCACGTCGACCCAGCCGTAGCTCACCGCGTAGGTGAGCTCGTCGAGGATGAGCAGGTCGTAGTGGCCCGAGGCGAGCTTCTCTTTTGCGACCTGCCAGGCATGGCGTCCCTTGGCCGCGGTCTCGTCGAGGTCGGTCGACTCCCAGGTGAAGCCGTCGCCCAGGGTGTGCCACTCGATCTCGAGGTGGGCGGCCAGCTTGCGCTCACCGGTCTTCCACTTGCCGCCCTTCACGAACTGGACGACGCCGACTTGCCAACCCCGTGCCCAACCCCGCGCCATGACGCCGAATGCGGCCGACGACTTGCCCTTCCCGTCTCCGGTGTTGAGGAGCACGATCGACTCGTGGCGGGGCACCGCGGGTCACGCTACCGCCGTTCCTCGCGGGCCAAGCCGAGCACTGCGAGCACCACCCCGGGTACGCTGCGATCGGCGCCCGAGGAACCCGGTGCGAATCCGGGACTGTCCCGCAACTGTGACCGCCCGGCCCCGGCCGTTCCCGGAGTCGGGCGGAAGCCAGGAACCCGCCGCCACCGATCGGCCCGGCGTGGCCGAGTGAGACGCGAGGACGTCGTTGAACGCACAGATCACCCTGGTGCTCGGCGGGGCACGCTCGGGCAAGTCGGCCGTGGCGGAACGGCTCGCCGCCTCGTTGTATTCTCCTGGGTCCTCCCTCGTCTACGTTGCCACCGGCCCCTCGCCCCGAGACGACGCCGACTGGGCCGCCCGGGTGGCGAAGCACCGAGCCCGGAGGCCGGCGGCCTGGAGCACGATCGAGGTCGGGCCGGGCGGCGATCTCGATGCGGTCCTCGAGGCGACCAGCGCGCCGGTCCTTGTCGATTCCCTCGGTACCTGGATCGCCGGCCTGGCGGACTTCGGCCTCGACGGGGGGCCGGCAGCGGTCCTGTGCGAGCGCTTGGTCGCCCGTCGTGCCTCGGGCCGCCCCACCGTCGTCGTCTCCGAGGAGGTGGGGATGAGCGTCCACCCGCAGAGCTCGCTCGGCCGGGACTTTCGCGATGCGCTCGGGGATCTCAACCGCCACGTCGCCCGGGTCGCCGACGTCGTCCAGCTGGTGGTGGCGGGCCGCGTGCTCACCTTGGGCCCGGAGCACCCGTGAGCGGCGCCCGCTCGGCCCTGGCCTTCCTCACCCCGATCGGTGGTGCCGCCGAGCCCACGTCGAGCGCGTTCGGGTGGTTCCCGGCCTTCGGCGCGGCGATTGGCGCCGTGCTCGGGCTGCTCTGGTGGGCCGCCGCCCGGACCTTTCCCGCCCCGGTGGCCGCCGCAATCGTCGTGGCCGCCGATCTCGGGATCACCGGGCTGCTGCACATCGACGGGCTCGTCGACTCGGCCGACGGGTTGTTGGCACCGCTCGATCGGGACCGACGCCTGGCGGTCATGAGCGAGCCGTCGGTGGGGGCCTTCGGGATCGCCATCGCCGCGGTGGTCCTGTTGGCGAGGTTCGCCGCGCTCAGCACGATCTCGCCCTCGATCCTCTTGCTCACCGGGATCTGGTGCGGCTCTCGGGCCGTGATGGCCGTCGCCCCGTCGTGCCTGCCCTACGCCCGACGTGACACCGGCGGGTTGGCGTCGGCCTTCCTGTCCGATGGCCGGCGCGGGCCGGCCATCGTCGCCGCCGGGAGTGGATTGGCCGGCCTGCTCGTCGCCACGATGTTCTGGCGGCCGGTCGGTGGCGCGGTGGCCGCGGCGGCAGGGGCGCTTGCCGCCGCCGCGGTCCTGTGGCTGGCGCACCGACGGGTCGGCGGGTTCACCGGCGACGTCCTCGGGGCGGCCGGTGTGACCTTCGAAACGGTCGCCCTCGTGGTGGCGGCGGCGAAGTGGTAGGCGCGACGGCCCCCGCCAGCCGGGCCGGCGTGGTCGCCCTGGGCCTCGCGGCTGATCGCTTGTTCGGGGAGCCCCCCGGGCCGATCCATCCGGTGGCCCGCTTCGGGTCGGCCATGGAGCGGCTCGAGCGGCGACTGTGGGCCGACCGGCGGGACGCCGGGTGCATCTTCGCGCTGATCGGTGTCGGGGGAGCGGTGGTCGCCGGGGTCGGTTGCCGACGCCTGGTCGGCGGCGCGACAGCCCTCGGCCTCGCCGTCGCGTCCTGCAGCGCGTCGAGAGCGCTGCTCGACGCGGGCGGACAGGTCGCCTCGGCCCTCGCGTCCTCGGACCTCGACGCGGCCCGGGCCGCGCTGCCGGCCCTGGTCGGCCGGGACGTGGCCGAGCTCGAGGAGAAGGAGATCGCGCGTGCCGTCGTCGAGTCGCTGGCCGAGAACCTCTCCGACGCCGTCGTGGGCACCGCCCTGTGGGGGCTGGTCGCCGGCGCCCCCGGCGCGCTCGGGCATCGGGCTGCCAACACCCTGGACGCGATGGTGGGGCATCGCTCGGCGCGCTACGCCCGGTTCGGGTGGGCCGCGGCCCGCCTCGACGACGCGCTCGGCTGGCCGGCGGCGCGGCTCAGCGCGCTGCTCATCGCGGTGGCGACGCCGCGGCGCGCCGGCGAGATCTGGCGGATCTGGCACGCCGAGGCGGGCGCCCACCCGTCCCCAAACGCCGGTGTGGTCGAGGGCGCCTTCGCCGCGGCCCTCGACCTCGCCCTCGGGGGGACGAACCACTACGGGGGCCGAGCCGAGGTCCGCCCGAACCTCGGGGACGGGCGCCCCCCGGAGGCGGCGGACATCGCCCGGGCCCTCGGGCTGGTTCGGCGGGTGGTGAGCCTCCTCGAGCTCGTGCTCGTCTCGCTCTGGGCGCTCTCGGTGAGGGTCGGGCGACGCCGGGGGAGCCGACGGTGAGCCTGGCGGTGCCGGGCGAGCACGGCGGTGACGCCCGGCTGGTCGCGTCGTCCCTCGGGGTCGACGCGGCCTCGGTGCTCGACCTGTCGGTGAGCCTGAACCCGTTCGCGCCCGACCTCGCCCCGGTGGTCGCCCACCACCTGGCCAGCACGATCGGCCGCTACCCCGACCGGCTGGATCTCGACCGGGGGCGCGCCGGGCTGGCCGTCGTCCTCGGGGTCGACCCGGCCCGGGTGCTCGTGACCAACGGTGGCGCCGAGGCCATCGCTCTCGTCGCCGCGGAGCTCGAACGGGGCTGGGTCGAGGGGCCGGAGTTCTCCCTCTACGCCCGGCACCTGGCCACCCTCGAGGCATCGGCCCCGAGGTTCCGGTCCGACCCGCACAACCCGAGCGGCCGCCTGGCGGCCCACGGCGAGCGGGCCGGGGTGTGGGACGAGGCCTTCTACCCCCTGAGCACCGGGCGCTGGAGCGCCCCGGGGCGGAGCGGGTCGGTGGTCCTCGGCTCGCTCACCAAGGTGCTGGCCTGTCCGGGGTTGCGGATCGGCTACGTGGTCGTCCCCGCCGACGACGGTGCCGCGCTCGGTCGGCCCGGACTCGTGGCCCGGCTGGAGCGCCGGCAGCCGGCGTGGTCGGTCTCGCCGCTGGCGCTCGCGTGCCTGCCCGAGTTCCTCGAGCTCGCCGACGTGACCGATTGGGCGGCTCGGATCGCCGCGGCCCGCCGTGACCTGGTCTCGGTCCTCCGCGCGCACGGGTACGAGCCCTCCCCCTCCGACGCCAACTTCGTGCTGGTGCCTGGCGCGGCCGGGCTACGCAGCGACCTGGCCCGCGAGCAGGTGGTGGTCCGGGACTGCGCTTCCTTCGGGCTGGCCGACCACGTGCGGATCGCGGTGCCCGACGAGCGCGGCCTCGAGCGCCTCGATCGGGCGCTGGCCACGCGCGCCGTCGACCGCCCGGTCGGCTCGGCCCGATGACCGGTCGCGACCTGCGGGGGGCGGTCATGGTCTGCGGCACCGCATCCAACTCGGGCAAGAGCCTCCTCGTGGCCGGGTTGTGCCGGCTGCTGGCCCGCGGCGGGGTCTCGGTCGCCCCGTTCAAGGGCCAGAACATGTCGCTCAACTCGGTGGTGACCGCGGCGGGGGCGGAGATCGGGCGGGCCCAGGGGGCCCAGGCCGAGGCGGCCGGCGTGGAGCCTGACGTCGCGATGAACCCGATCCTGCTCAAACCGACCACCGACCGTCGCAGCCAGGTCGTGGTCATGGGGCGCCCGTGGCGGGTGCTCGACGCGGCCGACTACCACGCCGCCAAGCCGGAGCTGCGGGGGGTTGTGCTCGAGGCCCTGGCCGGGTTGCGCCGACGCTTTGACGTCGTAGTCCTCGAGGGCGCCGGCAGCCCGGCCGAGATCAACCTGCTCGAGGGGGACCTGGTCAACCTGGGCCTGGCCGACGCGGCGGGGATCCCGGCCGTCGTGGTGGGCGACATCGACCGGGGCGGGGTCTTCGCCCACCTCTTCGGGACGGTCGAGCTGCTCCCGGCGCCCCTGCGGGCGCGGGTGCGGGGGTTCATCATCAACAAACTGCGCGGCGACCCGACGCTTCTCGGGAACGGTCCGGCCGAGCTCTCCTCCCGCATCGGCGTCTCGGCTTTGGGGGTGGTCCCGTGGCTCGAGGGGGTGGCGATCGACGCCGAGGACTCGCTCGCCTTGTCCTCGGACTCCGCCTGGCTCACCGGCCCGTCCCTCGACGAGTCCTCGGCGCTCGACGTCGCCGTCGTCCGGTTCCCCCGGGTCTCCAACTTCACCGACCTCGACGCCCTGGGGGCGGAGCCGGGGGTCGCGGTCCGCTGGGTCGAGCACCGCGGGCAGCTGGGGGCGCCGGACGTGGTCGTCCTACCGGGGACCAAGGCCACCATCGCCGACCTGGGGTGGTTCCGAGCCCGGCGGCTCGACGCCGCCCTGGCCGCCGCCCTGGCTTCGACGCACCCCCCGGCGGTGCTCGGCATCTGCGGCGGGCTGCAGATGCTGGGGCGACGCATCGAGGACCCCCTGGGGGTCGAGTCGGCCCCGGGGACGGTCGAAGGGCTGGGGATCGTGGAAGTGGTGACCCGCTTCGCCGAGGAGAAGCGGACCGCCCGGCGCCTCGGGACCGAGCGCTCGAGCGGGCTGGCGGTGACCGGGTATGAGATCCACCACGGGATGGTGGAGGTGGGCGGTCGGGCCGGCCCCTGGTTCGAGCTAAAGGCCGACGGGACGGGACCCGAGCCCGAAGGCGTGGCCGACCACGCCCGGGCGCTCTACGGCACCACCCTGCACGGGGTGCTGGAGAACGACGGGCTGCGGGCGGCGTGGCTCTCGGCGGTGGCGGCGCGGCGGGGCAAGCCGTTCGAGCCCGGCCCGCTGCCCTTCGCCGAGGTCCGTCGGCGCCGGGTCGACGTGGTGGCCGACGCCCTGGCTGCCCATCTCGACCTCGACGCCCTCTTTCGGATCGTGGCCGAAGGGGTGCCCTCGTGATCCTGTTCCTCACCAACGCGGACACCGAGCTGCTGTGCCTGCGCACCCTGGCCGAGGCCCTGGCCGAACCGGGCCCGCTGCGCGCCGCCAACCCCGACCGCCTCGACGCCGTCCCCCCGCTCGAGGGGGTCGACCTGGTCGTCGTGCGGCTGCTCGGCGGCCGCCGGGCCTGGGCGCACCTCGACCGGCTCCGGGACGACTGCGCGGCGGCCGGGGTCCCGTTCGTGGCCTTCGGCGGTGAGGCCTTCGTCGACCGGGAGCTGGCCGAGGCGTCCTCGGCACCGCTCGAGACCGTGGTGGGGGCGTTCGAGTACCTGGTCCAGGGGGGTCCGAGGAACCTCGAGCAGCTCCTGCGGTTCCTCTCCGACCACCTGCTCGGAACGGCGCTCGGGTTCGAGCCGGCGTCGGTCGTGCCCGAGTGTGGGCTGTACCGGGACCGGGTCCGGCGCTCCGGCCGGCCGGTGGTGGCCGTCGTGTTCTACCGGGCCCACCTGGTCGCCGGGAACACCCGGTTCGTCGACGAGCTGTGTGAGGCGCTGGACGCCGCAGGGGGCGAGCCGATGGCGCTGTACGCGTACTCGCTGCGGGCCCGGCCCGGCGACGAGGAGCACGCGGCCCTCCGCATCCTGCGCGAGGCCGGGGTCGACGCCGTCGTGACCACAGTGCTCGCCGCCGGGGCGATGGACGAGTCGCTCGAGGGCTGGGACCCCGGCGCCCTGGCCGCGCTCGGGGTGCCGGTCGTCCAGGCGGTCTGCGCCACCACCAGCACCGAGGCGTGGCGGACCTCGGCGCGCGGGCTGAGCCCCATCGACGTCGCCATGTCGGTGGCGATCCCCGAGTTCGACGGGCGGATCGTCTCGGTCCCCGTCTCCTTCAAGGAGGAGGTCGACGACGGCGACGATCTCGGGACCGCAATCAGCGCGTACCGGACCGTCCCCGACCGCCTCGACCGGGTGGCCGGGCTGAGCGTGGCTCTCGGGAGGTTGCGGGGGATCCCGGTCGAGGACCGCAAGGTGGCGCTCGTGCTCTCGGCCTACCCAACCAGGCGCAGCCGGCTCGGCAATGCGGTCGGGCTGGACACCCCGGCCTCGGTGCTCGCCCTGCTCGACGCGATGGCCGCCGCCGGCTACGGGCTGGACGGGGAGCGCCCCGGCCGTGACGAGCTCATGGCCGAGCGGGCCGACGGCCTGGTCTACGGGCCCGAGGCGGCGCCGCCGGGTGCGGCGGTCGGCCGCCTGGCCGTCCCCGGATACCGGGCGTGGTTCGCCGGGCTGCCCGAGGCGACCCGCCGGGCGGTCGAGGAGCACTGGGGGCCGGCCCCCGGCACGGTGGCGGTCAACGCCGCCGGCGAGGGGACCTTCGTCTTCTCCGGCCGCTCGTTCGGCAACGTGGTGGTGGTGGTGCAGCCGCCCCGGGGCTTCGGGGAGAACCCGGTCGCCGTCTACCACTCGCCCGAGCTGCCCCCCACCCACCACTACCTCGCCTTCTACCGGTGGCTGGCCGAGGGCTTCGGGGCCCACGCGGTGGTGCACGTGGGCAAGCACGGCACCTTGGAGTGGCTCCCGGGCAAGGGCGTGGGGATGTCCGACGAGTGCTTCCCTGACGCCGCGCTCGGCAGCCTCCCGCTCGTCTACCCCTTCGTCGTGAACGACCCGGGGGAGGGGACCCAGGCCAAGCGGCGCTCGCACGCGGTCGTCGTCGACCACCTGGTCCCGCCCCTCACCCGGGCCGACACCTATGACGACCTCGCCCGGCTGGAGGACCTGCTCGACCAGCACGCCCAGCTGGCCTCGCTGGACCCGGCCAAGCTGCCCACGATCCGGGCCCAGGTGTGGGACGCCCTCGTGGTGGCGGAGATCCACCGGGACCTCGGGCTCGAGGCGCCCGGGGGTGGGGGCGGGTTCGACGACCCGGCCTTCGACGACGTGCTGGTGGAGGTGGACGGCTACTTGTGCGAGCTGAAGGACGCCCAGATCCGGGGCGGCCTGCACACGCTCGGCCGGCCGCCGGTCGGCCGCGAGCTCCTTGAGCTCGTGGCCGCCATTACCCGGCTGCCCCAGGGTCGGGTCGGCTCGTTGCGGGCCGAAGCCGCCCGGGCCCTCGGGCTCACCCTCGAGGGGTGGTCCCGGCGGGATACCGACCGGATCGAGGCGCAGTGCCTCGGTTGGCTGGAGCGCTGCCAACGCCACCGCTTCGACCTCGACGCGGCGCGGACCGACGGGGTCCCGGACCTCCCGGTCCTACGCTTCGTGTGCGAGCGGCTGGTCCCCGCGCTCGAGCGGACCACCGACGAGCTCGGTGGGGTCCTGGCCGCGCTCGACGGCCGCTTCGTGGCCCCCGGCCCGAGCGGGGCGCCGAGCCGGGGGGCGGCCAACGTCCTGCCGACCGGGCGCAATTTCTACGCCCTCGACCCGCGCGGGGTGCCCTCCCGGCTGGCCTGGGACGTGGGCCGGGCGCTGGCCGACGCGGGCGTGGCCCGGCACCTGGCCGAGGAGGGCCGGTACCCGAGGTCGGTCGGCCTGGTGGTGTGGGGGACGAGCGCCATGCGGACCGGCGGCGACGACGTGGCCGAGGCGCTGGCGCTGCTCGGGGTCCGTCCGCGGTGGGCCGAGGGGAGCGGCCGGGTCGAGGGGCTCGAGGTGATCGGGGCGGCCGAGCTCGGCCGGCCCCGGGTCGACGTGACCCTGCGGGTGTCGGGCTTCTTCCGGGATGCGTTCCCCCACGTGCTCGACCTGCTCGACGAGGCGGTCCGGCTGGCCGCAGGGGCCGAGGACCCCGCGCCGAACCCGGTGGCCGAGACCGGGGCCGGCGAGCCCCGGGTGTTCGGCCCGCGCCCGGGCGCGTACGGCTCGGGGATCCTGGCCCTGCTCGAGTCGGGCCAGTGGGCGACCGACGCCGACCTCGCCTCGGTGTACGTGACCTGGGGGGGCTGGGCCTACGGCGCCGGCGGGTCGGTCCGCCCGGCCGCCGACGCGTTCGCCCGCCGCCTGGCGGCCATCGAGGTCGCGGTGAAGAACCAGGACAACCGGGAGCATGACATCTTCGACTCCGACGACTACCTCCAGGACCACGGGGGGATGGTGGCGGCGTCCCGGGCCCTCTCGGGGCGCTCGCCGAAGGCATTCTTCGGCGACTCGGCCAACCCGGCCCGGCCCCGCGTCCGCTCCCTGGCCGAGGAGGCGGCCCGGGTGGTTCGGACCCGGGTGCTCAACCCCAAGTGGCTCGAGGCCATGGAGCGCCACGGCTACAAGGGCGCCTTCGAGATGGCGGCCACGGTCGACTACCTGTTCGGCTACGACGCGACGGCCCGGGTGCTCGAGGACTGGATGTACGAGCGGGTGACCGAGGCCTACGTGGCCGACCCGGAGCGCAAGAAGTTCTTCGCCCGCTCCAACCCCTGGGCGCTGCGGGCCATCGCCGAGCGGCTGTTGGAGGCGGCCGAGCGCGGGCTGTGGCGCCCCTCGCCCGACGGGCTCGCCGCCGTGCGGGCCGCCATCTTGGAGGGTGAGGGCATGGAGGAGGAACGGTGACGCCCGAGACGGCCGTGTACCCGATGTCGGCCCTGGTCGGCCTGGACGACCTCGTCACCGCCCTCGTCCTCGTGGCCGTGGACCCGGCCATCGGCGGTGTGCTCCTCCGGGGGGACAAGGGCTCGGCGAAGACCACGGCGGCCCGGGCGCTGGCCTCGCTCCTGCCCGACGCGGCGCCCTTCGTCGAGGTCCCCCTCGGGGCGACCGAGGACCGGGTGGTCGGGTCGGTCGACGTGGCGGCCATCCTGGCCGAGGGTGAGCACCGGCTCCGGCCCGGCCTCCTGGCAACGGCCGACGGCGGGGTCCTCTACGTCGACGAGGTCAACCTCCTCGCCGACCACCTGGTCGACGTCCTCCTCGACGCCGCCGCCACCGGGGTGAACCGGGTGGAGCGCGACGGGATCTCGATGACCCATCGGAGCCGGTTCGTGCTGGTCGGCTCCATGAACCCCGAGGAGGGAGAGCTGCGGCCCCAGCTACTGGACCGCTTCGGCATCTCGGTGGCGGTCGCCGCGCCGAGCGACCCCGACGAACGGGCCGAGGCGGTGCGGCGCCGGATCGCCTTCGACGCCGACCCCGGCGCGTTCGTGGCCGCCTGGGCGCCCGCCGAGGCTGCGTTGGCGGCCCGGCTGGTGGCGGCCCGGCCGGTGCCGCTCGAGCCCGGGCGCGACCGTTCGGTCGCCGCCCTGTGCGTGGGCGCGGGGGCCGAGGGGCTGCGCGCCGACCTCGTGATCTGCCGGGCCGCCGCGGCCCTCGGGGGGTGGCGGGGCAAGGACCGGGCCGGGATCGAGGAGGTGGCCGCGGTGGCGCCCCTCGCCCTCTCGCACCGCCGCAAGACCCCGTTCGGGACGGGGGCGCCGGAGCCCGACGAGCTCGACCGGCTCCTCGAGGAGGCCGGCGGGCCGGGGCGGGCCGAGCGGGCCCCCTCGGGCGGGGAGGGCGGCGGCCGACGCGACGAGGGGGCATCGGCGCCCGAAGGGCCCCCCGGGGACCAAGGCCCGTCCCCGGCCCCGGCAAAGGGGGCACGACCGCCGGTGATCCCCGGGTTGCTCGAGGGGCGCTCGGGCGGAGCCGGGCGCGGGGGCCGGCGCCGGGCACCGGAGGGGACCGGCACGGCCGAGGGCCGCCTGGTCGGCGTCGATCCGCTCGCCCCGGGCCGGAGCGGTCCGCTGGCCGCGTCCGCGAGCGTCGTGGCGGCGGCGGTGCGCGGCGGTTCGGCGCCGGTTCGGGTCGAAGCCGACGACCTCCGGCTGGCCCGACGGGAGCGGCGCGGGGGCCGGGTGCTGGTCTTGGCGGTCGACGCCTCCGGCTCGATGGGGGCGGCCGGCCGGCTGGAGGCGGCCCGGGCGGCGGTCCTCGCGCTCGTGGCCGACGCCTACCAGCGCCGCGACAAGGTGGCGGTGGTCGCCTACCGGGACGAGGGGGCCCGGGTGGTCCTGCGGCCCACCTCGAGCAGCGAGGTGGCCCTGGCCCGCCTGGGGGAGGTGCCCACCGGCGGCCGCACGCCGCTCGCCGCCGGGATCGACGCCGCCCGTTCCCTCGCCGAGGCCGAGCGCCGCCGGGGCGGGCACCCAGTGGTGGTGGTGGTCACCGACGGCCGGGCGACCTTCGCCCAAGAGGGCGACCCGGTCGCGGCCGCTGACCGGGCGGCGGTCCGCTGCGCGGCGGCCGGGCTCGAGGGCCTGGTGGTCGACTGCGAACGCGGGCCCCGAGCGCTCGGGGTGGCCCGGCAGCTGGCCGAGTCCATGGGGGCCCGGTACGTGGCGGTGGGCCCGCTGGTCGGCGCGGCCGACGGGTCCCGACTGGCCCTGGCGATCGAGGGCTCGATCGGTTGAGCCCCTGGGGCTCAGGCCCCGAGGGCGTGGGCGCCGCCGTCCACGTGGACGAGCTCCCCGGTGGTCATGGGGAACCAGTCGGAGAAGAGGGCGACGCAGGCCTTGGCCACCGCGGTGGTGTCGGTCGTGTCCCAGCCGAGCGGCGCCCGGGTCTTCCAGATGTCCTCGAAGCTGCGGTACCCGGGGATGGACTTCGCCGCCATGGTGCGGACCGGGCCCGCCGCCACCAGGTTGACCCGGATGCCCTTGGGCCCGAGGTCGCGGGCCAGGTAGCGGGCGAGGGACTCGAGGGCCGCCTTGGCCACCCCCATCCAGTCGTAGACCGGCCAGGCCAGCGTGGCGTCGAAGTCCAGCCCGACCACCGACGCGCCGTCGGCGCGCCCGGCCGCCTCGAGCAGCGGGCCGAAGTGCTCGACCAGCGCCTTCAGCGAATACGCCGAGATGTGCAAGGCGGTGCCCACCTCGTCCCAGCCCGCCCCGAACATGCCCTGCCCGAGGGCCTCGGCCGGGGCATAGGCGATGGCGTGGAGGATCCCGTCGAGCCGGTCCCATCCCTCGGCCAGCCGTCGGGCCGCCGCCGCCAGCTGCTCGGGGACCGTGACGTCGATCTCGAGGACCGGGGGGACGACCGGCAGCTTGCGGGCCACCCGCTCGGTGATCCGCAGCCCGCGCCCCGCCCCCGACAAGACGACCTCGGCCCCCTCCTCGATGGCCAGGCGGGCCACCCCGAAGGCCAGGGACTCCTCGGTGAGCACGCCGGTGACGAGGATCCGCTTCCCCTCGAGCAGTCCCACGGCCCCTCCTCCCCACGCCCTTGCTCGGCCCCGCCGAGACGAGGTGGTGAGGTTACCGAGGACCGCCCGCCTCCGCGGTGGCGGACGCCCGACGTGGCCAGCCCCCGGGCCGGCCTGGTTCACTGGTGGGTATGACCATGCATGTCGGCATCCTCGGGGGCACCGGCCCCGCCGGTCGCGGGCTCGGCTGCCGGTTGGCCGCCGCCGGCCTCACGGTCACGCTCGGTTCGCGCGAGCGGGAACGGGCCGAGCGGGTTGCCGACCAGCTGACGGCGGCGTGGCCCGGCCGCAACCTGGCGCTTCGGGGCGGCGAGAACGCCGCGGCGGCCGCAGCCGACATCGTCGTGATCGGCACGCCTTGGGACGGCACCCTCGAGACCGTCCGGCCGCTGCGCCGGGTGCTCGAGGGCAAGGTTGTGGTCTCCATGGTGACGGCGCTGCTCCGGGTGGGCCGGGAGATCCAGGCGGTCGACCTCCCCCGGGGCTCCTTCGCCGCCACCCTCCAGGCGGCCCTCCCGGGGTCCCCGGTCTCCGCCGCCTTCCACCATCTGCCGGCTGAGGACCTGGCCGACCTGGACCAGGGGCTCCTGGCCGACATCCTGGTGTGCGCGGACGACGCCGGGGCCAAGGAGGCGACCATCTCGCTCGTGGACGCGATGGAGGGCTTGCGGGGCCTCGACGCCGGCCGGCTCTCCCAGGCCGGGCCGGTGGAGGCGTTCACCGCGGTGTGCATCGCCGTCAACGTCCGCTACAAGGTCCGCACCTACGTCCGGTTGGGGGGGATCTGAGGACCATGCGCCTGTTCGACACGGCCCGGGGCGAGGTCGTGGACTTCTCCCCTGGACGCACGGTGACCATGTACTGCTGCGGCATCACGCCGTACGACTCGGCCCACCTCGGGCATGCGGCGGTGTACGTCACCTTCGACGTGCTGCAGCGGCGCCTCCGGGACCTCGGGCACGAGACCCGGTGCGTGCGCAACGTCACCGACGTCGACGACGACATCCTGCGCAAGGCCCGGGAGCTCGGCGTCTATTACCTCGACCTCGCGGCCGAGGAGATGGCCCGGTTCGACTCGGACATGTCGGCCATCGGGCTGCTCCCGGTCTCCTCCGAGCCCCGGGCCACCTCGGCCATCCCCGAGATCCTCTCGCTCATCGGCGCCGCCCTCGAGTCGAACAACGCCTATGAGTCCGGCGGCTCGGTGTACTTCGACGTGTCCTCCTTCCCGTTCTTCGGGCGCCTGAGCGGCCTCGAGCGGTCCGAGATGCTCCGCCTGGCGGCCGAGCACGGCGGCCACCCCGAGGACCCGAACAAGCGCGACCCGCTCGACTTCGTGCTCTGGCAGCCCTCGTTGCCCGACGAGCCTGCCTGGGAATCGCGCTGGGGCCCGGGCCGGCCGGGCTGGCACATCGAGTGTTCGGCGCTCGCCCGGCGTGAGCTCGGCGACACGATCGACATCCACGGCGGCGGGCGCGACCTTGTGTTCCCCCACCACGAGTGCGAGGTCGCCCAGTGCGAGTCGGTGACCCACGAACCCTTCGTCCGGCACTGGGTCCACGTCGGTCTGGTCGGCCTCGACGGCACCAAGATGTCCAAGTCGCTCGGGAACCTGGTCTTCGTGACCGACCTCTTGAAGGAGTACGAGCCGATGGCGGTGCGCCTCGCCCTCCTCGGCCACCACTACCGCGCCGACTGGGATTGGCGGCAGGCCGACGCCGAGGCCGGCGCGGCCCGATTGGCGCGGTGGCGGGCCGCGCCCAGGGGGGAGGGGGCGGCGGCGCTGGCAACCGTGCGGCGACGCCTCGACGACGACCTCGACACCCCCGGCGCGCTGGGCGACCTCGACGATCTGGCGGAGCGCAACGAACCGCTGGCCGACGGGGCGACCCTCCTCGGGGTCGCGCTCTAGAGGCCCTCGGCCCACCGGCGCCTTCCCGGGGTGCCCCGAGCACCTTGTAACCTCGACCAGGCGCGACGGCCCGTCGTGAGCCCGGCTCGACGGCTTGGGCCGGTCGCCGCCGACCCGGCCAGACAAGGTGCCCCCGATGCCCACCACCGTGAAGGTCAGACTCCCCGACGGCAAGGAAATGGAGCTGGCCGAGAACACGACAGCGGCGGAGCTGGCGGCGTCCATCGGGCGGCGCCTGGCCCGCGACGCCGTGGCCGCCGTGGTGAACGGGGTCGAGGTGGACCTGGCCAGCGAGCTGCACGACGGGGACTCAGTGAGTCTGCTGACCGACACCACCGAGGCCGGCCGGGAGGTGCTCCGCCACTCGACCGCCCACGTGCTCGCCCAGGCGGTGCTCCAGTTGTGGCCGGGGGCCCACTACGCCATCGGCCCGGCCATCGAGGACGGCTTCTACTACGACTTCGAGCTGCCCGGAGGCGCCCACTTCAGCCAGGACGACCTGGAGCGGATCGAGGCGGCCATGCGGGCGATCATGGCCGAGGACCAGGCCTTCGTCCGGGCCGAGCACCCGATCGACGCCGCGCTCGGCATCTTCGCCGACCAGCCGTTCAAGCGGGAGATCATCGAGGCCGTCCGAACCGGGGCTGACGAGCACGACGCGCCGGCCCAGGGACCCGGCGAGCGACTGGCCATCTCGACCTACGCCAACGGGGACGGCTTCGTCGACCTGTGCCGCGGCCCCCACGTCCCCTCGACCGGTCGCCTCGGGCACTTCAAGCTAACCCGGGTGGCCGGCGCTTACTGGCGGGGCGACGAGCACCGGCCCCAGCTCCAACGGATCTATGGGACGGCGTTCGAGTCGAAGGCGGCGCTGGCTGAGCACCTCCACCGGCTGGAGGAGGCGGAGCGACGGGACCACCGCAAGCTCGGGGCCGAGCTCGACCTGTTCAGCTTTCCCGACGAGCTCGGCTCGGGCTTGGCGGTCTTCCACCCGAAGGGCGGGACCATCCGGCGCATCATGGAGGACTACGCCCGCCAGCGCCACGAGGCCGGCGGCTACCAGTTCGTCGCCACGCCGCACATCGCCAAGGCGGAGCTCTTCGAGACCTCCGGCCACCTCGAGTGGTTCGCCGAGTCGATGTACCCGCCCATGGAGCTCGACGGCGGACAGCAGTACTACCTCAAGCCGATGAACTGCCCGATGCACCTGCTCATCTACCGCTCGAGGCAACGCTCCTACCGGGAGCTGCCCATGCGGCTCTTCGAGTTCGGCGGCGTCTACCGCTACGAGCTCTCCGGCGTCGTGCACGGGCTGACCCGGGTCCGGGGGATGACCCAGGACGACGCCCACATCCTGTGCACCCCAGAACAGCTGGAGTCCGAGCTCGGCTCACTCCTCTCCTTCGTCCTCGGGCTCCTGCGGGACTTCGGGCTGGAGGACTTCTTCCTCGAGCTGTCGACCAGGCCAAAGGACAAGGCGATCGGGGAGCTCGCGGACTGGGAGCGGGCCACCGAGGTTCTGGCGAGCGTCGGCACCTCGGCCGGCCTCGAGCTCGTCGCCGACGAGGGTGGGGGCGCGTTCTACGGTCCGAAGATCTCGGTCCAGGCCCGAGACGCCATCGGCCGGAGCCACCAGATCTCCACCATCCAGCTCGACTTCCAGGAGCCCAAGCGGTTCGGTCTCGAGTACATCGGCCCCGACAACCAGCGCCACGTCCCGGTCATGATCCACCGGGCCCTGTTCGGCTCGGTCGAGCGGTTCCTCGCCCTTTTGCTCGAGCACTACGGCGGGAACCTGCCGACGTGGTTGATGCCCGAACAGGTCCGGGTGCTGCCGGTCAAGGCGGACAACCACCCCTACGCCGAGGAGGTGGTGGCGACGCTGGCCGACGCCGGCCTGCGGGCCACCCTCGAGGGCGCCGACTCGGGGGTGCCGGCCCGGGTGGCCCGGGCCAAGACCCAGAAGATCCCCTATGTGCTCGTGGTGGGCGACGCCGACGTGGGCGCAGGGACCGTCGGGGTGAACCGGCGGGGGGCGAGCGAGGCCGTCCGGGGGGTGCCGATCGGCGCTTTCGTCGCCGAGGTGGCCGACGAGGTGGCGAACCGGTCGCTCGGGCCCCAGCCGTCGGCGACCACCCCGGCGTCGTGAGCGGCCTCGAGCAGCTCTGGGCCGGGTGGCGCCATGAGTACGTGCTCGGGGCGGCCGACAGCGAGCAGCCGGGCGAGGAGCAGGCGTGCGTGTTCTGCGCGCTGGCGGCCAGCGGTGCGCCGTCGGTGGACAACGCCGTGGTGCACCGGGGCCGGCACTGCTTCGCGGTCCTGAACGCCTACCCCTACACGAGCGGGCACCTCCTCGTGCTGCCGATGCGCCACGTGGAGGAGCTCGAGGGCCTGAGCGAGGAGGAGTCCTCCGAGCTGTGGGCGGCCACCGTCGACGCCCTGCGTGCGCTGCGGGCCGCCTACGGCCCCGAAGGGGTGAACCTGGGGGCCAACCTGGGCCGGGCCGCCGGTGCCGGCATCCCACGGCACCTCCACCTCCACGTCGTCCCGCGCTGGGCCGGGGACACCAACTTCATGACCGCGCTGGCCGGGGTCCGGGTGTTGCCCGAGTCGCTCCCGGTGTCCTGGGAGAAGCTCTCCGCCGCCTGGCCGAGCCGCCCCCGGGGGGGCAAGGGCGGGAGCCTAGCTACGGCTTCACGTCGTAGTGGTCGTGGCTCACCCGGAACCGGCCCCGGCCGCCGGTGATGGCGCGCAGGTCGATGGCGTAGCGGGAGAGCTCGGCCGTGGGGACGAGGGCGGTGATCGTCTGCATCCCATCGGTGGACTCGGTCCCCTGGACCCGGCCCCGCTTGGCGTGCAGGTCGCCCAGCACGTCGCCTTGGAGCTCGGAGGGGACGGTCACCACCAGGCTGGAGATCGGCTCGAGGACCACCGCACCGGCCTGCTCGAGCGCGCTCTTGAAGGCCAGCGCGCCGGCCATCTTGAAGCTCATCTCGGACGAGTCCACCGAGTGGTACTTGCCGTCGTCGCAGGTGACCGAAACATCGACCACCGGGAACCCGTACTGGCCCCCCTGCTCCATGGCCTCGAGCACGCCCTTTTCGACCGCCGGGATGTACTGGCGGGGGATGGCCCCGCCCACCACCGCGTCGTGGAACTGGAAGCCCTCTCCGCGGGTGAGCGGTTCGAGGCGGAGGTGGACCACGCCGAACTGGCCGTGACCGCCGGTCTGCTTCTTGTGCCGGCCCTCGGCCTCGGCCGCCTTGGTGATGGTCTCGCGGTAGGGGACGATGACGTCCTCACGCTCCACGTTCACCCCGAACTTGCGGGCCAGGCGCTCGAGGGTGATCGACAGGTGGATCTCGCCGGCGGTGCCGAGCACGGTCTGATGGGTCTCGTCCACCCGGGTCACGCTGAGCGACGGGTCCTCCTCGGCGAGACGCTGGAGCGAGCTCATCAGCTTGTCCTCGTCGGCCCGGGAGCTGGGCTTCACCGCCGCGAGGAGGGCCGGGGGATCGGGGTCGGGGAGCGGGAACGCCACCGGCTGGCCCTTGGGCGCCAGGGTGTCGCCGGTCTTGGTGCCACTGAGGCGCGGGACGGCCACGAAGTCACCGGCCACCGCCTCTTCGACCGGGGAGGTCGCGTGGCCGCGGAGCACCTCGAGGACGTGCAGGCGCTCCTCGGTGCGGGTCCTCGTGTTGGTGAGCACGGTGTCGGGGAGGATCGTCCCCGAGATCACCTTGCACAACGAGACCCGTCCCGCGTGCTGGTCCGAGAGGGTCTTGCAGACCGCGAGGAGCGGCGGCCCGGCTGGGTCGCACTCGACCTCGCTCGAGGTGTCCCCGGCCAGGACCTCGACCGGGTAACGGTGGTCGGCCCCCGGTGCCAGCTCGACGAGGAGGCGGGCCAGCCGGTCCACCCCGACCCCCGAGATCGCCGACGCGCAGAGCACCGGGAAGACGTTGGCCGACGCCACCCCGGTGGCCAGCGCCTTTTGCAGCTCGGCCCGCTCGATCGTCTCGCCCTCGAGGTAGCGGGTCATGAGGTCGTCGTCACCGACCACGATGCCCTCGACCAGCTGTTCGTGCACCTCGTGTTCCACGCTCTGGAGTTCCCCGGGGATCGGACCCTCGGTGCCGCGCACCGGCGGTGTCCCGGCCATGTCGTACAAGGTGGCGGTGTCGTCGAGCAGGTCGATCACCCCCCGGAAGCTGGCCTCGGAACCGACCGGGAGCTCGACCGGCGCGACCCCGGCACCGAAGGCGCCGCGGACCTCCTCGAGCACGCCGGAGAAGTTCGCCCGTTCGCGGTCGAGCTTGTTGACCACGATCAGGCGGGGGAGGCCCATGGCGGCGGCGGCCCGCCAGGCGTCCTCGGTCTGGCCCTGCACGCCATCGCTCGCGCTGACCACCACGACCGCGAGGTCGCTCACTGCCAGGGCAATCGACAGCTCGGTCGAGAAGTCGACGTAGCCGGGGACGTCGAGCAGGTTGACCTTGACCCCGTCGAGCTCGTAGGGGGCGATGGCGAGGGAGACCGAGAGCTGGCGCTGGACCTCCTCGGGCTCGAAGTCGCACACCGTGGTGCCCTTCTCGACCGACCCCAGGCGCCCGATGGTCCCGGTCACCGCGAGCACGGCCTCAGCGAGTGCGGTCTTGCCCGCTCCGTGGTGCCCAATCAGGCACACGTTGCGGATCGACGACGGCGATCGGCTCGCCACGGCGCCACCTCCCCTGGATCTCCTCGTGGGTGTGAAGCGAGCTTATGTTGGCCCGGCGCGAGTCCGCCTGCCCCCGGAGGATGCCTGGGGCCGGTGGTAACCTGGGAAAACCATGTTCGACGGTCGCTGGCGCGAGGCGGTTGACCGGCGCACGGCTCCGGTCGGAGCAGCCCTGCAACGCCACGGGGTCACCGCCGACGTGCTCACCGCCACCGGCCTCCTCTCGGCGGTGGCCACCGCCGTCGCAGTGGCCACCGGCCATTTGCATCTGGCGATCGGCCTGCTCACCCTGACCGGCCTGCACGACCTGCTCGACGGGCCGGTGGCCAAGGCGGCGGGCACGGTGTCGGTGCGCGGGGCGTTCTTCGATTCGGTGGTCGACCGCATAGCCGACGCGGTGGTGATGGGCGGGGTCGCCTGGTACCTGGTCTCGACCCACCGCGGCCACCTGTCGCTCCTGCCGCTCGCCATCGTGGGGGTCGCCTCGCTCGTCTCCTACCAGCGGGCCAAGGCCGACGCCCTGGGCCTGGGCGGCGCCACCGGTGGGCTGATGGAGCGGGCCGAACGCATGATCCTGCTCGGGGCGGGCTTCTTGAGCTCAGCCCTCCTCGTGCCCGACCTCTGGGTGCTGCTCGGCCTGACCAGCCTCACCGCCGCCGGGCGGTTCGTCCGGGTGTGGCGGGCGGCCGAGGGTCCCGCCCGACCGGCCGGCGCAGAACGCGGGCGGTCGCGTGTTGGCGAGGGCCGGCGGGTCGACTCCCCCTGGCGGGCCTGGCGCGAGGAGCGGGCCACCGGGCTCCGGCGGACCAAGGAGCCCGGTGCGCGCTGGCGGGCCCGTCGCCGAGAGGCGCCGATGGCCAGCCGGGCCGGTCGGGCGCGCCGGGCCCGGGGCCACCGCGCCAAGGCCGGTCGCTCCTTGGGCGATCAGGCGCCGTAGTCCGGCCGGCAACCAGGCGCTTCGACCATGCTCCGGCCCGCGCGTCGATGGGTGCGGCTCCGGCTCACCTACCGGACCTACCGGGGCCTGGCGTTCGGGCTGCGGGTGCTGCCCGAGCCCCTGGCCCGCCTGGCTGCGGCGGGCGTGGCCCTCGGCATGCGCCACGGACCGGGCATGACGGTTCGGATGCGCGTGGCCCACCTGCGCCGGGTGTTGGCGGCGGCGAGCGGTGAGGAGCCGGACGAGCGGACGATGAAGGTGATGACCCGCCGGGCGTTCTTGGCCTATGCGCGCTACTGGCTTGACGGTGCCCGCCTGCCGAGCGCCTCCAAGGCCCTCGTGGCCAGTCGGATGAGTACCGAGGGACTCGAGCACCTGACCAAGGCGATGGCGGCGGGCTCAGGGGTGATCATGGCCCTTCCCCACGTGGGCAGCTGGGAGTGGGGGGGCTCCTGGCTGAACAGCGTCGGGTACCCGATGACCGCGGTGGCAGAAGTGCTCGAGCCGCCCGAGCTCTTCGAGTGGTTCATCGAGCAGCGGACCGCCGCCGGGCTCCGGGTCGTGCCCCTCGACCAGCGGGCCAGCGCCGAGATCAGCCGGGCCCTGCGGGAGGGCCGGCTGGTCGGGCTGCTCTGCGACCGGGACCTGGTCGGCAACGGCGTGGAGACAGAGTTCTTCGGCGAGAAGACCACCTTCCCGGGCGGCCCGGCGGTCCTCGCCATCCGGACCGGGGCGGCCCTCGTCACCACCGCGGTCTTCAACCCGGCCTACGGCGAGCACCACGCGGTGATCTCCGAGCCCATCGACACGTCCCGCACCGGTTCCCTGCACGACGACGTGGTGCGGATCACCCAGCAGATCGCCCGGAACTTCGAGGGCTACATCACGAGCGCCCCCGAGCAATGGCACATGTTCCAGCCCGAGTGGCCGAGCGAACACGCCGCGGAGGAAGACCGGCACCGGCGCTGATGGACCGGTTGAAGATCGCGATGGTCTCGCCCTACGACCTCGAGGTCCCCGGCGGCGTGCAGGGACAGGTGCGCGGGCTCGCCGCCGCCCTGGGCGACCTCGGCCACTGGGTCCGGGTGCTGGCGCCTGGCCCCCCGGCCGCCCGGGTCGGCGCGGGGGTGCTCACCCTCGGCCGCTCGGTGGGCCTGCGGGCCAACGGCTCGGTGGCGCCGGTGTCGATCTCCCCGTTGGCGGCGGCGAGGGCGGCCCGGGAGGTGCGGCGGGAGTCCTACGACCTCGTCCACCTGCACGAGCCGCTGGCGCCCGCGCTCAACTATGGGCTTCTCCTGGCCGCCCGCCAGCCGATCGTGGGCACCTTCCACCGCAACGGGCCAAGCCTGTGGTATCGGGCCCTGGCCCCGCTGGCGCGACCGGCCCTGGCGCGCCTGGCGGTGTGCTGCGCGGTGTCCGAGTCGGCGCGCGACAACGTGGCGGCGCTCGTCGATGGCGAGATCGAGGTCATGTTCAACGGGATCGACCTCGAACGGTTCGGTCCTCCGGGCGGCGCCCGGTCGGGGCCCCCGACGGTGCTGTTCGTCGGGCGTCACGAGCCCCGCAAGGGGCTGTCGGTGCTCCTCTCGGCCTTCGAGCGCCTCGCGCCCCCGGCCCGACTGTGGGTGGCGGGGGCCGGCCCCGAGACGGCCGCCCTGCGCCGTCGTCACCCGCCCTCGGACCGAGTGGTGTGGCTGGGGCCGATCACCGACGAGGAGAAGGTGTCGAGGCTGGCCGACGCGGACGTCTTCTGTGCCCCTTCCCTCGGCGGGGAGTCCTTCGGGCTGGTCCTCCTGGAGGCGATGGCCGCCGGGGTCGCCCTCGTGGCCACGGACATCGACGGGTACCGGGCGGTGGCCGCCGGGCACGCACGGCTGGTGCCGCCGGGCGAGCCGGCGGCGCTCGCCGACGCGTTGGCCGACGCGTTGGCCAGCGCCCGGGTCGGGACCGGCGGGTCCTCGCCCGAGGCCCTGGGGACGGCACGGCACCATGCCGAGGGTTGGTCGATGGCTGAGCTGGCCCGGCGCTACGTCGAGGTGTACGAGCGGGTGCTTCGGACCGAGACCGCCGGTGGCCGGCACCCCGTTCGGTAGCCTTGCCCGCCATGACCGACGCCGGCTCCTCCCGACCCCCCGGCAACTCGGACGGGGGTTCTCGCCCCGGGGGCTCGGCGCGCCGTCGGCACCGCGGCGGGCAGCGTCGCTCGCCCAAGCTCCAGCCCGCTGGCGCGGCGGCCCGCCCCTCGGGATCGGGGGCGAAGCCGGCCGGCGCCCCCGGCGGGAAGCCCAAGCGCCCCCGCCAGGCCGCCTCCGGTCCGGCGAACCCGGAGGGGTCCGAAGGCGGGCGACCGGCACGCCCGGCCCCGGTGACCACCGAGCCCCCGCCGCTCGTTTCGGACCATGAGGTCCGGGCCAACCGCCGCCGGGCCGCCACGACCTGCGCGCTGGGGGCGGCGAGCCCGTCGCTCGTGGTGGGTGTGGTGCTCGGGGTCGCGGTCTCGACCCTGGCCGGGGTGATCGGCGCTGCGGGGCTCTTCGTGCTCTTGACCGTGTCCATCCCCCGGATCGCCACCCGGATCGCGCTCGTGGTCATCGGGGCCCGACCGCTGGGCGACGACGAGCTGCCCCGGTTCCAGAACCTGGTCGACGGGCTGTGCCCGACCTTCGGGCTCCGGCGCCCCATACTCATGGCGCTCGACGAGGCGTTGCCGAACGCCTGCTCGGTCGGTTCGGGTCCCGACCACGGGGTGCTCGTCGTGACCACCGGGCTCGAACAGGTCCTGGACCTCATCGAGCTGGAGGGCGTCGTCGCCCATGAGCTGTCGCACCTGAAGCGCTCCGACGTGGTGGTCTCGTCGGTCGCGGTGGCGGTGCTCGCCCCGTTCATCTGGATCTCGGGGAGCGATCGTCTCCTGCACCGAGTCCTCGGCACCGGCCGGGAGCTGCTCGCCGACAAGGTGGCGGTGCGGGCGGTCCGGTACCCCCCTGGTCTGCGCGCCGCGCTGGAGAAGTTCGAGACGATGGGCGAGCCCCGAGCGGGCTCGCTGTTTGCCCGGCGGCGGCTGGCGATGTCGCGCTGGCTCTGGATCGACCCGGCCGTCGGACGCCGCGGGGAGGACGTGGTCGGGGACCTCGACCTCACCTCGGTACGGGTCGAGGCGCTCACCGAGGTCTGAGGGCCGCCGGGGCGGGGGGTACGTCCTCAGGGTTCCTTCAAACTCTCGGTGTCGGACATCGGGGTGCAACGGATCGTCCGCGTCCTCGGTGTCCCGGCGGCCCTCGCGCTGGGGTCGCTCCTCTGCCCGCGCGTGCAGCTCGACGCCTTCACCGCGATGGCCACAGCGTGCGGGTCGACGGTCGACGTCGGGTTCCGCCTGCTCGTTTCGGGGGCCCCGGATCGCCGGGGTTACCTCGCCGACTACGAGCGGGTGGCCAAGCAGCTCCGCCGGCCCTCGTGTTCTCGATCGAGGAGAACCCGGTCTACGCCAACACCGCGCTCACCTCCTTCTCGATCAGCTACTCCGGCCCGGGCCCCGGACGCGGCCGAGGCCCGGAGCGAGGCCCGGACGATCATCGCCCGCCTGGCCCTGGCCCCCGACTACCTGGGGGACCGAGCCCGACACCCTGGGCGTCCCCTTCGACACCCGGGGCGGCGGCGAGGGTGGTCCGAGCCGAGCTGGCCGGGCTCGGTCCAGCCGGTCGGGCTGTCCATCACCGCCACGGAAGCGCGTCGGTCCCGGTGGCGACTCGGCCCACGTGCTCGGTGATCGTCTTGGGAGGGGTCCCAGGGGAGGGGATCACCGCCGGGGACCTCAGCATTTCGGCCATGGACGTGCCACCTCTTGCTTGTCGGTCGTCCTCTTGGTCGCTCTGGAGTTGTGGTTGCTCTGTTCTTTTCGTCGTGGCGCCGGGATGCCCCGGGGCCCGTGGCCGGTCGGGAACGGAGAGCCCTGGCCAGGGCCGGACCGGCCACCGGTAGGATTGCACCATGAGCGAGCACGCCGAAGCGAGCGCACACACTGGGACCTTTGCGGTGAAGCGAGGCTTGGCCGACATGCTGCGAGGCGGGGTGATCATGGACGTGGTCACGGCCGAGCAGGCCAAGATCGCCGAGGACGCCGGGGCCGTCTCGGTGATGGCGCTCGAGCGAGTGCCCGCCGACATCCGACGTGACGGCGGCGTCGCCCGGATGAGCGACCCGGCGCTCATCGGCGCCATCCAGGAGGCGGTGACCATCCCGGTGATGGCCAAGGCCCGGATCGGCCACTTCGCCGAAGCCCAGGTCCTCCAGGCGCTGGCCGTCGACTACATCGACGAGAGCGAGGTGCTGACGCCGGCCGACGAGGCCCACCACATCGACAAGTGGCCCTTCACCGTGCCCTTCGTGTGCGGGGCCACCAACCTGGGTGAGGCGCTCCGGCGCATCTCGGAGGGTGCGGCGATGATCCGTTCCAAGGGTGAGGCCGGGACCGGCAACGTGGTCGAGGCGGTCCGTCACCTTCGCTCGATCCTGGGGGACATCCGCAAGCTCACCCAGGCCGACAGCGCCGAGCGCTACGGATGGGCCAAGGACCTGGGCGCGCCGATCGGCCTGGTCCAAGAGGTCGCCGAGAACGGTCGGCTACCCGTCCCGCTCTTCTGTGCCGGCGGCCTGGCCACCCCGGCCGACGTGTCGCTCGTGATGCAGCTGGGGGCCGAGGCCGTCTTCGTCGGCTCGGGGATCTTCAAGAGCGAGGACCCGGTTCGTCGGGCCCGCGCCATCGTCGAGGCGACCGCGCACTTCGAGGACGCGGAGCACGTGGCCAAGGTGAGCCGGGGTCTTGGCGAGGCGATGCGGGGCGAGGAGCTGAGCGCCCTCCGCGAGCGTCTCGCCGATCGCGGTTGGTGACCCCGGACCAGGGGTGCCGGCCGTGACCATCGGGGTGCTCGCCCTGCAGGGCGACGTGCGCGAGCACCTGGCGGCGCTGGCCGAGCTCGGGGTGGGGGCGCGTCGGCTTCGCACGCCGCCCGACCTGCGCGGTGTCGAGGGGGTCATCCTCCCGGGAGGCGAGTCGACCACCCTCTCGCTCCTCTTGCAGTCCTCGGGGCTGTTCGACCCGTTGGCCGGGGCCATCGGGGCCGGTCTACCCACCTTCGGGACCTGCGCCGGGCTCGTGCTCCTCGCCCGGGAGGTCCGGGGTGGCCGTCCCGACCAGCGCGGGTTCGGCGTGCTCGACTGCTGCGTTCTGCGTAACGGGTACGGCCGCCAGAGCGAGTCCTTCGAAGCGGCCATCGAGGTCTCGGCCGCACTCGGTGCGACGGCGATGCCGGCGGTCTTCATCCGGGCACCGCTCCTCGAGTCGGTCGGGTCGGATGTGGACGTGCTCGGCTGGGCCGAGACCCCACGCGACGGAACCCGTCGTCCGGTCATCTGCCGGCAGGGCAACGTGTTGGCGTCAGCCTTCCACCCCGAGCTGACCGGGGACCGCCGCCTGCACCGGTACTTCGTGGGGCTTGTCGCGTCCACCGAGTTCGAAACCCCCGACGACCCGGTGGCGGCCCTGGCTCGCTGAGGCGACGCTGGGCGACAGACGCTGAGCGAAGCGACAGAGAAGGAGACGGAGATGTCCGGTCACTCGAAATGGGCGACCACCAAGTACCGGAAGGGGGCCCAGGACAAAGCCCGGGCCAAGCTGTTCGCCAAGCTCATCCGCCAGGTCGAGGTGGCGGCGCGCGACGGCGGTAGCGACCTGAGCGCCAACGCCACGTTGCGCACCATGTACCAGAAGGCGCGCGACGCCTCGGTCCCTTCCGACACCATCGAACGGGCCATCAAGCGCGGCACCGGCGAGCTCGAGGGGGTGCGCTACGAGGCGGTGGTCTACGAGGGCTACGCACCGAGCGGGGTGGCCGTCATCGTGGAGACCTTGACCGACAACCGCAATCGGACCAGCGCTGACATTCGCAACCTGTTCACCCGCAACGGCGGGTCCCTGGCCGAGCCGGGTTCGGTCAGCTGGCAGTTCGAGCGCAAGGGGGTCGTCGTCGTGGGCGACGGCGACGAGGAAAAGGTGATGGAGGTGGCGACCGACGCCGGGGCCGAGGACATGAACGCCGACGGTGACCGCTTCGTGGTGACCTGCGCCCCCGGGGATCTACCCGGGTTGCGTGAGTCCCTGGAGGCCGCCGGGCTCGCGATCGAGTCGTCCGACCTGTCCCTCGAGCCCACCGCCACGGTGCCGGTGGCCGAGGAAGGTGACGCCAAGAAGGTTCTCCGCCTCCTCGAAGCGATCGACGAGCACGACGACGTCCAGGCGGTGCACGCCAACTACGACATCGCCGAGGAGGTCCTCGCCGCCTTCTACGGCTGAGGCCGCGGATCCCACGATCCGGGGCGACCGCCGGATAAGGTCGAACGCGTGTTCGTCCTCGGGGTCGACCCCGGCCTGTCCCGCTGCGGCTACGGGGTCGTCACGACCTCGGGGGGACAGGGGCTGGTGGCCACCGCCGCCGGGGTGATCGAGACCGACCCCAGCGCCCCGGTGCCCGAACGACTCCTCACGCTCTATCGCGAGCTGCGGGCCCTGGTCGCCGAAGTGGCACCCAGTGTGGTCGTGGTCGAACGGGTCTTCTTCCAGGTCAACGCGAAGACCGCGGTGCCGGTGTGCCAGGCCAGCGGGCTGGCCCTGGTCGTCGCGGCCGAGGCCGGCTGCGAGGTCGCCCAGTATTCGTCCAACGAGGTCAAGCAGGCGCTGGTCGGGTACGGGAGCGCCACCAAGCGACAGGTGCAGAAGATGGTGGCCTCGGTGCTCTCACTGCCGGTCCTGCCGAGCCCGCCGGACACCGCCGACGCCCTTGCGCTCGCCGTCTGCCATCTGCACGGTGCCGGCCTGCGGGTCGCGATGGCCGGCGCACGGCCCCTCGGGGGTGGGGCGTGATCGGGTCGTTGCGCGGGAGGTACCTGGCACGCCCGGCCGAGTCGGAGGTGCTGGTCGAGGTGGGCGGCGTCGGCTATCGGCTGACGGTATCGACTGGGACCCTCGCCGCACTGGGCGCGCTCGACTCCGAGGTCCACCTCTTCGTCCACACCCACGTACGCGAGGACGCCATCGTGCTCTTCGGGTTCGTCCACGACGACGAACGCCGGTGCTTCGAGGTCCTGCTCGGCGCCCACGGCGTCGGCCCGGCCCTGGCGCTCGCGATCCTGTCCCAGTTCTCCCCGGCGGCGCTCACGACGGCACTGTGGGAAGAGGACCTCGACGCCCTGTGTGCCGTGCCCGGGGTGGGTCGCAAGACCGCCGCCCGGCTCATGATCGACCTGAAGAGCCGGCTCGAGTTGCCCGACCTCTCGGCGGGCGGGGCCCCGAAGTCGGACGGCGCCTCGACGGTGGCCCGGGCCGAGGTGCGGGCCGCGCTGGCCGACCTGGGCTATGGGCCCGACGAGATCCGCGGGGCGCTCGAGCGGCTGGGCGACGGCGACACCTCGGGCACCGACAGCGTCGAGGAGATCCTCCGGGGTGCCCTACGCGAGCTGGCGTCGCGATGACCACCGGAACCCGTCGCGAGGTGTTGGCCGGGTCGAAGATCCCGGCCGCCCCCGGGGCCGAGGAGCCCGAGGAGCCCGAGGAGCCCGAGGAGGCAGGCCTGCGGCCCCGGACCCTCGGCGAGTTCGTCGGCCAGGGTCAGCTCGTCGAGCACCTGCGGATCGTGCTCGAGGCGGCAGTCCAGCGCGGGCAGCCGGTCGACCACATCCTGTTCGCCGGCCCGCCCGGCCTGGGCAAAACGTCGCTCGCTGGCATCGTCGCGGCGGAGCTCCGCGTGGGGTTGCGGGTGACCTCCGGACCGGTGCTCGCCCGGGCTGGCGACCTGGCGTCGCTCCTCACCGATCTCCAAGAGGGCGACGTCTTGTTCGTGGACGAGATCCACCGGATGCACCGCTCGGTGGAGGAGATCCTGTACCCGGCGATGGAGGACGCGAAGCTGGACTTTCTGATCGGCAAGGGGCCGACCGCTCGGTCGGTCCGTCTGGATCTTCCCCGGTTCACGTTGGTCGGCGCGACCACGAGGACCGGGCTGGTGTCGAGCCCGCTCCGGGACCGGTTCGGCTTCCTCGGCCGGCTGGACCTCTACGGGGTCGACGACCTCGAGGCGATCGTGCGCCGTTCGGCCCGGATCCTCGGGGTCGAGGTCGATCCGGACGGGGCGCGGCGCATCGCCGGTCGGTCCCGGGGGACGCCCCGCATCGCCAACCGCCTGTTGCGCCGGGTGCGCGACTTCGTCGAGGTCCGGGGTGACGGGGTGGTGACCGGCGCCGCGGCCGAACGGGGCCTCGAGCTGTTCGGGATCGACGAGCTCGGCCTGGACAAGGTCGACCGGGCCATCCTCGAGGTCCTGTGTCGCCGCTTCGGCGGCCGCCCGGTCGGGCTCACAACCCTGGCCCAGTGCGTGGGAGAGGAGACCGACACCCTGGAGGACGCCTACGAGCCGTTCCTCTTGCAACAGGGGCTCATCGAGCGCACCCCTCGGGGCCGGATGGCCACCGAGCGGGCCTGGAGCCACCTCGGGCTGGAAGCCGACGAGCGGGCCCTGTTCTGAGGGTGCCGAGGGGTCGCTCGGCCCGCGACCGGGGGTTGATCTGGCCGGTCGGCTAGGGTGTCCGTTTTGCGCGGGTCCAATCCCGCCGACCGTAGTAAGGACGCGTCGAACGTGAACCACCTCCTCGCCCTCGCCCCCGCCCTGCTCCTGGCGGCCACCAAGACCACCTCGAAGACCTCTTCGTCGAACTACACCTTCTTGATCTTCATCGTGATCATCGTGGCGGCGCTCTACTTCCTGTTCCTCCGGCCCAACCAACAGAGGGCCAAGCGCCAGCGGGAGGAGAATGCCAGCATCGCGGTTGGTGACCGGATCGTGACCATCGGCGGGATCGTCGGGACCATCGAGGAGATGCGGGGTGACCGGGTCGTGCTCTCGACCGAGCATCCGGAGCTCGACGGCGCGGGCGAGGTGGTGCGCCTCGTGCTCCTCCGCTCGGCCGTGGCCCGGAAGGTCGACGCCGGTGTGGCGCCCGAACCAGAGCACGACGACGAGGTCGGTGACGGGACCGAGGACCACGAGGCCGACGACACCGGGAGGGCGGAGGGCACCCAGGAATGAGCCCGGCGGCCCGCCCTCCGAACCGTCGACCGCGGGCCCTGGTCGTCAGCCTGATCTTCGTGGTGGTGGTGGCGTTCGGCTCGCTGGCCGGCGTGCTGGCGTCGGGCTGGTCCCCCCGGCTCGGCCTCGACCTGGCCGGGGGTTTCTCGGTGGTCTACAAGCCGGCGCACAAGACCTCACAGGCGAACCTGGACGAGGCGGTCAACATCCTGAACGACCGGGTCAACGCGCTCGGGGTGAGCGGGGCAACCGTGAACACCCAGGGCGACCAGATCGTGGTCGCGGTCCCCGACGTGACCGACCCCAACCAGGTCCTGAGCGCGATCGGCCAGACGGCCCAGCTGCTCTTCCGCCCGGCCCTGTGCTACGCCCCGCCCTACCAGCCGGCCACGAAGAAGGTGAGCGGCAAGAAGGTGGTGGTCAACCCGGGCCCGCTGCCCTCGAACTGTCCGGCGGCCAACCAGCTGGTGACGGCCAACCTCGCCCCCGGCGGGGCCAACTCGTCCAACCCGTACCCCAACGCGGTGGACAACGCGCTCGCCGTCTACCCGAGCACGACCCAGACCCAGGACGCGAAGGACCACCGCAAGACGGTGCTGCTCCCGTCGGCCAACGGCAGCGGCGGGCTGCGCTACCTGGCCGGACCGGCCGAGCTGACCGGGCACATCGTCCACTCGGCCCAAGCCTCCTTGACCCAGACCCAGGGGTGGGTCGTCGACATCAGCCTCACCAAGGCGGGCGCCACCGCCTGGGACAACATGGCGCGAAAGTACTTCCACGAGGTCATCGTCATCGAGCTCGACGGCAAGGTGCAGTCGGCACCGATCACCCTGCCGGCTTCGTCGACGTTCACCTCCTTCGGCGGTCAGGTCGAGATTTCTAACGGTTCGGGCGGCATCCCCGAGGCCCAAGCCAAGAACCTTGCCGTGGCCCTCAACTACGGCACCCTGCCGGTCCGGCTGATCCAGCTCACCACCCAGACGGTGTCACCGACCCTCGGGCGTTCCTCGCTCGACGCCGGGTTCGGCGCCGGCATCGCGGGGTTGATCCTGGTGCTCTTGTACACGATCGTCTACTACCGGCTGCTCGGGATCGTGGTGGTGAGCGGGCTCGGGGTGACTGCTGCCTTGCTGTGGGCGATCATCTCGGCCCTCGGTCACACGAGCCTCGCACCGAGCTTCGACCTCGCCGGCGTGACTGGCATCATCGTGTCGATCGGGATCACCGTCGATTCCTACATCGTGTACTTCGAACGGTTGAAGGACGAGACGCGCGCCGGTCGGACCGTGCGCACCAGTGTGGACCGGGGCTTCCGGAGCGCCTTTCGCACCGTCCTGGCTGCCGACTTCGTCTCGCTGCTCGCGGCGATCCTGCTGTACTGGCTGGCCGTGGGGCAGGTGAAGGGCTTCGCGTTCTTCCTCGGCCTCTCGACGTTGCTTGACGTGTTCGCCACCTACTTCTTCACCCGGCCCCTCGTCTTCCTCCTCGGCCGCAGCGAGCGGCTCACCCGGGCTCGGCGGATCGGGATCAACCAGGGGCTGGCGGTCGGCTCGGGGGCCGAGACATGAGCCCGACCCAGCGCCGCAACGAGAGTCTGCGCAATGTGGAGATCCCCGGGCGTCTGGTCGAGACCGAGGAGGCGGACGAGGAGGAAGACGACGAGCTCGACGACGAGCTTGAGGTGCCGGAGCTCGACGAGGAGGTGGAGGGCGTAGAGTTCGGGGGCGGGGACGGGGGGTCGAGCGGACGGCGCGGTCCCGGGGCCTTCAGGCGTCTCTACCGAGGCCAGACCCGGTTCGACTTCGTCGGCCGCCGCCGGTGGTGGTTCCTCATCTCCGGGGTGATCATCGTGGCCGGCCTGGCGTCCTTCGCGGTGCGGGGCTTCAACTTCGGCATCGACTTCCGCGGCGGGGACTCCTGGCAGATCAGCGCGCTGGGCGCCTCCCAGGCCCGGGTGACCAACGCGGTGGTGGCCGCCGGGCTGCGCCAACCGGTGGTCGAGATCCTGGGGGGCAAGACCGTCGAGGTGCAGGCGGACCTCAATGCTCTCCCGGCGGCCAAGCAGGCCCAGATCAACACGGCCGTTGTCAAGGCACTCCACAAGTTCGCGCCAAACCAGCCGGTCTCCATCTCCCATGTCGGGCCGACCTGGGGCGGGCAGGTCACCCAGCACGCGCTGATCGCCCTGATCGCCTTCTTCGTCGCGGTCGGCGTCTACATCAGCCTGCGGTTCGAGCCGAAGATGGCGGTGGCCGCCTTCGCCGCCCTGGTGCACGACCTCCTGGTGACCGCCGGCGTGTACTCCCTGTTCGGCTTCCAGGTGACCCCGGACACCGTCGTGGCCATCCTGACCATCCTCGGGTACTCCCTCTACGACACGGTCGTGGTGTTCGACCGGGTCCGGGACAACACCCGCGGGCTCGGCTCCTCGGGCCGGATGACCTACTCGGAGATGGTCAACCTGTCGATGAACCAGACCCTGGCCCGCTCCATCAACACCTCGCTGGTGGCCATCATGCCGGTGTTGGCGGTGCTGGTCATCGGGGCCGAGGTCCTCGGCGCCGTGACCCTGCAGAACTACGGGCTGGCCCTGTTGGTCGGCCTGCTGAGCGGTGCCTACTCGTCGATCTTCATCGCGTCGCCGATCCTCGCCATCTTGAAAGAGCGCGAGCAGCGCTACGTCGTCATCCGCCAGCGCCTGGCGGCTCGGGCCGACCGGGTCGGACTGCTCAGCCCGGCCGCCGCCGCCGCGCTGAGCGGCCAGAGTGCCGGGGGGAGCCGGCGGGCCGCCATCACGAGGGCGGGGGGGCCGGCCCTCCTGCGCCCGGGGGTCGCCCGCCAGCGTGGGTCCTCGGGCGTCGGGCGGAGCGGAGGCGCGAAGAAGACCGCGGCCAGGACCGAGGCGCCGGCGACCTTGACACCCACAGAGAGCCGGTCGGGGTCCAGCGGGGCTCGCCGACCACCGCCCCGACCGCGCAAGGGCACCAAGCGGGGTGGACGCAAGCGTCGCTGAGGGCGCGAACCCCCAGTTGGCGAGCGGCACCGAGCGTCGGATGTCCGCGGCCGTCAGGTAGCGTGGAGCGATGGTGAGCCTGGCTGGGGTCGCGCCGGCCCCGGACACCCGCGACGACAAGGATCCGCCGGAGCTGCTGGCGCCGGTGCTCGCCGCGCTGGCCCGGGAGCGGCCCCAGGAGAACGCGTCGCTGGTGCTCGAGGCCGGCCGGGCCGCCATCGAGGTCCATGCCGACCAGAGGCGGCGTTCCGGTGAGCTCTATGTGACCCACCCGGTCGCGGTGGCCACCGTCGTCGCCCAGCTCGGTTTGGACGCCCCGACCATCGCGGCGGCGCTCCTCCACGACGCGGTGGAAGACACCAGTCTCACCGTGGAGGCCATCGAAGCACGGTTCGGCACGACGGTCGCTCGGGTGGTCGACGGCGTCACCAAGCTCGACCGGCTCCAGTTCGACTCCAAGGAGGCTCAGCAGGCCGCGACCATCCGCAAGATGCTCATCGCCATGGCCAGCGACTGGCGGGTGCTGCTCATCAAACTGGCCGACCGGCTGCACAACATGCAGACCCTGGCCGTCATGCCGGAGTGGAAGCAGCGGCGGACGGCCCAAGAGACCCTGGACGTCTATGCACCGTTGGCCCACCGTCTTGGGATCGAGCAGGTCAAGTGGCAGTTGGAGGACCTGGCCTTCGCCACCTTGCATCCGAAGCGCTACGCCGAGATCGAGCAAATGGTGGCGACCCGGGCCCCCCAGCGCGCCGAGCTGTTGGCACGGGTGCTCGTGGCGGTTCGCGAGCGCCTCGAGGCGGCGGGGATCTCGGCCGACGTCACCGGCCGCCCGAAGCACCTCTGGAGCATCTACGAGAAGATGGTGGTGCGCGGTCGAGAGTTCGACGACATCCACGACCTGGTCGGGATCCGGGTCGTCGTCTCCTCGGAGAAGGACTGCTGGGCGGCGCTCGGAGCGATCCACGCCATCTGGCCGCCGGTGCACGGACGGTTCAAGGACTACATCAACACCCCCAAGTTCAACCTCTACCAATCGCTGCACACCACGGTCATCGGACTCGACGGCAAGCCGGTCGAGGTGCAGGTGCGCACCGAGGAGATGCACCGACGGGCCGAGTACGGGATCGCCGCCCACTGGGGCTACAAGGAGCAGGGCGACCCGGCCGGTGAGATCGCCTGGATGCAGCGCCTGGCCGAGGTCGAGCAGGAGACGACCGACCCGGTCGAGTTCCTCCGGGCCCTCAAGTTCGACCTGGAGCAGGACGAGGTCTACATCTTCACCCCCAAAGGCCGGGTGATCGCCCTGCCGGCCCGCTCGACCCCGGTCGACTTCGCCTACGCGATTCACACCGAGGTCGGGCACCGCTGCATCGGGGCCCGGGTGAACGGGCGGCTGGTGCCCCTCGACACGAAGCTCAACTCGGCCGAAACGGTCGAGATCATCACCTCCAAGTCGCCGTCGCCCGGCCCCTCCCGCGACTGGCTCCAGGTCGTGGCGTCCTCGAGGGCCCGCAACAAGATCCGCCAGTGGTTCAGCCGGGAGCGCCGTGAGGACGCCATCGAGAACGGCAAGGAGGAGCTGACCAAGGCGCTGCGGCGTGGCGGGATGCCCCTGCAGAAGGTGCTCGGCTCGGCCGCGCTGAACGCGGTGGCCGAGACCATGAACCTGGCCGACGTCGATGCCCTCTACGCGGCCATCGGCGAGCACCAGGTGTCCTCCCAGTCGGTCGTGCAGCGGTTGGCCCGGGAGCTGCGAGGTGGGGAGGAGGAACAGCTGCCGACCACCGCCGCCGTGCTCGGGGTGCGCCGCCCCCACCCGGCGCGCCGCGCCGCCGCCGGGGTCTACGTCGAGGGGCTCGATGACGTCATGGTGCACCTGGCTCGGTGCTGCACCCCGGTGCCCGGCGACGAGATCGTGGGCTTCGTCACCCAGGGTCGCGGGGTCTCAGTGCACCGGGCCGACTGCGCCAACGCGATGGCGCTCGGTCGACGTTCCCAGGAGCGGCTGATCGAGGTGGAGTGGGACCGGGGGAGCGAGGGCATCTTCCTCGCCACCCTGGAGGTCCTGGCCTTCGACCGGTCGCGACTGCTCGCCGACGTGAGCCGGGTGGTGTCCGAACACCACCTGAACATCGTGGCCGCCCGGACCCAAACCACCCCGGACCGGGTCAGCCGCATGGCCTTCGACGTCGAGCTGGCCGACCCGTCGCATCTGCAGTCCCTCGTGAGCTCGCTCAAGTATCTCGACGGCGTCTTCGACGCCTACCGGCAACTCCCCGGCAAGCGCCAGTGAGCCGCGGCGGTTCGACGGGCTCGTCACCGCGCGCCCTGCGGGGCACCCATGACGTGCTGTGGCCCGAGTCGGCGCGTTGGGAGCGCTTCGTGGCCGTTTTCGCCGACCTCGCGCACTCCGCCGGCTACGGCCTGGCCGAGACCCCGGTCATCGAGGACGCGTCGGTCTTCCGCCGGGGTATCGGCGAGGCGAGCGAGGTCGTCGGCAAGGAGATGTACGAGTTCGTCGACCGGGACGGCGCCCGTCTCGCGCTGCGGCCCGAGGGGACGGCGTCGGTCGTGCGCGCCTACCTCCAGCACCGGCCGGTCTTGCCCTGGAAGGCCTGGTACCTGACCCCGGCCTTCCGGCACGAACGGCCCCAGGCCGGTCGGTACCGCCAGCACCACCAGGTGGGGATCGAGGCGTTGGGCACCGCCGACCCCGACCTCGACGTCGAGGTGATCTGGCTGGCCGACCGCTTCTTCTCCCTCCTCGGTCTGGCCGACTACCGGCTCTCGATCAACTCCATCGGTGACGAGCGCTGCCGGCCCGCCTACCTGGTCGAGCTGGCCGCCTACCTTCGGTCGCGCGCCGACGAGCTGTGCGACGAGCACCGGGGCCGGATCGACACCAACCCGATGCGCCTCTTCGACTGCAAGCGCCCGGAGTGCCGACGGGTCACCGAGGAGGCGCCCCGGATGGCCGAGCATCTCTGTGCCGACTGCGTCCCGCACTTCGCTCGGGTCTTGGCCGGCCTCGACGCGCTCGGGATCGAGGCCGGTCTCGACCACCGGTTGGTCCGCGGCTTCGACTACTACACCCGCACCACCTTCGAGTTCGCCTCGGGCGCCATGGAGGCGGCCCAGAACGGGCTCGGCGGGGGTGGCCGCTACGACCGGCTGGCCGAGGTGCTCGGGGGGCCTGCGACCCGGGGCATCGGGTTCGGGATCGGGATCGAGCGGGTGCTCCTGGCCTGCGACGCCGAGGGGTGCTTCCCGGCCGACCCGACCCCCCTCGACGCCTACGTGATCGACCTCACCGACGGTGCCCAGGCGAGGGACCTGAGCATCGAGCTGCGCACGGCCGGCCTCGCGGTCGACCGGGGCTTCGATCGCCGGAGCCTGAAGGCCCAGCTCGGAGCGGCCGATCGCTCGGGTGCCCGGGCGGCGCTCATCGTCGGGGACCAGGAGCTGGCGGCCGGGGTGGTGACCGTCCGGCCGCTGCGCGGCGGCGACCAGCGGACCCTCGCCCGTGACGAGGTGGCGGGCTGGTTGGCCGCGTTGCGGGAGGAGGGTCCGTGAGCAGAGAGGGGGACGTCTTGACCTCGATGCGCACGGGGCTGTGCGGTCGCCTCGGCCTCGACGACGTCGGGCGCTCGGTGCGGCTGTGCGGATGGGTGGCCCGCCGACGCGAGCACGGGGAGCACCTGGTCTTCCTCGACCTGCGGGACTATACCGGTCTCGCCCAGTGCGTCGTCGACGGGTCGCTCGAGGTACGCAGCGAGGACGTGGTGGCGGTGGAGGGGGTGGTGCGGGCCCGTCCGGAGGGCACGGCCAACCCCCGGTTGGCGACCGGGGAGGTCGAGATCGTCGAGTGCCGCCTTGAGGTCCTGGCGGCGGCCGAGACCCCGCCGTTGTCGATCGAGGACCGGGTGGAGCCGGACGAGGCCCTGCGGATGCGCTACCGCTACCTCGACCTGCGCCGCCCGAGGATGCAGCACAACCTGCGGTTGCGGGCCAGGGTCAATTCGGCGTTGCGCACAGCAATCGAGCGCCACGGCTTCTGCGAGGTCGAGACCCCCCTGCTCTGGGCGCCCACCCCCGAGGGGGCGCGGGAGTTCGCCGTCCCGTCTCGCCTGCACCACGGCGACTTCTACGTGCTGCCCCAGAGCCCCCAGCTGGCCAAGCAGCTCTTGATGGTGGCGGGACTCGACCGCTACTACCAGATCGCCCGCTGCCTGCGCGACGAGGACCCGAGGGCGGACCGCCAGTACGAGTTCACCCAGTTCGACCTCGAGGCGTCGTTCGTGTCCCAAGACGACGTCATCGAGATCGTGAGCGACGTGGTGAGCGCGGCCACCGAGGCGGCGACCGGCGAACGGCCCGAGCACTTCGAGCAGATGACCTACGAGGAGGCGCTCGAGCGCTTCGGGACCGACAAGCCGGACCTGCGCTTCGGGATGGAGCTGGTCGACCTCACCGCGGCGTTCGTGGGGACGTCGCTGCGGGCCTTCTCGGCACCGGTCCGCAGGGCGATCACCCTGACCGGCGGAGCCGAGACCCCCCGCAGCCGGCTCGACGCCCTGGTCGAGCGGGCCCGGTCGCTCGGCGCGGCCGGCCTGGCGTGGTTCCGGGTCTCCAGCGATGCCGGCGAGCCGGTCCTCGACTCCCCCCTGGCCGGCCACCTCAGCGCCGACGAGCGGACCGGGCTCCTTCGGGCGACCGGGGCCGCCCCCGGGGACATGGTCCTCGCGGTGGCGGGCGACGACCGCCGGCGGGTGTGCGGGGTTCTCGGCGCGCTGCGGGTCGAGCTCGGGGCCAAGGCGGTGGGCGACGGCCCGCACCGCTTCGTGTGGGTGGTCGATTTCCCGATGTTCGAGCCCGACGACCAAGGCAACCCGGTCCCGGCCCACCATCCCTTCACCATGCCCAACGCCGAGGACCTCTCTCGGCTCGCCACCGAGCCGTTGTCGGTGCGGGCCCAGTCCTACGACCTCGTCCTGAACGGCTGGGAGCTCGGTTCGGGGAGCGTGCGGATCCACCGGGCTGACGTCCAGCAGCAGGTGTTCGACGCGTTGGGCATCTCGGTTGACGAAGCGAGGAACCGTTTCGGGTTCCTCCTCGACGCCTTCGGCTACGGCGCACCGCCCCACGGCGGCTTCGCCATCGGCCTGGACCGGATGGTGGCGATCTTCTGCGGGGAGGAGAACATCCGCGAGGTGATCGCCTTCCCGAAGACCCAGTCGGGGGCGGACCCGATGACCGGGGCCCCCAAACCTTTGGCCGCCTCGGCCCTGCGGGAGCTCGGACTGGCCCCGCCCAAGCCGTGAGTCCGGCCGACCTGTTCGCCGCCCGGCGGTACGAGGCGCTCCGGTCACGGGCCCCGCTCGCCGCCCGGCTCCGGCCCCGCTCGCTCGACGAGGTGGTCGGGCAGCGTCATCTGATCGGGCCGGACGGGCCGCTGCGGGCCCTGGCCGAGGCGGACCGCCTGGGCTCGGCCATTTTGTGGGGTCCGCCGGGGTCGGGCAAGACCACACTGGCGAGGGTGCTCGCCGAGACGAGCGCCAAGGCGTTCGTGCCCTTGTCGGCGACGGCCTCGGGGGTGAAGGAGGTCCGCGCCGCACTGGAGGACGCCGAACGCCGCCTGGGCGAGCAGGGCCAGGGGACGCTTCTTTTCATCGACGAGGTACATCGGTTCAACAAGGCTCAACAAGACGTGCTCCTCCCGGCGGTCGAAGACGGGCTCGTGGTCTTGATCGGGGCGACCACCGAGAACCCGTTCTTCGAGGTGAACGCGCCGCTCATGAGTCGATCCACGCTGTGGCGCCTGGAGCCGCTCGCCGAGGACGACCTGGCGGTCGTGGTCGGCCGGGCGCTCGAGGCCGAGGGTGCCAGCGCCGAGGGAGCAGCGCTCGAGCTCCTGGTGGCCTCGGCCGCCGGGGACGCGCGGAGCGCGCTCAACACCCTGGAGGTCGCCCTTGCCCTGGCCAAGGCCGCGGCGCCGGGGGCACCGGGCCCGGTGGTCACCACGGACCTGGTCGTGGCGGCCCGGGACCGCCGGGTCTTCCACCAGGGGGTCTCGGAGCACTACGACCAGATCAGCGCGCTCATCAAGAGCGTGCGGGGCTCGGACCCCGACGCCGGGCTGTACTGGCTGGCCCGGATGCTCGAGGCGGGCGAGGATCCCCGGTTCCTCGCCCGACGGCTCGTCGTCCTAGCCAGCGAGGACGTGGGCCTGGCTGATCCGATGGCCCTGGTGGTTGCGGACGCGGCCTCAAGGGCGGTCGAGGTCGTCGGGCTGCCCGAGGCGGCCCTCAACCTGGCCGAGTGCGTCGTGTACCTGGCCAGCGCGCCCAAATCCAACCGGGTGACCGTGGCCCTCGCCCGGGCGCTCGACGACGTGCGCTCGGGGCCCCGGGGCGAGGTGCCCAACCACCTGCGCGACCCGAGGTCCGCCAACGCCGCGGCCCGCCTCGGCGAGCCCACCTACCGCTATCCCCACGACGAGGCGGCGGGGCAGCTCGACCAGCAGTACCGGCCGGCCGAGGTCGAGGGCCACGTGTACTACGAGCCCTCCGAGCACGGCGCCGAGGCCGAGCTGGCCGATCGCCGGTGGCGAGGGCCGGGAGAGGCACCGCCCCGCCGGTAGGCTCGGTGCGCCCTCGGACCCCGGGCGGCGCCCCCGACACGTTCGAAGATCCGACACACCCAAGACCGAGCACCTCCAAGGCCGAACCGATGGACGCGAACCAGCTGCGCTCGAGCTTCCTCGACTTCTTCGTGCAACGGGACCACCACCGCGTCGCCTCGGCCCCCCTGGTGCCCCGGGACCCCTCGATCCTGTTCACCATCGCCGGCATGGTCCCGTTCAAGCCCTACTTCACCCGGGAGAACCAGCCCCCGTGGCCCCGCGCCACCTCGGCCCAGAAGTGCTTCCGGACGGTCGACATCGATCTGGTCGGAGCCTCGCCCCGCCACGACACGTTCTTCGAGATGCTGGGCAACTTCAGCTTCGGGGACTACTTCAAGGAGCGGGCCATCCCGCTCGCCTACGAGTTCGTGACCGAGGTGCTCGGGCTGGAGCTGGACCGGTTGTGGGTCACGGTCCACGAGCGTGACGCCGAGGCCGAGGAGATCTGGCGCTCCTCGACCGCGGTGAGCGGGGAGCGCGTCCAGCGGATGGGCGACGACGACAACTTCTGGAAGATGGGCGACACCGGCCCGTGCGGCCCGTCCTCGGAGATCTACTTCGACCGGGAGGGCACCGACGGTGCCGGGCCGGCCATGGGCCCCGAGGACCGCTACGTCGAGCTGTGGAACCTCGTCTTCACGCAGTACGACCGGCTCCCCGACGGCTCACTCGCCGAGCTGCCGAACAAGAACATCGACACCGGCATGGGCCTCGAGCGGACCCTGGCGGCCGTCCAGGGCGTGGACACCATCTTCGACACCGACGCCTTCGCTCCCTTGGTCGAGACGGCGGAGCGGCTGGTCTCGGTCCGCTACGGGTCGGGGTGGGAGACCGACGTCGCCATCCGCAAGCTGGCCGACCACGGCCGGGCCATGACCATGATCATCGGCGACGGGGTGCTCCCCTCCAACGACGGGCGCGGGTACGTGCTGCGCCGCTTGATCCGCCGGGCCGTGCTGGCGGCCCGGCGACTCGACGTGAGCGTCCCGGTGACCGGCCCCCTCGCCCGGACCACCGTCGAGCTCATGGCCGGGGCCTATCCCGAGCTGGCCGGGCGGCTCGAGCTCATCGAGTCGGTCCTCGGGCGCGAGGAGGCCGCCTTCGACCGGACCCTGCGCTCGGGGCTCGTCCTGCTCAAAGAGGCGATGGAGACGGCCGGGACGGCCGGAGGGTCGGTCATCGACGGCGAGCTCGCCTTCCGGCTCCACGACACCCACGGGTTCCCGATCGAGCTGACCGAGGAGGTGGCACAGGAGGCCGGCCTCTCGGTCGATCGGGACCGGTTCGACGCCGAGATGACCGCACAACGCGAGCGGGCCCGGCGGGCCGCCCGCACCCCGGTCCTGGCCGACGAGGCCGCCTATCGCGCGCTCGTGGACGAGGGCGAGACCGAGTTCGTGGGGCGCCGGGCGGAGACCTACGCGGTGCCGGCCCGGATCGTCGGTGTGCTGGCCGGCGAACGGGAGGGGACGGCGGAGATCTTCTTGGACCGTTCCCCCTTCTACGCCGAGGGGGGCGGGCAGATCGGTGATACCGGGTCGATCGTGACCGAGACCGGTCGGGCCGAGGTGTTCGACACCGTGGCCCCGCTGCCCGGCCTCTATGCCCACCGGGCCAAGGTGAGCGGGGAGATCGTCGTCGGCCAGGATGCGCTAGCCGCCATCGACGCCGAGCGCCGTGAGGCGACCAGGCGGAACCACACCGGCACCCACCTGCTGCACGCCGCGCTGCGGACCGTGCTCGGCGACCACGTCCACCAGCAGGGCTCCTATGTCGGTCCCGACCACCTGCGGTTCGACTTCAGCCACCACGAGGCTCCGGCCCGGGAGGAGCTGGTGGCGGTGGTCGAGATGGCCAACCGCGACGTGCTCGGCGACGACGAGGTCGTGACGACCGAGACCTCGCTGGCCGAGGCGGAGGCCGAGGGGGCCTTGGCCTTCTTCGGCGACAAGTACGGCGACGTGGTCCGGATGGTGCGCGCCGGTCCCCACTCCCTCGAGCTGTGCGGGGGGACCCACGTCCACGCGCTGGGCGAGATCGGGCCGATCAGCCTGGTCTCGGAGGGATCGATCGGGGCGAACACACGTCGCATCGAAGCGGTGACCGGCCAGAGCGCGTTGGCCCGAACCCTGCGACGTGAACGCCAGATCGAGGACGCGGCCCGGCTCCTGCGCACCGAGCCCGACGGGGTCATCGAGGCGCTGGAGCGGCTGCTCGAGCGCCAGCGCGAGGGGGAGCGGGCCCTCCAGCAGCTGCGCCGGCGGGCCCTCGACGACGAGGCGGCCAGGCTGGCCGCCGAGGCCGCCGAGGCCGCCGACACGGTGGTGGTGGCCCGCCGGGACGGGCTCGGGGCTGACGAGCTCCGGGCCCTGGCCCAGGCGGTGGTGGGCCGAGACGGGATCTTGAGCGCGGTCATCGGCGGGGTGAGCGGCGAGCGGGTCGCACTGGCGGTGGCCGGCGGGGGCACGCCAGACGCGGCGGCGCTGGCCAAGGAGCTCGGAGCCATGCTCGGTGGCTCCGGTGGGGGCCAGGCCGAGCTGGCGGTGGCCGGCGGGCGGGATCCGTCACGCCTCGAGGAGACCCTCTCGGCGGCGCTCAAGGCGTTGCGGGGCCGGTGACTCGAGACGCGCTGGCGGCGAGGGCGGTGGCGATCGACCTCGGGAGCCGGCGCATCGGGGTGGCGGTGTGCGACTCGGCCGGGACCATGGCCTTCCCGAAGACGGTGATCCATCGGGGGGCCGAGCCCGCCGACGACGTGGGGGCCATCGCCGCGGTGGTGGCCGAGGTCGGGGCGACGACGGTCGTGGTCGGGCTGCCGCTCTCCTTGGACGGGCGCGACGGTCTCGCGGCCCGCCGGGCCCGGGCCGAGGCCGAGGAGCTGGCCCGGGGGCTCGGGGGGGTCAGGGTGGTGCTGTTCGACGAGCGCCTGACCACCGTCTCGGCCCAGGCGGCGCTGGTGGCGGGCGGGCGCCGGCGGAGCCGGGACCGAGGTGAGCTCGACGCGGCCGCCGCCGCGGTGCTGCTGCAGGCCTGGCTGGACGCCGGGGGACCGACCCAGTGAACGAGCCCGACCCCGAGGTGTCCGGGGTCCACGGCCCTTCTCCGCTTCCCGAGGGGAATGAGGCCCACGGTCCCGCCCCGCCCTCCGAGGGACCCGAGGCCCGCGAACTTGCCCCGCCTCCCGAGGGACCCGGACCCCGGGGCGAGGCCCGACGCCGCCAACGGCGGCGCCGTCGGCGGACGATGGTGGCCCTTGGTCTGGCGGCGGTCCTCGTCCTCGGGGGTGCCGTCGCCTGGTACGAGTTCCAGGCCAACCCGCTCGGGGGGCCGGGCAAGGCCGTGCTGGTCACCATCCACCCAGGCGAGTCGACCGGAGCGGCCGTCGGGACCCTGGCCGCCGACGGCGTCATCTCGAGCTCCTTCGCGTTCCGGCTCTCCGAGCTGATCCACGGCACGCCCACCGTTGTGCCCGGGACCTACCTCGTGCACCAGAACCTCTCGTTCAGCGCCCTGCGGGGTCTCTTCGCCGCCGGGCCCAACGTCGCCACCCTCGAAGTGCTGCCGGGGCTCACCCTGGCGGAGCTGTCGCAGCGGATCACCGCGCTCGTCCCGACCAGCCCCAAGGGCTCCTTCCTCGACGCGATCAAGAAACCGGTCAGTTCCCCCTACGTCATGGCCGGCACCGACAGCGTGGAGGGGACCGTCGCCCCGGGGAGCTACCGGGTCATGCCGGGGGAGACCGCCCACACCCTGCTGGCCCAGATGGAGGCCCGCTTCGCCCGCCAGGCGGCCTCGCTGCACCTCGTGGCCGCTGCCCAGAGCCTCGGGATCAACCCGGCCCAGCTGGTGGTGGTGGCGTCGATCGTGCAGAAAGAGGGCGTGTACGAGAAGAACATGGGCAAGGTGGCCCGCGTGATCTACAACCGCCTCGCGACCGGGAGCCCCCTGCAGATGGACTCGACCGTGCTGTACTCGATTGGCCAGGACGGCGGGCCGGTGACCTCGGCCGACCTCGCGCTCCAGAGCCCCTACAACACCTACCTGCACACCGGGCTGCCGCCGACGGCCATCTGCACCCCCTCAGCCGCCGCCCTGCGGGCGGCCGCCCACCCGACACCGGGGCCGTGGCGCTACTTCGAGTTGATCTCCAAGGACGGAACCGAGGAGTTCTCGGTCACCTACGCGCAGCAGTTGGCGGCGGAGGCCCTGGCCAAGAGCCGCGGTCTGCCCTAGATGAGCGCGCCCCGGAACTCGGGCGCCTGGCCGTCGGCCGAGACCGTCCTCGTCGGGGTCATGGGCGACCCCATCGGCCACTCGCTGTCGCCCCTCTTGCACAACACGGCCTTCGCCGCGCTCGGCCTCGACTGGGTGTCGGTGGCCTTCCCGGTGCCCGAGGGCGAGGCCGGCCCGGCCCTCGACGCGCTGGTGCCGCTCGGCATCGCCGGGATCTCGGTGACCATGCCCCACAAGAGCGAGGTGGCGGCCCGGCTCGAGACGCTCTCGGCGGTGGCCCGGCGCCTCGGCGCGGTCAACTGCGTGGTGAACCGGGACGGCTCGCTCGAGGGCGAGAACACCGACGGCCGGGGGTTCTTGGAGGCGCTGGCCCGGGGCGCGGCCTTCGAGCCGGTCGGCCGGCGCAGCTTGGTGATCGGGGCCGGCGGGGCGGCCCGGGCGGTCGTGGACGCTTTGGCTGGGGCCGGGGCGTCCGAGGTGGTGGTGGTGGCCCGCCGTCCGGAGCCGGCGGTCGGTGCGGCCGGACTGGCCGGCCCCCGGGGCCGGGTGGGGTCGGCGCGCGACGTGCCGGAGGTCGATCTGGTGGTCAACGCCACCCCGGTCGGGATGGAGGGGGAGGGGGCCGCGGCTCCCATCGTCCCGGCGGAGGTGCTCGAGGCGGGCCAGGTCGTGGTCGACCTCGTCTACCGACCGGCCGAAACCTCGTGGATGCGGGCCGCCGCCGAGCGGGGGGCGACGGTGGTGGGCGGGCTCGGGATGCTGGTCCACCAGGCCGCAGCCCAGCTCGAGCTGTGGACCGGCCGGCCCGCGCCCCTGGAGGCGATGTGGGCGGCGGCCGCGGCGGCCGGCTGAGGGCCCGCCCTGCTCAGCTCGGGGCCCCGGCCGACCCCGGCCACAGGTGGGCGTCGGCCAGCGCGCCGACCATCGCGGCCCGCAGCTCCCGTTCGAGGGCGGCGCGGTGGCCGTGGTTGACCCGGACCAGCACCCGCAGAGTGCCCGAGTCGCCCGACGTCGAGACCAGGCCCAGCGCCTCGGGCTCCTGGGTGCAGCCGGCGGCGGGTGGGGCCGCGGCGACCAGCGCCCGGGCCGCCTCGGTGACCACCTCGGTGGCCAAAGACAGGTCGGCGGCCGAGCGGATGGGGACGTCGACCTCGACCACCGCCTTGGCCCAGCCCCGTGACCGGTTGGTCAGCTGGCGGATGTCCCCGTTGGGCACGTAGACGAGCGAGCCGTCGACCGAGCGCACCCGGGTCACCCGCAGGCTCAGGTCCTCGACCGTGCCGGTGATGCCGTTCACCGCGATGGTGTCCCCGATGACGTACTGGTCCTCGACCGTGAGGAGGAACCCCGACAGGTAGTCCCGGACCAGGGCCTGGGCCCCGAACCCGATGGTGGCGCCGATGACCGTGGCGCTGGCCAACAGCGGGGTCAGGTCGATGCCGAGCATGCCGAGGACGATGGCGGCGGCGACCACCGCCACGAGGAAGCGCCAGGCGTTGGCCATGACCGCGGCGTTGGTCGACACCCGCGACCCCGCCCGGGGCGAGGCCGACAGGGTGGCCGCCTGGGCGCCCATGTGCAGCACCACTCGGCGCAGCACCTTGGCCCCGTAGCGGGCCGCGAGCCAGGCGCAGACGCCGACCAGGACCACCTCGAGGGGCCGGACCACGAATTCGACCAGCGTGTGTGCCACCGAGGGCGAAACGCCGGCCTTGCGGAAGAGGTCGTAGAACCACCCCTGGTTCCCACCGATGGCTCCCAGCTGGCCGATTCCCGAGCTCAGTCGAGTCGATCCCGGCGCCCGGGGAGTGAACGGCATGGCCGTTATTCTGTCGGGTGGTGCGTGCCGCCATGAGCCTCGCCGAACCGCGGACCGTACGGAGGCTGGGCGACCTCGACCTCACCTTGTTGGGGACGACTCTCCTCACCGCGGTGGTGGGGGTGGTCATGGTCTACTCGGGCTCCCGGGGGACCGCGGCCGCCGCCGGGCTCTCGCCCCACTACTTCATGGAGCGTCAGGCCCTCTTCGTGTTCCTCGGGATCGTGGTCATGGGGATCCTGGCCACCATGGACTACCGGCGGCTCGAGCTCTTCGGCATGGTCATCTACGGGCTCTCGCTCGCCGGGTTGCTCGGCGTGTTCGTCATCGGCCACCACGCCCAGGGGGCCGGACGCTGGATCAGTCTCGGGCCGATCGAGATCCAGCCTTCGGAGTTCGCCATCGTCGGAGAGATCATCGCCCTGGCGACTTTCGTGGCCCGGCGCACCGACGGGCTGAACTGGCGGGATCTGTTCCGGATGCTCGTGATGGCGGCCGTCCCCACCCTGCTCGTGATGGTCCAGCCCGACCTCGGCACGGCCATCATCTTGGTGGTCGTCCTCGTCATCATGCTGGCCGTCGCCGGCCTCCCGGTCCGCACCCTCCTCCTCTTGGCGGTGGCGGCGGCGGCGGCGCTCTTCGTGGTGGCGGTGGTCGGCCGCAAGATCGGGCTGCTCCACGGCTACCAGTTCTCGCGGCTCGGCAGCTTCCTCCAACAGGACTCGAAAAAGGCGAGCGTCCAGCAGTCGATCTGGAACGTGAAGCAATCCAAGCTGGCCATCGCGGCCGGCGGCCTGCACGGCCAGGGGTTGTTCAACGGGTCGCAGACCAACTTCGGCTACGTGCCCGAACAGCAGACCGACTTCATCTTCTCGGCCGTCGGCGAGCAGCTCGGCTTCATCGGCTCGACCCTGCTCCTCGGCATGCTGGCGGTCATCTCGTGGCGGCTGCTGCGGGCGGCCCAGCTGTCCCGGGACACCTTCGGCCGGCTCCTGTGCGGCGGGGCCTTCGCGTTCATCGCTTTTTCGACCTTCGAGAACGCCGGGATGGCCATGGGGATCATGCCGGTGGCCGGGGTGCCCCTTCCCTTCGTGAGCTACGGCGGCTCTGCCGTGCTCTGCTTCTTCATCGTGGTGGGCATCGCCCTCAGCGTGCGTCGGCTCCGCGGCCGGCCCAGCAGCTGAGCCGGTGGCCGCGGTGACGAGCGGTCCGGAGCTCGAGGCGACGGGCCCCACCGGTCCCGAAGACGCGACCGACGACGCGGCCGACGGACCGCCGACGCCGGGCTTCGCCCTGGTCGAGCTGTGCGGGATCGAGGTCGACCTCCCAGCCCCCCACGCGGTCGTGGTCCTGGCCGAGATCGACGAGCCCCGGCGCTCGCTCGCGATCCCGGTCGCCCTTCCCGACGCCACTGCCCTGGCCCACGCCTGGCGGCGCGAGCCCACCGCCCGCCCGCTCACCCACGAGCTCTTCGCCGAGGTGCTGGTGCGCCTGGGCGCGACCTTGGAGGCGGTCCGGCTCCTCGGGCGCTCCGCTGGGGTGGTCCTGGCCGAGATCGAACTCTCGAGCCCCCGGGGGCGCGAACGGGTGGCATGCCGGCCGACCGACGCGTTGACCCTGGCCCACCGTCAGCTGGTCCGGGCGCCAATCCTGGTCGATCCGGCCCTGTTCGAGGCGGACGTTGACGTCGATCCCGAACGGGAGCGGGGGCTCAGTCCACCCGGGTGAAGGCCCGCTCGCCCGGCTGGCGGACGCCGCTCGCCCGCTCGGCCACCGTCGCACTGCCCTCCTCGGAGATGCGCATGAGGATGGCGATCAGCACGTAGTTGGTGACGAGCGACGAGCCGCCGTAGGCCATGAAGGGCAGGGTGATCCCGGTGAAGGGGAGTAGACGGATCACCCCGGCCATGATGAAGAAGGTCTGGAAGCCGAGCAGGGCGGTGAGCCCGACCGCCACCAACCTCGAGAAGTCGGAGCGGGCGGTCTGGGCGATGCGCAGCCCGGTACCCACCAAGAGCAGGAACCCGAGGGCCACCGCCGCGGTGCCCATGAGGCCGAGCTGGTACCCGATGGCGGCGAAGATCATGTCGCTCGTGAGGGCCGAGATGAACAGGGCGCACCCCTGGGCGCAGGCCTGGCCCAGGCCGAGGCCCACGCCCCCCACCCCCCCGAGCCCCAGCGCGTACCAGCCGTTGGCCAGCTGGTCACCACCGCCGCCGAAGCAGGTCGCCAGTTCGGGCCGGACTGTGCAGGCGTGCGAGTTCGACGTGGAGGCCCACGGGTCGAGCCAGATGGTCACCCGCTCGTGGAACTGGGCGAACAGGTGGGCCACGACGAAGGCGCCCACCGCGAACAGCACCAGCCCGAAGACGAGGTAGCCGACCCGACCGGTGGCGACCCAGAGCATCACCATGAACAGGGTGAACAGGAGGAGGGCAAAGCCGATGTCGTCCTCCTTGGCGATCACGAGCATGCAGAAGCCCCAGACGAGGAGCATCGGCACGAGCGGCCGGGGGTCGAGCACCAGTCGGTTCCCGAGACGGGCCGTCGGGATGGAGAGCAGCTCTTTTTTCTCAGCCAGGTAGGAGGCGAAGAACAGGCAGATGAGGATCTTGGCCACCTCGATCGGCTGGAACTCCAACCCGCCGAAGTGCACCCACAGCCGGGTGGTCCCCACGGTCAGGCCGATGTGGGGGATGAGGGGGGAGAGGATCAGGATGCCGCCGGCCAGGAGGAGCAGGTAGCGGTAGCGGTCGAGGTCCCGTGTGCGGCGGACCACGAGGAGGGTCGCCGCGTAGAGCATGACCCCGATGGCCGTCCACCCGGCCTGGGCGGAGGCGAACTTCGGGTCGTAGCGGGCGATGATGACATAACCGACCCCGTTCAAGAGGGCCACGGTCGGCAGCACGATCGGGTGCGAGTTGGGCGCCAGCCACCGGTTCACCAGGTGGGCAACGACCGACAGGGCGAACAGGATCCCGAGGAACGGCCCGAGGTGGGGCGGGATCTTCGAGGTCCGGCCGAGCGAGGCCAGCACGTAGAGAGCGGTGATGATGAGCCAGCTGAAGACGAGGAGACCGAGTTCGGTCCGGCGCTTGGGCTTGGGGCCGAAGGCGTAGCGGGGGATCCGGTGGTAGCGGACCGGCGCCCCGAGCGAGGTGGCCACCGGGAGATCGTAGCGGCGACGGTAGAGTTGGCAACGGAGACCCCCAATGACCGAGTTCCCCGGTGCCATGCCTGACCCACCCGGGTTCGAGGTCCTTTCCGGACCGAGGTCCTGGTCAGGGCCCTCCGCCGGCGACGACGAGCCCGAGTTGGCCAAACGGAAGGCCCGCCAGGAGGCGATCGAGGCCGTCGGGCCCCAGCGGTTCACCAACCGGGAGCTCTCCAGGCTCGACTTCGGTTCCCGCCTGCTGGACTTGGCCGACGACGAGCGGGTGCCGCTGCTCGAGCGGGTGAAGTTCATGGCCATCTTCTCCGACCTGCTCGACGAGTTCTTCCAGGTCCGGGTGTCGGGACTGGGGGACCAGGTCGCGGCCAACGTCACCACGCCCTCCGACGACGGGCTGCGGCCGGCCGAGCAGCTGCGGGCCATCCGCGGCCGGGTCGAGCGGCTGGTGGCCAGGCAGGACCGGATCTTCCTCGACCGGCTGGTCCCCGAGCTGGCGGCGGCCGGGGTCCGGCTCTCGGACTGGTCCTCGCTCGACGACGACGACCGCCGCTACCTGGTGGACGTCTTCCACCGGGAGATGTACCCGGTCCTCACCCCGCTCGCTGTCGACCCCTCCCACCCCTTCCCCTACATCTCCAACCTCTCGCTCAACCTGGTGGTCGAGGTGGGCGACCCGGTCACCGAGGAGCGCCGGATCGCCCGGGTGAAGGTGCCGCCGGTGTTGAGCCGGTTCGTGGTCCTGCCCGACGGGGAGCGCTTCGTGCCGCTGGAGCAGGTGATCGCGGCCCACCTGGACACCCTGTTCGCGGGGATGACCATCGGCCGCCACGACGTCTTCAGGGTGACCCGCAACGCCGACCTTACCTTCGAGGAGGACACCGACGACCTCATGATGGCGATCGAGATGGAGCTCCGGCAGCGCCGGTTCGGGCGGGCCGTCCGTCTGGAGATCGCCGCCGGCGCGGCCGAGTCGGTCCGCGACCTCCTGGCCGCCCAGCTCCAGGTGTCGGCGGAGAACGTCTACTCGGTGCAGGCCCCGATCGATCTGGCCGGGCTGTGGAGCGTCTTCGCGCTGAACCGGCCCGAGCTCCACGAGGGGAGCTGGACGCCGATGACCCCGCCCCCCCTGGCGTCGTCGTCGAGCGATCCGGTCGACCTCTTCGCGGTCCTGCGCGAGCGCGACGTCCTCGTGCACCACCCCTACGAATCCTTCGCCACCTCGGTCGCGGCTTTTGTCGAGCAGGCTGCCTTGGACCCCGACGTGATCGGGATCAAGCAGACCCTCTATCGGACCTCGGGTGACAGCCCGATCGTGGCCTCCCTCGTTCGGGCGGCCGAGCTCGGCAAGCAGGTCGCCACGGTCGTGGAGCTGCGGGCCCGTTTCGACGAGCAGGCGAACATCGGGTGGGCCAAGGCCCTCGAGGAGGCGGGCGTCCACGTGGTCTACGGCCTCGTCGGCTTGAAGACCCACTCCAAGACCTGCCTCGTCCTGCGCCGGGAGGAGGACGGGGTCCGCCGGTACTGCCACGTCGGGACGGGCAACTACAACTCGAGGACCGCCCGGGTCTACGAGGACCTCGGCCTGTTCACGGCGGACGAGGAGATCGGCGCCGATTTGGGCGACCTCTTCAACCACCTGACCGGGTTCTCCCGGCACACTGACTACCGCCGGATCCTGGTGTCGCCCGTCACCACCAGGGACCGGGTGATCGAGATGATCGACGAGCAGGCGGCGGCGGGAGAGGCCGGCCGCATCGTGCTCAAACTCAACGGCCTGACCGACCCGGCGGTGATCGACGCCCTCTACGGCGCGTCGCTCGCCGGCGTGCCGATCGACCTCATCGTGCGGGGGCTGTGTTCGATCCGCCCCGGCGTGCCCGGGCTGTCCGAGACCATCAGGGTGCGCTCGGTGGTCGGCCAGTTCCTCGAGCATTCCCGCATCCTCTGTTTCGGGTGCTTCAGGACCGGCCGGGAGCGGGCGGACGGGATCGACGGCGAGGTCGCCGGCCGCGACGGCCTTGCCGCAGACGGGGACGACGACGACCACCCCCTCGGCCCCCCCCTGCGCCTCTTCGTCGGCTCGTCGGATCTCATGCGACGCAACCTCGACCGTCGGATTGAGGTCATGGCGCCGGTCAGCGACCGTCGCCTCGTCGACCGGCTGCTCGAGATCCTTGAGCTGGCGCTGGCCGACGACACCAACGCCTGGACCCTCACCGACGACCGGTGGAGCCGGGTGCCGACCATCCGTTCGCTGAGCATCCAGGAGCGTCTGAAGGAACTGGCCGTCGCCCGGGCCCGTCGGCGGCGCGACCTCGACGCCCGGACCCAGTCGCTCGGCTAGCGCGGCACCGGGTCAGTCGGCCGTCCGTGGGCGGTTGGCCGTCTCCTTGGGGACTTGGTGCTGGTCGGACTCCCCACCAGGCTGGCTCTGGCCCCGTTCGTCGCCCCCACCGCTCGCCCCGCTGTGACCCCACTGCTGATCCGTGGGCCCGCTGTGGGGCCGCCGTCCCGGCTGGTCGTCGCCCTGGGTCGACTCCTCCAGCCGGTTGCGGCGCTGGCCGGGACGCCAGCGCAACGACAGGTAGGAGACACCCCCGACCGGGATCGGCAGCCAGAAGTTGACCAACCGGTAGCTGATCACGCCCAAGATGGCGGTCGTCTTGGGCAGGTGGAACCCGACCAGGGTGGGGATGAGCACCCCTTCGACCACCCCGAGCCCCGAGGGGGTGATGGGGATGACGGCCAGGATGTTGGCCAGCCCGTAGGCGACCAGCAGGTCGATCGGGAACACCGCCTTGGACTCGAAGGCGAACAGGAACACCCACAGCGACGCGGCGTCGAGGAGCCAGTTGGCCGTGGCCCAGACGATGGCGTGGCGGAGCAGGGCCCGGTCGGCCAGCAGCTCGTGCACCCGGTCGGCAAGCTTCTGGAGCAGCTGGGCGACGGTCTCCGCGTTGAGGAAGGGCACGTGGCGGGCGAGGGCCTCGATCCAGCGCATGGCCCAGGTCCGACCCCGGGTGAGCAGCAAGATGGTGCCGGCGAACGCCCCGATCAGCACCGCCCCCGCCGCCGCGGCGATCCCGTAGAGGGGGTTGAACCCCCGGAGCGGGATCGAGATGATGAGCGCCAGCCAGAAGATCGCATTGAGCACCACCGCCGAGCCGGCACCCTGGGTGGCCAGGCCGAACCCGGCCGTGCTCTTGGGGACCCCGGCCTCGGTGAGCAGGCGGTAGCTGACGGCGGTCCCCGGGGCGGTGCCCCCGGGGACGACGTGGCTGACGGCCATACTGGCCATGTTGATTCGCAGGAGCCGGAAGCGGCCGGGGGCGTCGGGGGAGAGCACGGTGCGGGTCAGCTCGGCGTAGGCCACCAGGGCCAGGACCTCGAGGCCGACCCCGAGGAGCAGGTAGGCCACGTTCACGTGGCCGAGGACGCTGACCGAACGGCGGGCGCTCGCCAGCTCCGGCAGGAGCAGGTACTCGAAGACGAAGAAAAGGACGAAGATCGAAATCGTCCAACGGACCTCCCGGCGGACCTTGGGGAGGCGGAACCGTCGCCGGGCCGGTTCGGTCATCGCTCAATGCTGGCACGTCGGCGCCAGGGGCTCAGGATCCGAACTGGGCCCCCGGCGCCACTCTCCTAAGCTGCCGCCGTGCGGGTCCTGGTCATCGTGCCCACCTACAACGAGGTGGAGAACATCGCCCGCACCATCGAGGCCACCGTGGCGGCGGTGCCCGGGGCCGGGGTGCTGGTGGTCGACGACGCCAGCCCCGACGGTACGGCCGAACGAGTGGAGGAGCTCCGGGCCTCGGTCCCCGACCTCCACCTCCTGCGGCGGTCGGCCAAGTCCGGCCTGGGCAGTGCCTACCGGGCCGGGTTCGCCTGGGGCCTTCAGCACGGCTACGAGGTCATGGTGGAGATGGACGCCGACGGATCGCACGACCCGGGGGCCCTCGGTGACCTGCTGGCGCCGATCGAGGCCGGCCACGAGGTGGTCATCGGGTCGCGCTATGTGCCCGGGGGGTCCATCCCGAAGTGGAAGTTCCACCGCCACCTGTTGTCCAAGGGGGGCAACGTCTACGCCTCGGTCGCCCTCGGGCTGAAGGTGGCCGACTCGACCGCCGGGTTCCGGGCCTACGCCGCGAGCGTCCTGTCCCGGATCGATCTCGAAGAGGTGCGGGCCGAGGGCTACGGTTTCCAGATCGAGATGACCTACCGGGCCAAGCAGGCCGGCGCCTCGATCGCCGAGGTGCCAATCCGTTTCGTCGACCGGGAGCTCGGGGAGTCCAAGATGTCGGGGGCCATCGTGGTGGAGGCGTTCGCGCTGGTCACCTGGTGGGCCCTCGGCCGGTGCCTCGCCAAGCTGAGGTCGCCGTGGTCCAAGCGCCGCCGTCGGGTCGCCCACGAGGTTCCGGTCCCGCCACCTTGAGCTCGGGGGCTCTTTGGCCCGAGAACCTGCGATCATGGCTGGGTGCCCGAGAAGGACCGGATCCTCGTCGTCGACGACGAGCCCTACATCACCGACCTTCTGGTCACCGGGCTCGAGTTCGAGGGGTTCGCGGTCGAGGTGGCGGCGACCGGGATGGAGGCCATGCAGAAGGTCCGCTCCCTCCGGCCTGACCTGGTCCTCTTGGACGTGATGCTCCCCGACATCGAGGGGGTCGAGATCTGCCGGAGGTGGCGGGAGGAGGGCGAGGCCGTGCCGGTCCTGTTCCTCACCGCCCGAGACGCCGCCGAGGACAAGATCGTCGGGCTGGCGGTGGGCGACGACTACGTGACCAAGCCCTTCTCCTTGAACGAGGTGGTGGCCCGCATCCGAGCGGTGCTGCGGCGGACCCGGGACGAGATCGCCGAAGACCGCCCGCTTCGCTTCGCCGATCTCGTGATGGACGTCGACTCGCGTGAGGTGTGGCGCGACGGGGTGTCCATCGAGCTGACGGCGACCGAGTTCAACCTGCTGTGGTACCTCCTCGAGAACGCCCGCCGGGTGGTGTCCAAGTTTGAGATCCTCGACCAGGTGTGGGGGTACGAGTTCGATGGCGACCCCAACATCGTCGAGACCTACATCAGCTACCTGCGCAAGAAGATTGACGAGTTCGACCCGCCCCTCATCCACACCTTCCGTCGGGTCGGGTACTCGCTGCGGCTTCCCCGCTCGTGAGGGTCGATCCTTTGGGTTCCGACCACCGCCCATGAGCCTCCGGAGGCGCCTCACCATCTCCATGGCGATCGTGTTGGTCGTCGCGCTGGCGGTGGCCAACGTGCTCACCTACAGCTCGCTGCGTTCTTTCCTCTACGGCCGCCTGGACGACCAGCTCGACGGGGCCCAGGTTCAGGCGTACACGTACCTGGCGATCCAGCGCCCCGAGCGCCTGGCCCATGACCCGCGCTTCCACAACTCCATCGCGTTCGAGAAGGCCCAGCTGGACTCCAGAGTGAGCCCGGACCTCTACGTGATGGTCGTGTCCCGCTCGGGCAGCGTCGTCGTGCCCGAGGATCCGGGCATCAACGCCGGCCCCCGGCCCCTCGTGCCCCGCTCGCTGCGACCGGCCCCCTATCCCCGCCTGCACCGCTTCGGTGCAGACGCCGGCGCTTACCACGCCGAGTCCAACAGCTTCGACGTCGGCAGCGTCGGCCACTCCGGGGTGCGCTACCGCGAGGCACTGGTCAGCGTCCCGCAAGGGGTGCTGGTCGTCGCCGGCTCGCTCAGCTCGACCTCCGCCACGCTCGCCTCGCTCCTGCGGATCCAGATCGTGGCGTCGCTCGGCGTCCTGGCGGTGTTGTGCGCGGTGGTCCTCTTCACCATGCGGCGCGGCCTGCGCCCCCTAGAGGACATGGCCGAGACGACCGACGCCATCGCGGCGGGCGACTTGACCCAGCGGGTCTCCGTCGGCCGGACGTCGAGCGAGGTGGCCCGGATGGGCAGGGCGCTCAACGCGATGCTGGCCCGGATCGAACAGGCCTTCGCCGAGAAGTCGATGTCCGAGCGTCGATTGCGCCAGTTCGTCGCCGACGCCTCCCACGAGCTTCGCACCCCCCTCACCTCGATCCAGGGTTACACCGAACTGCTCCGCAAGGGAGCCTTCAGCGACGAGGAGGGCAAGGTCCGGGCCCTGCAGCGGGTCGAGCGGGAGGCCAGCCGGATGGGGGTGCTGGTCGACGACCTCCTGCTCCTCGCCCGGTTGGACCAGGGCCGTCCCCTCGAGCAGGTCCCGGTCGACCTGGCCCGCATCGGGGCCGAGGCGGTGCTCGACGCCCGGGTCCTCGACCCGGGCCGCCCGGTCGACCTGGTGGCGACGGGGCCGGTGGTGGTCTCGGGGGACCGCGACCGCCTCCGTCAGGTGGCTCACAACCTGGTGCGCAACGCGCTCGACCACACCCCGGCGGGGACCCCGGTGGTGGTGAGCGTCCGGGCCGAGGGCGAAGAGGGCTGCCTGAGCGTGTCCGACGAGGGTCCGGGACTGAGCGAGGAGGGCGCGCTCCGGGCGTTCGACCGCTTCTGGCGCGACGACGCGGCCCGCACCGGGGGAGGCAGCGGGCTCGGGCTGTCGATCGTGCGGGCCATCGCCGAGGTGCTCGGCGGGTCGGCCGTCGTCCGCTCGGAACCCGGGCAGGGGGCCACCTTCGAGGTCGCGATCCCCCTCGATCGCCCGGGCGCGCCGCCGGTGGCGCTGGAGGCGGCCCCCCGCCTCCAGCGTCCCGAGGCCGTCACGATCTGAGCGGGTAGCCCTCCAACAGGGCACTCGCGCCGGGAGCCAGCCCCTCGAGCGCCGGCGCCAGCTTGAGGTCGGTCTCGGCCAGTTCGGCCAGGGGGTCCGAGGCGGCCACGATGCCCGCCCCGGCCCAGACCACGGCGGTCGAACCCTCGATGATCGTCGAGCGCAGCCCGACCACCCAGTCCCCGTCGCCGGCCGCGTCGAGCCAGCCCACTGGCCCGGCCCACGGGCCGCGGGGGCCGGGCTCGAGGCGCTCGATGAGCTCGAGCGCCGGCGCCCGGGGGACCCCGCCGACGGCCGGCGTGGGATGCAGCTCGGCGACGAGCTCGAGGACGCTCGGCAACCGTCCCCCCTCCGCCATGAGGCACCCCTCGATGCGGGTGCCGAGATGGTTCATCGAGTGGAGGGAGACGAGGGAGGGCTCGGCCGGGACCACGAGCTCGCTGCAGTGCGGGTCGAGGACCCGAGCGATGTCGGCCACCACCAGGGCATGCTCCTCCATGTCCTTGGCCGAGGCGAGCAGGCACTCCGCCGGCCCGGTACCAGACGCCGCGGTGCCGGCCAGCGGGTGGGAGCGCACCGAGGCCCCCCGGCGCGACACCAGCAGCTCGGGGGAGGCGCCGACGAAGACGCTCGGTCCGTGCCCGACCAAGAAGGCGGTGGCCGAGGGCTCCTGGGCCGCGAGGCGCGCGAGCACGGCCGGAGGCGACGGCGCCGCGCCGAGGTCGACAACGAGGCGCCGGGCTAGCACGACCTTGCGGAGCCGCCCGGCGGCGATCGCCCGGGTGGCCACGGCCACGGCGGCCGGGTAGTCGGCCGGATCACCGGCCACGAGGGCGGGCGGCCCCGGCGGCTCGACGCTGCGCCGCTCCAGTGCCGCCCTCAACAGTTCGCGGGTCGGCTCGGGAGGGTGCTCGCCGACGCTGGTGGCCCACTCGACCCCGTCGGCGCCCCTGCCGTAGAGGAGCGAGGGGACCACCATCTCCCCGGGGGCCCCGGACTCGAAGGGGAGGGCGCCGAAGGCCACCGGGCCGGTCCCGGGCAGCCCGAGCGGGTCGTCACATTCGATCGCGCCCAGCCGGTGCACGAGACCGGCCGGGCCGCTCGGTTCGAGCAGGCCGCCGGCCAGGCTGAACACGGCCGCGCGGCCGGAACCGGCCAGGGTCAGCGCGGGGCTGACGAAACACACCCCTCGTGCCCCGGCCAGTGCCGCCGGGTCGACGGGCGGTCCGGCGTCGAGGGCCCGGGTGATCGCCTTCACCGGGCCCCCTCGGGCATACCGGCCCGGGTCGCGGTGAGCAGCTGGCTGAGCCCGCCGTGGAGCACTTGGCGGCCCACGGTGGCGAAGCCGGCTTGGCGGATGAGTGCGCGCAGCTCGTCGGGCGCGGGCAGGTACGCGGTCGAGCGGGGCAGGTAGCGGTAGGCGTCGCGGTCCGAGAGCAGGCCGCCGATGGCGGGCACGCAGCGCTCGAACCACACCTCGAAGCCCCGGCGGACGAGGCCGCGCCTAGGGGTCGCCACCTCGAGCAGGGCGAGGCGACCTCCGGGTCGCAGCACCCGGGCCGCCTCGGCCAAAGAGGCCCTGAGGTCGGTGAAGTTCCGCAGGGCGAAGCCCGAGACGACCCCGTCGACGGCGCCGTCGGCCAGCGGCAGGGCCAGGGCGTCGGCCTGGGCGGCCGGGACGCCGGGGTGTCGGGCGGCCAGCATCCCCCTCGACAGATCGACCCCGACGCCGCGCAGCCCGCGGTGGTGGGCGAGCACGGCGAGATCGCCGGTCCCGCAGGCCAGGTCGAGGACCACCGAGCCGGCGGGGAGCCCCAGGGCGGCAACGGTCCGCCGTCGCCAGCTACGGTCGAGCCCGAACGTGATGATCCGGTTGACCAGGTCGTAGCGGACGGCGATGGTGTCGAACATCGCCCGTACCAAGGCGGTCTTGGCCGAGCCGGTGGGGAGGTCGGCCGGGAGGTCGCTCGGGCCGCCCCCGCTCGTCTCGATCACCGAGCCACCGACGACCACGTCCTATCGGTAGAAGCGGTAGACGACCTGGGCAACGCAGGACGGCTTGGGGGCGTCTTTGACCTCCAGGACCGCGTCCAGGGTGACCTGCACGCCACCTTGGACCTCTTCGACGGCGGCGAGGGTGAGCCCCATGCGCAGCGCCGAACCCACCGGGACCGGGGCCGGGAAACGGACCTTGTTGGCGCCGTAGTTGACGCCCATGGTGATCCCTTCGACCGCGAAGACCTGGCCGAGCAGCGCCGGGATGAGCGACAGGGTGAGGTAGCCGTGAGCGATCGGGCCAGCGAACGGCCCGGCCCTGGCCCGCTCGGGGTCGACGTGGATCCACTGGTGGTCGCCGGTCGCCTCGGCGAACCGGTTGACCTGCTCCTGGGAGATCGTCTGGTAGTCGCTGTAGCCGAGGTGCTCAGCCACCTTGGCCGGGAGCTCGTCGACGTCGATCACGGTGGTCATCTGTTCGGCTCCTGGTCAAAGGGGGTGTGGGCCCGCGTCCGGCCCCGTTGCACGTTAGATCACCGCGGCCCATCGACCCCAACGCCTCGGTGTCCCTTGTCCTTCGACGGCCGGCCGGAGGTGACCCGCAGGGTCGCCCGGCCGCCGAGATCACTTGAACCAGATGCGCTGGTAGTGACGGCTCTCGGGATGGAGCAACAGGGCGACCAGGACGGCCGCGAAGGCCAGGTTGAGGATCTGGCCCAGGCTCTGGGAGATCATCACGAACAGGACCAGCTGGCTCACGACGTAGATCGCGGCCGCCACCACCGCGACCCAGTACCCCCAGCGCCGCTCGTTGGCGATGCCGTTGGCCCCGACCGCCGCGGCGAGCAGGATCAACGGGAGGGCGGCACCGAAGGCGATCACGTAGATGATCGCCAGGGCGGCGTTCAGGTAGCACAAGAGGACGGCTGCCTGCAGGGTCTGCGGCTGGCTCTGGTCGAACCATTTCCGGGGCTCGTTGGCCACGACCCGATTCTGCCAGTCCGGGCGCCCCAGCGCGGGTCGCCTACGCTCAGGCGAGGGCAAGGGGGAACGGCGTGCAGGAGATGCAGGAGACCAGGCACAGCGAAGAGGACCATCGCAACATCTCCGGCGGGGGGTTCCGGGCCGCCGTCTTCGGCCTGAGCGACGGGCTGGTCACCAACGTCTCGCTCATCCTCGGGGTCGCTGGGGCCCACCCAGGCGGCCCGTTCGTGCGGCTGGCCGGGGTGGCGGGCCTCGTGGCCGGCGCCTTCTCCATGGCGGCCGGCGAGTTCGTCTCGATGCGGGCCCAGAGCGAGCTCATGCAGCGCGAGCTCGAGGTGGAGCGGGTCGCGCTCAGGAACTGGCCGAGCGACGAGCGCGACGAGCTGGTGGCGATCTACGTGAACCGGGGGATCCGCCACAAGGTCGCCGAGCAGCTGGTCGACGAGATCATGGCCGACCCCGAGCTGGCGCTGGAGACCCACGCGAGAGAGGAGCTCGGCTTCGATCCCCGCACCATCGGGTCACCGATGCAGGCCACGGTGTCGTCCTTCTTCTCCTTCGCCCTGGGCGCGGTCCTGCCACTCATCCCGTGGCTGATCGGCTCGGGGACCGGGGCCGCGGTCGCCTCGGTCGTCATCGGGTCGCTGACGGCGCTCGCGGTCGGGTTCTTCCTGGGGGCGATGACCGGCCGGTCCCGATGGAAGACCGCGGTCCGCCAACTGGGGGTGGCCGCCCTGGCCGCCGCCATCACCTACGGGGTCGGGCGGCTCGTCGGAGTGGGGACCGGCGCGTAGCCGCCGGCCGCCTGGGTCGGGCGGCCCGGCCGGAGCAGGTAGCAGCGGTCGACGTGATCGACGACGAACCCGAGGGAGTGGTAGAGGGCGAGAGCGCCCTCGTTAGCCCGGTCGACGTAGAGCATGCCCACCTCGGCGTGGGCGCTCAGCCAGTCGAGCCCGGCGACCGCGAGGATCCGGCCCAGCCCGCGGCCCTGGAAGTCCGGGTCCACCGAGATCACGTAGATCTCGCCGAGCACCGGGGCGTGGTCGCGGTGGACCTTGGTCCAGCACGACCCGGCCAAGCGGCCGTCGACCTCGACCAGGACGAACCCGTCGGGGTTGAACCACGGCGCCCCCTCCCGGCGCCGCAAGGTCTCGAGGTCCCAGGCACCCTGCTCGGGATGGGCGGCGAAGGCCCGGTTGTTCACCTCGAGCCACGCCGCCTCGTCGGTCCCGGGCAGGAACGGCCGCAGGACGAAGGCCCGGTCGACCTCCGGTCGCTCGACCGCCAGGGGGAGCGGTGCCCGCAGCTGGAGCAGGTCTCGTTCGACGCCGAAGCCGAGTGACATCGGGGCGTCGTCGTCGGCCGGGGTGTGGCAATAGGTCCAGTGGCGGACCTCGGTCGTCGGCGGTCGGCGGGCCTGGGCCAGGCCGGCCGACAGGAGCGCTCGACGAGCCTTTTCTCGACCCGGTGCCACCACCACCTCGACCGTGACCGAGGTGCCGTGCCGTTCGAGCCGGGCGTAGCCGTCGACCGTCCCGTCGCGATGAACGAGATCGTCGGCGCCGGCGCCGGCCCGCCAGGCGAGCAGGCTGGGCTCGCCCATGGCCGGATGGCCCGAGACCTCGGCCACGAGCGACAGGAGTTCGTCGACCTGACGACGGGCGTCGGGATCCTCTGGGTCCAGCTCGACGACGCCGCTTCGATGGGCGTCCGGAGACACGTTGGCACCCTACCGGGCGTCGATCGGCGCATTCGAAGCGGGCCGCCACGAGCGACCCCGATATCGTTCGTCGGGCATGGCGCAAGAGGAGCCGGGAGCGAGGGCCCGGAGGACGAGGGCCCGTACGGTCGCCGCCCGGCTGGCCGAGACCTACCCGGGCAGTGCCCGCGCGCTCTGCGCCCTACGTTTCGAGACGCCATTCCAGCTGCTGGCGGCAACCATCCTCTCGGCCCAGAGCACCGACGTCCGGGTGAACATGGTGACCCCGACGCTGTTCGCTGCCTACCCCGATGCGGCCAGCCTGGCCGATGCCGATCCCGAGGCGGTCGAGGAGATCGTCCGCTCGACCGGGTTCTTCCGGGCCAAGACCAAGAGCCTGATCGGCATGGCGGCCGCGGTGGTGGAGCGGTTCGGCGGCGAGGTGCCCACCGAGATGGACGCGCTCGTGACCCTGCCCGGCGTGGGCCGCAAGACCGCCAACGTGCTCCGGAGCGTGGCGTTCGACCTGCCCGGCCTCCCGGTGGACACCCATGTGGGCCGCCTCACCCGCCGGCTCGGGCTGACCACGGCCACCGACCCGGTGAAGGTGGAGACCGAGGTGTCGTCGCTCGTCACCAAAGAAGAGCTCGGGCCGCTCAGTCT
>DAHUZS010000113.1 GCA_027315045.1 Acidimicrobiaceae bacterium
CGGCGATCGTCAGATCCCCTCGGCGGGCCACCCGGACCACGTCACGCTTGAACTCGGCCGGAAACTTCTTGGGCATGGCTTCCATCCTTCCGCGGGACTCCGTCCCACAATAAGAATGTCAACCAGACTCAGTGCAGACCCATGCCACACAGGATCTAGTGCCGTTTCAGGCAACCTTTGCCCGCTTCGGTTGCACCCCGGGCGCGAGAGTCCAGCAGGCAAGTGAGGTGTCAGATACGGACGTGGCGCGCCGGATGGGACGTTGTTTTCGGACGCGGGTTTTGACGCCGCCTCCGGACCGGCTCCGACTGGCCTGGCACCGGTGTGTCAGTAGCCGTCCTTTATGAACTCGCGGGCCTGCCGGCCCCGGACCGACAGTGCGTCCGTCGGCTTGCGGGCGAGGTCATAGGCGAAGCCCACGTCGTGTGGGAAGGTGCCATCGGAAGCGGCGAACGGGCCCATCACGGCCGCGAGGTCATTGTCGAAGGCTGCCCCCTGGTCGCCAAGGACCGAAGGCGGGAGGAACGAAGTGGACCGGACCCAGCCGGCCAATTCCGCCACACTCCACCGGTGCTCGACGCGGAACTCGTGGCGTCCGGCCGTCTCGAACCCGGCCTCGGACAGCACCTGCGCATCTGGTCGTCGCCGCTGAGGCTCGGCCCAGTTGGCGGGGACCCGCTCGGTCGCGCCGAGCGCCGTCTGCCACCGGTCGCATAGCGCCGCGAGCACATGCTGCCACTCCCGGTCACCCAGCTGCGGGCCGTCCGCCCAGCACAGCGCCACGCACCCGTCGGGCCGCAGCCATTGCAGCAGCCTGGCGGCGACCGGGTCGCGGTCGAGCCGGTGAAAGGCGCTGCCAATAACAACCAGTTCGAAGTATCCGGTTTCCACGTCGAGGGTCTCGGCATCGGCCGTGATCGGTCGAATGTTCCCGGCGCCCAGCTTGTCGGCCTTCGCCTGGACCATCTGCACGAAGTCGGGTTCCCGGTCCACGGCCCAGACTTCCGCGAAGGACCGGCGCAGCGGAAAGGCGAGCTGGCCGGTACCACAGGCCAAGTCGAGCAGCCGCCCCTGCCCGGAGACCCCGGTGTGCGCGATCAGGTCCTCGATCATCGCCTCCGGGTAGGGCAGCCGGTAGCGGTCGTAATACTCAGCGGTTCCCTGGTAGAGGTCGACCGCGAAGTGCAACTTGTCGTCCATGACGCTGAGTCACGATAGCGCGACCAGCACTCTACGGCCGTGCGATAAACGAAGGTTTCACACCCTCGGGGAGCGTCGAGATCGTTGCCCAGTTAGCTCAGAGTCCCTGGCTAAGAGGGGGCACTGCCGCACGCGTCGAGAAACGCTCGGGCCGCTCGCTTCGAACTGAGCACGTGGAGGGCCGAGTGCTGCCCCTGCTCGGAGATGATCGCGCGTTCGCGCTCAGGCTCCTTACGACGTTCCCGCCAGTTCACCCAAACCATTCGCCACTCATCGCGCACCCGTTGAATCACAGAGTCGTCGCAACCGGCGGGCATCTCGGTACCAACTGGCCTGTGAATTCCGCGCACGAACGCTCGACCGGCGCAAGCCCACCACGGCGTATCCAGGACGACAACTGTGTCCGCTCGCTCCAGGCGAAGATCAAGGGTTTCGTGATAGTTGCCGTCGGCGATCCAGGCGTCGCCCGCGAGCAGGTCGCGTTGCTTCACCCGCCACTCGTGATCCGACGGCCTCACCCATCCGGGCTTCCAATAGTGGAGATCGAGATGGATCACCGGCAGACCGGTCTTTGCCGACAAGGCTTTCGAGAACGTGCTCTTCCCGGACCCAGGCATCCCGGTGACGATGACGCGACGGCCGCTGGCCCCCGATGTGTTGCCCATCAAGACCAGTTTCCCAAGGTGTGCTGGAGGAGGGCAATCGCTGCCCGCCGTGGCACTAGCCGCCTCTGCTGTTGACCCTGCGAATTCCACGGGATCGGATGTCATCCCACCCGGTCGGTGCTGCTGCCGATTCCGACGCTGTAGACACCTCAGATTGCCTTCCCGCGGACGACCAAGACCCAAACTTGCCCATCCCGTTGCCCATCTATTCGGGAGAATTCGCCGCTACAGCGGACTACTGACCAGATCGCATACCCACCCTGAACTGGGAAAACGTCACTGGATGTCATTGGGCAGACGGACGGGATCACCCTCTCAAGGTGGAGACACGGGTTCGAATCCCGTTGGGGCTGCTGCGGTCGAAATCCAAGTGAATCTCCTGGTGAAGGGCCCAATCCCGTGTCCGCGCTGCTGCCCTGACGGATAGTCCCCGACAAGCGTTGAATCCGGTAACTGCCGCCGGACTACGGCGACAGGTCAGCGCGGCGCGACCACCAGGCCTCGGCGGCGGTCATCGCGCTCTCAGCCTCGCGGATCGAGTCGCCCACGAGTCCTGCGGTGGCAGCCCAGTGCAAGGGTATAAGGGCCAGAGCTCCGGGAAGCCATCTGTGCTCGTCGGGAGTCAACGGTTCCGGAGCCGTGCCTTCGTAGGCGTCGAGCAGTCGTCGCGGCTCGAGCAATTCAACCGGCTGGCCCACGCCATCGGGGCCGCTCTGTGCGACGTGGTTCAGGCTGCCCGCGATGTCGTACAGCCGCTCCCTCACCCTCGCGAAATCCAGATCGAAGGTGGCCCATGAGCCGTCTGACAGTTCTCCCGTGTTGCTCAGCTTGTAGTCCCCATGAATCGGAGTGCATGGCAGTTCGAGGCCCTTCCGGAGCTTGGAGAGCTCGGCAGTCAGCTGGCGCATCCGACGCACGACCGGCTCGCTGCGAGAACCGAGCCTGCGGCGTGTGAAGCCGACCGAGTAATGCAGTTGCCTGAGTGTTCTGTGATCGTCGAGGGGTTCGGGCGGACTGGGCTCCCAGACTGCCTTGAGCGCGCTGTGGAGACGTCCGAGCTCCTCGAATAGGCGGACACAGGAGTCTTCGCCCGGGGGTGGCTGGACGTGATCGATGAACACCTCAAGCTCAGCCCAACGATCAGAGACCCTCAGGAGGTCGCAGCCGGAAATCGGAATCGGCTGAGCGACGCGGACTTGCGTGCGCCTGAGCCGTTCCCGCAGGCGCCGCAATCCCGCTACCCGCCCGCGGCGAGGCCAGGGCCTATGAACCCGGAGAAGAACCGGCGGCTCAGCGTCTATCCGAACGTTGAGGTTGAACGCGCCACCGATGTCTGCCCATCCGGCTCCGCTGGCGACGCGGTTGATCAGGGCCGAGACGGCCGGATCTTCTGGGCTGGCTCTGGGTCCGAACCAGCGCGGCAAGGTAGCGGGAGCGGTCGAAGCTTCGAGTCCGGTCATGGCAATGGCCCACCAGCCCACCCGAGGTAGGCCCCGGCGTCGTGCATGGCGCAATCTTGCCGCGACGCGATGACGGCCGGACCGCAACCAGGCAACCGGGGTTTGAAAGACATCCCATCAGGTTCCGGGCCCCGGGCTGTTGGATGCGTCCTACAGTGTTCGGCCAGTTGCGGAGGGCGGCAGAGAGCCCGCGGCCCGTGGATTACCCCTGGTCAACGGGGTCGAGGACTCGTCCCTGTTCGACAGTAAGATTTGAAAGAACTCCCATAAGGGCTGCATTGTGATGTCGCAGGACATCGGAAAGGGCCCCGGCGGCACGCCCAGAGGCTGGTAGTCCCGGCTCGGGATCGTGTTCGCTCGGAGCAGTTCGCCTGTCTCCTCGGGGCTGATCTCTCGAACCCGCGTATCCCTTCTCGCATACCACCTCCCTGCCGATCCGACACGACACGACCAGTGTGCGCTACCTGGACCTTCAGGTGGTGGACGCGCCCTCAAACGTTGGCAGCTGGGGCACTAGCAGCAATGCCTTCGCCTGGACCACCGTGCGATGCGGCAGCGACGACGACCGAGCTATCCGTTCGAGTGCCTGGCGCTCACCGTCGTCGATCCGCAGGGGAGGTGCGGTCAGCATCATGCTCATGCTTCCACCCTGTCCACTTTGGCTGACCCGAATCTTCACCGCGGCGATCGCTCCCGAGCGCTTTGACCAGGAAGGCCCGATGTTCGTCGTCGGCTGTTGTGCCCTCGTCCGCGCAACCTGGACCGCGATCGGCGAGGATCCCCTCGGCGCGGTGCTCGCCGTGCTGTCACCGCCCGTAGACGGCGTCCTCCCGGGCCGGGGCCGAGGCGCTGCTCGCCGCGCGCTGCTGACGCACATCCGAGTCCCAAGCAGCAGCGATGCTTCTCGACCGCCACGCGCCGCGGGCGACCGACTTGGGTCCCTCGAGAGGCGTCCTCATGGGCGCCCCGAGCTCGCACCAACGCACTGTTCCTCGACTGGTTCCAGGGGAGTAGGGACCGTACGCTCGTGACTTGTGGGTGCCGGAAACCCCGTCCGATGGTAGGAGTCGAATCGGCAGTTCCGGGATCTCACGACCGGTGTGGCCCGCGCTCCTGGTGCCGTGTGGCCAATCCGGCCGGTAGAGCGAGGTTCGGCAATCGGAGCCTGGCCTCGATCGTCAACAGGGGTGTCCAGTCAAGCCGTGTACAACGTAGGAGAAGACTCCCTCGGGGAGGGTCGTCCTCCCGCGCTCGTGGAGCGTGGAGCCGTGCGACGAAGCCCTCCCGGTGTGCGGGATCGGCGGCGTTCACCCACGGCGTGAGCGTCTCCCCGTCGAACGATGCGTTGACGCGCAATTCCTCGGTGTTCTCGGTGCTCGACCATCTCTGCCCACGCACCGGTTCGGTCAAGCTGAGCGCGGGCTCGGAACCTGCCACACCGTTGCCCGTTGCCGGTGGTGACCCCTCCTACATGGGCAAGCGATCACGCGTAGCCGAGAACCCCCGCGCTCAGGGCGTCTGGAACGGCGGCTACTGTGTCGGCGCATAGAGAATACGGGGGGTATCCATGTGAACCCACCCGACCTTGTCCGCGGATTTCTCACCTGCGTGAAGTAGCTGGTCGTGGACTCGTAAGTCGGGTCAGATCAGATGAACACCTGGCCCCCCTAGAGAAGACCTATGCCGTTCTTTCTCGTCAGGCTGCTCAACATCCGACCTCAACGCCACGCGCTGATGCTGATTGGCGCCGCGGTCTTCTTCATCGTCGTGGGTGGTGCGGTGTTTGCCGCAACCCAGCATCTGCCCGTGACGACGGGCTGGTATTGGGCGATCACCACCGCGACGACCGTTGGCTACGGGGACGTGACCCCGAAGAACGCCTCGGGCCGGTTCGTCGCGTCCGTCGTGATGTTGACGACGATCCCGATGCTCGCAGGCGCGTTCGCCGTCATCACGGGCTCCGCAGTGACAAGAGGGGTGAGAAGGCTGTTGGACGCCGGAGCAAGATTTCCTGAAGGCTCGTACATCCTGGTCCTAGGCATGCATCCTGCGATACCGGTCGTGCTGAAGGAGCTCGAAGCCGCGGGCGATGCCGTCATCCTTGTCGCGGATGTCGATCCTTCGAGCGTGCCGCACCACGTTCACTTGATCAAAGGAGACCCCACCTCCGAGGACGTGCTCGCCCTGGGGCGTCCCGAGGGAGCGTCGAGGATCCTGATCGCGGCGGAGAACGACGGCGACGTCCTCGTGAGTGCCATACTGGTGCGACAGGAGGCCCCAGCGGTCCCCGTCACCACGCTGGTGAGTTCGCGCCGTCTCATCCCCGTTCTGAAGGACCTCGGCGTTCTTCAGGTTCTCTCTCCCGACGACCTCATGGGGCATGCCGTCGCAAAGGGGCTCGAGGCCCCGCACGCCAGCGAGTTGCTGATGCACCTCGTCCGGGGCGAAGAACACCGACTGGTCGAACACAGAGTCCAAGCCGACGAACCGCCCCGCTTGCTCAGTGCCGTGCGCAGGGACCGACACGAGCTGGTCCTTGGCATGGCGCGCGGCTCGTTTGTCTCTCTCGGCGTCGGGGACGACCCGGAGGTACATCCCGGTGACCTCCTCCTCCTGGTCGAGCCGGACGGTCATCGCGGGCGCAGACATCACGAAGGGGATGGGAGAGCCAAGCACTGTTCCGACGGAACAAGCGGCACCCACGACATAGCCGGTTCGGCCGATGCCGAACAGAGCGGTGGATCGACGTGAGCCGCACCAGGGAGCCGACGCTCGAGCGTCTCGTTCGCCGTGCGAATCGTTCGAGCCGTTCCAGGCATATGAAGAACGAGACGCTCGCCAATCTTTCCGACCTGCCGCCCGATCTCGATCGAGGTCTTCGCCGGCAACAGCGGGACCCGACGGCCTTCGTCTCCGCCGTCGGGGGGGCTTACGCAACATGAAGGTGATCGATCTCGACCTGCGCCTCGTCTGGCACTACACCGAATACTGGGTTCGCCCACACGGGTTCGTGGCATGCTCGCCGCCTATCTCCTCGCCACGTGCGCAACGCGTTGGCGCCGTCTAGTGAAGGCGGCGAGCAGCGCACAGCGTCGTGCTCCGATCGGAGGCAGAAGCCGCCGTCGGACCCGCGCCGAGACTCAGCGGAGCCCGGATGGTCGGTGGGCCGGAGCAGCGTCTGGGGGGTGGCCGACGTTCCACCATCCGGCGGCGGTGTAGAGGGAGGCGGGCACGAGGACCCGGGAGACGGCGCTCGCGCCGGCTGCAGCGAGGGCGATCGGCACGAGGAGGGCGAGGCCGCTGTGGGTGAGCTCGACCACCAGGGCCACCGAGGCGATCGGGCTCTGCATCGCCCCGGCGAGGAGTGCCGCTGCGCCGATGAGCGCGAACCCGGCCACCGGTCCGGCCGGGAGGAGCGTCCCCCAGGCTCGCCCGGCCAAGGTCCCCACCAGGGCGCCGACAGCGAGCGTCGGGGTGAAGAGCCCGCCGACCGCCCCAGCGCGTAGGCAGGCGGCGGTGGCAAGCGGCCGGGCCACCACGATTACAGCCACGAGGGGCAGGCTGAGGGCGCCGGAGAAGGCCAGCTGGGCGACGTCCTTGCCGTTGCCGAGCACCTCGGGAAGACCGATCGCCACCACCCCGACGGCACCGAAGGCGACCGCGACCGTGGTAGCGGTCCGGGTCCCTTTGGTCGCCCGGGCCTTTGCCCACCCCACCGCCACGACGAGGCCCGCGCCGATCAGCCCGGCGAGCAGGCCGAGGAGCACAGCCCATAGGGTGAGCGAGGCGCTGACCGGGAGGTGGCCGACGTCGTAGGTGGGGCGGTCGGGGAGCAGCAACCAGGAGACGCCGGTCGCCACCCCGGCGGTGGCGAGGGCGGGCAGGACTGCCGGCAGCGCCAAGGTCCCGAGCAGCACCTCGGCGGCGAACAGGGCGCCGCCGAAGGGCACGTTGTAGACGGCGGCCATGCCGGCCCCGGCCCCGCAGGCGACGAGAACCTGGCGCTCGGTCGCGCTGAGGCCGGCCCGATCGCACAGGCTGCTTGCTAGCCCGGCGCCGAGTTCTTTGGGCGCGCCCTCTCGGCCAAGGGTCGCCCCGGCGCCGACCGCCACGATCTGCAAGAGGGCGTTCGCCGCGGTGTCGAGGGGCCGGAGCCGTCCCTGGTGCTCCCACACCGCCTCGTCGAGCCCCCGCACCGGGCCGCCGAACTTGCGCAGCAGGACCCACGCCGCGCCGAGGACGACGCCTGCGCCCGCCAGCACTGCGAGGGGGCGCCAGGGTGGCGCGTGGCGGACGCCGGTCTGGAAGTCGCCGTGGCGGTAGCCGTAGGCGAGGTGCTGGACGGCGTGGAGAATCGCCATGAGCACCCCGGCACCGAGCCCCGCTCCGACGCCGGCGAGGAGGACGACCAACCAGAACCGCCACGAGCGCAGGGAGAGGTCCGACGCGTCGCCATCGAGCGGCAGGTTGGGCTGGTGCGGCCCCCGCCTGCTTGCGGCGGCGGCCACGACGCTAGCGAGGCAGCTCGCGCCGAGAGAGGTGCCGTTGCCCGTGCAGCGCGGTGACGAGCACCGCCGAGCCGGCGACGGCGACCGCGACGGCGAACCGGACCAAGAACCCCGCACCGACGGCGAGACCGACCGCCCCACCGATGAAGGAACCCACGATGCCGACCAGCATCGTCGCTGCGAGGCCCATCTTGGCGCGGCTGGGTGCCACGAGCCGACCGAGGGCGCCGATCACAAGGCCGCCGAGGGCCCAAGAGACCAGCAAGCCGAGCACCATGGACCAAGCGTAGGCCCGATGTCCCCCTGCGGAGGGGTCAGCGGTCACCCGCGGCCGTTCGGGCGATGAGGTCGACAGCGGGGATGGGGGCGCGGCGAAGGCGTAGGTGCACCACATCGTGCCCACCCCGTTGGTTACCTTCACGGAGTTGACCGGATCGGCGTCGTCCACACGACCCCGACCCCCGCTCCGATGCTGCCAAGATCGACGGCGACCCCGACCTAGCCGTTGCCGACCGCGAGGAGCCCTCCGATGGACCGCACCGGCTCGACGAGCGGCATGGCGGTGTCGGCCCCCAGCACCGAGATCGGACCCGGGGCCGACGTCGAGCCCACAGAGGAGATCACGAGCCTCGAGGGCATCCCCGCCCTCTCCCTCGATGCGATCAGCTCAGTCGCCTACGGGCCCGAAGCGATGCTGGTGGTGCTGGCGAGCGCCGGGGCGGGCGCGGTGGCCAAGATCGAGCCGATCACTGTCGCCATCGTGGTGCTGCTCGTGATCCTCGGCTTCTCCTACCGCCACCCGACTGGGTCGCCAAGCGGCGCGGGAGCGAGACCTCCAAGCTCCACCAGAGCGTCTAAGCGCGAACCGCGGGCACCAGCAAGGTGTTCGAGGTCCGCGTTTTCCGCCCCCATCACCTTCAGCAGGTCCTCCGCAATTAGAGCAATTAGAGCGGCCATGTCCGAGCCCGTCGGCATGTGGGACGAGTCTCACGGCTGGCGATCGCCGCCCGTGTAGACGCTCGGTCGCCTAGCTCTGCCGCTGTGAGCAACCGAGAGGCACTGGTGCGGAGAATGAAGCCAATGAAGCCAATGAAGCCAATGAAGCCACCGAGCTGACGCGATTGAGCTTCCCCCGGTCTGGCGGACACCGATCCTGAGGCGGCGAGAGCTGCCCGGCCCTCTACCGATCGGTCATCGTGCGCATGCGTTTCCACGAGCCGGCCATCGCTTACGTTGCCCGCAGGACTGCCGAGGGTCTCCCAAAGCGCGAGATCGTCCGTTGCCTCAAGAGGTTCTCGGCCCGCGAGATCTACCAGCGAGTCATGACCGACAACAGGCGAAGCAGGCCTCACGAAGAACCGTCTTGACATATAGGGGCGTCAACTCGGTGGCCGAGAGCTTCTTTTGGACCCTCCAGCTCGAGTTGTTGGACGAGCACCGCTGGGAGCCCCGCCGGAAGCATGAGTGGATCGAGGCCTGGTACAACCCGCGCCGACGCCACAGCTATTGCGACATGCTCAGCCCGGCCAACTTCGAGGACGCGTACAGCGCCCGTATCATCGGATCTGCCGCGTGATCTCTCCGACCACGAGAACCGGGGCGCTCAGAGGCTGCTCATAATGGATGCGCTTGGTTCGCTCCAGTTGTTGGCCCTCCTCGCAGCCTGAGGTGGATGACAGTGAAGGCCAGGACCGGCGCGAGCAGTACGAGGGTCATGTTCTGGTAGCCGATCGCCGGAATGATGATGGCCCCAAGGATGAGGGGAACGATCACAGAGGTGATGTTCCCGGTTCCAAGCAGGGTGGCGTTTACCCGCGGGAGCGCCGTGATTGGCGTTGCCTCTGCGACGAGCGAAAGTGCCAGTGGGAAGGTCAGACCGTGGGGAATTCCGAGTGCACCCATCGCCAGGAAGAGCGCCCAGGCACCCCGTCCGAGGCCGAGAAGGAGAAGGCCTGCGACTGTCATCGCGGCTGAGATCGTCAGCAGGCCACGTTTGCGGGTGATCGGTGCCCTCCAGGCAACAGCGGCACGGGCTAGGAAGGAGAGGACGAAGAAGACCGTAAAGCCGAGCTGGGCTCCGGCAGGACTGAAGCCAAAGCCAACGCGAGCGACCAGGGCTCCAAAGACTGTGATGCCGGCGAACGGCACGCCGTAGAGCAGTTGAGCGACGAGTGCCATCCGTCCGGCATGTGTCGAAAGCAGCCCAGACTTCCCCAATTTTCCATGGGGACTTTCCGTCCCGACCGGAGGGCTTATCCTGTCGGGGCCTATGGCAGCGACCTCGTCGATGGAGACTTCCACGACGAGATCCGCCGTCGTCAGGCCGGAGTCTTGCTCCGCGATGGGCTCGGTTTGGTTGACTCGACTTGGCTCACTTTGGTGCCGGTGTTGGCTCGCCACGATCACGAGCGGTGCGCCGAGAAGCGGGAAGATCGCGAAGACGACGAAGGGCACCCGCACGGCCTGGTGGGCGATAGACAAGATGAAGGTCTCGAGAAGTGGTCCAACCGCGAGGCTGATGCTCAAGACGACGGTGTAGATCGCAATCGCGCGCTCGCGCTGACCTCCGGCCTCCGAAGCGACGGCGTTGAGGAGTCCGGGCATGGTGATCCCACCCGAAGCCCCAAGTAGGACAACTCCGGCGACAAGAACACCGAACGAAGAGGCGGACGCGAGGACGAGGAGGGACGTAACCAGCACGCCCATTCCCGCCACCGCCGACAAGGCTGCTCGCTGATGTGGGACTCGGCGCGAGAGAAAGAGTGTGACCAGCGCGACCATGACTCCGCTGATTGCTCCAAGGGCCCCGATCGCCCCCGACCCAAGGTGGACGGCCTCGTGCGCCAGCAGCGAAAGCGTTGTGACGGCCATGTTCTGGGCCATTCGGAACGCCGCTGTTCCAAACAGGAGGGCGACAAGGGTTCCACGGCGGAGGAGGCGACCCGACCCTGGAACACCGCCAGTGCGAGGTTGGCTCCGCGCGATCCATCGCACCGGAGACGACCATAATGGGGCGCGAACAGGCCGAGAAAACCGCGGACGTCTGCTCAGAGGTGTGCTCCGTCTACAACGAAGAACTGGGTGCTTGCCGTTCGGTGACTCCTTCGGGGGTTGGCTCCCGAACGGTCCTGGGCCGTCCGCACTGGTCCAGCTCGCCTCAGTTACTCGCTAGAGATTGCGATCTCCTTTTCGGTCATGAACTCGAGCAGCGCCGGCCGCCCTTCCTCGGTGGCTGCGACGCCACGCCTCAACGCTCCGAGGATCTCGGCGGGGTCGGTGATGCGCTCGCCGTAGCAACCGAGGGCCTCGGCCATGTGTGCGTAGTTGCCGGTGATCTCGATGGCGCCGTATTTCGCCTGCGAAACCGGCATCACCGGGATTTCGATCGCCATCGCATGGTTGTTGAACAGGATCGACAGGATGGCGATCCGTTCCCGGGCGGCAGTCTCGAGGTCCATGCCCGTGAAACCGATGGCTGCATCGCCCCACACGTTGATGCAAAGGTGCTGCGGCTTGGCCAGTTTGGCCCCCATTGCCAAACCCAGGCCGTAGCCGAGCTGGGTCGTCTTCCCCCAGCCCAGGTAGCTCAGAGGCGCGACCGACTCCCAGAACGGCGTCATCTGGTCCCGGGGGCTGCCGGCATCGTGGGTGATGATCGTGTGCTCTTTGTCGACGAGTCCGTTGAGCTCGGCGATCACCCGGTACGGGTTGATCGGGGACTGGGTGCTGGTGAGCTTGGGCTCCCACTCTGCCAGCCACTCCTGACGCAGTTCGGCGATCCTCTGCCCGACGTCGCGGCGGCTCTCGGCCTTGGCGCGGTCCATCCCCTCCAGGGCGCGGTGCAGCGCCTGGAGGGTCAGCTTGGCGTCACCCACCAAAGCGTGTTGCACCGCCACGTCCTTGTTCAGGTCGCTCGCGTCGGCGGTGGCGTGGATGATGCTCTTGTCCCGCGGCATAGCGACCCCATAGTTGGTGAATGCGAAGCTGCACCCCACCCCGAGGATGACGTCTGCTTCGGCGAGGAAGCGCTTGACCGGGCGGGGATTGGAGCGTCCGCCGCTGCCCAGCGACAGGGGGTGGGTCTCGGGGAAGGCGCTCTTGCCCTCGATAGAAGTGGTCACCGGGATGTTCCAGGTTTCGGCCAACGTTTTGAGCTCGTCCCAGGCCTTGGCCCAGTGCACGCCCTGGCCGGCGTAGATCACGGGTGACTGGGCTTGTGCGAGCAGCCTCGCCGCTTCGGCGACGTCCGCGGGGTCGGGGGCACTGCGGACCGCGAAGCTTGGGGTGTGGACCCATCCCTCGGGGACGTCCTCGTTCCACAGGTCCGCCGCCACCTCGAGCAGGACCGGGCCCGGGCGCCCGTTGCGGAGTTGGGAGAAGATCCGGCGGGTCACCTCGGGCACCGCTGCGCCCATGGTCAACGGCTCGGCCCACTTAGTCACGTTGCGCATGTTCAGCGTGGAATTGAAGTTCGGGAAGCGGTGGGCTAGACGCCGGGGATACCCGCCGGGGATGACCAGGATCGGCACCGACTCCGAGAAGGCCTGAGCCACCCCGCCGAAAGCGTTCTCCGAGCCCGGACCGTGCTGCATGCAGAACACGCCGATCTTGTCGCCCGAGTTCAGCCGCGAGTAGGCGTCGGCCATGTGCAGGCCCACCCGCTCCTGGCGGACGATGACCGTTCGGATGTCCTCCTCGGCCGCCGCCTCGATGAGCGGATTGACCGGGTAGGCGAAGAGGATGTCGACCCCCTCGGCCTTCAACGCCTTGGCGATGGCACGTGCGACCTTCATCGGTTCGGACCCCTGTTCATCGGGTAGGGCTGCCATCGCTCCAGGTCGGTGCGGGGCAGGACGGTCGGGTTGACACAGCTCATGGGCCACCGGCCCTGCAGGACCATCGCCACCTCGCGGCCGGCGCGGCGGCGGGTCTCGGGCCGCATCCGGGTGGTGGCCGAGGCTACGTGCGGGGTCACGACGACGTTGTCCATGGTCAGTAGCGGGTTCTCAAGCGCAGGAGGCTCCTGGTCCAGTACGTCGAGGCCGGCACCAGCGATCTCCCCGTTGCTCAGCGCGTCGATGAGGGCGGCCTCGTCGACGAGTGAGCCACGGGCAGTGTTGATCAGGATCGCCGTGGGCTTCATGCGGGCGAAGGCGGCCGCGTCGAAGATGCGTTCGGTCTCGCGGTTGTGGGGCGCATGGAGAGAGACGAAGTCGCTCCGTTCCAAGAGCTCGTTGAACCCGACCGGCTCGACACCCTCGGCGGTGAGCTCTAGCTCGCTGACGTAGGGGTCGTAGGCCACGAGGTGGAGTCCGAAGGCTCTGGCCCGCCGGGCCGTGCAGCGGGCCACGTTGCCGAACCCGTAGAGGCCCAGCGTCTGGCCGAGCAGGCGGGGTCGGCGGCTCAGGACCGGGCGGGCCTCGAACCACTCACCGCTAGCGGCGAGGCGGGCCATGAGCGGGGTCATCCGAGCCACCGACAAGAGGAGCATGATCGCGTGGTCGGCGACCTCTTCGATGAACACGTCCGGGACGTTGGTGACCACGATGCCCGCCGCGGTGGCGGCATCCACGTCCACCATGTCGACCCCGACGCTCGCGATGCCGATCACCACGCAACGCTCGGCGGCGTCGATGACCTCCTTGGTGATCCGCATCCCCCACGAGGTGATGAGGGCGTCCACCTCCCGGGCCCCCTCGGCGAACTCCGTCGAGGTGTCCGCCGGGATCTCGACGATGTTGCCGATCGATCCAAGCGACTCCAGCTCGAGCGACCAGTCGCGCTCGACGGTCTCGTTGAACGCCTGGCGCGGGAGTCGGATCCCGATCTTCTTCTTTGCCACGGTCAACCGGGGTCTTCGAGCGACTCGAGCAGCTCCTGGTACTTCGGCGGCATGGTCACGGTGGATCGCATGGCGACCGGGATCGGGAAGCGGATGCCGCCCTGGTGGGTCGCCTCGAGCCCGGCGACGATCTCGCCGGCCCGGTCGGCCGGGAAGGCGAACGCCATCTCGGTGTCCTGGGCCATCCCGAAGATCCGGTCCCCATTGCAGGGCAGGACCACCTTGGGCTCGCCGGTCTCCATGGTCTGGATGACGAGCTCGGCGCAGTCGAGGCGGCCGCCCGAGGAGCTCTCGATACGGCCGCCGCGGGCGTGGAGAGCGGCGTTGACCAGCCGCATCACCTGGGCGCTGTTGCCGTAGACGGCGATGATGTTGGGCTCGAAGGTCAGCCGGGAGAGCGGGGCCACACACAGCCGCTCGAACCGCCCCGCCTCGAACCGCCACGTCGCCGCCTCGAGCGCCTCGGCCGCCTCCAGGTCGCTGCAGTACATGCCGAGGGCGGCCTCTCCGGAGTCGTAGCGAGCGTTCGGCGAGCGGAAGCCGAAGGAGACCGAGGCGAGCGGGCAGATGACCTCCTCTTTGCCGACGGCGATCGACCAGCCGAAGCGGCGAGCGATCCCGATCGACTGGCAGACAATCCAGTGCTCACCGAGATCCCTCGTCGGGATCCGCACACCCTCGGGCACCGGTTCGCCGGGTGAGAGCATCCGGATGCCGAGCGGAAACGTGTCGGGCCGGATGAACCTGCTCAGCGCTTCGTCCAGGGCGCGGAACGGGGCGAGCTCATCTGCGGTCGGAGCAGTCATGGGTCACCCACGATAGGCGGGAGCCGCCCAGCTCGCCGGTCCGCTCGCCAGGGCCTTTATGGCGCGCCCATAAACGGCCCGTGGGCCACCGGTGACCGTCCGAGAGGTCTAGGTCGTCTGGTTCGACCAGGTGGTCAGGTCGAAGTAGTCACGCCAGGCGGCGATCTTACCGCCTCGCACCTCGAACACGCCGGCCACGGGCAGTTCCACTCGCTTGTCGCCGATCACGAAGCGGTCCACCCGCTCGGTGAAGACCGTGGCACGGTCGTCGGTCGTCGGCAGGCTCGCCATGGCCAAGATCTCGAACTCGATCTCCGAGGAGCCAGGGACGAAGAACTCCATCACCGTGCGGATGCCCTCATGGCCCTGGACCGGCCCCATCGGCATGTTGTGGTACACGGCGTCGTCGGTGAAGAACCCGAGCAGCTCGCCGATGTCCCGCCGGGACCAGGTGCCGCAGAAGTCGCGGATCAGCGTCTCACCCTTGGACACCGTTCCACTCTCCGGCGAGTCGTTCACGGCGTCGGATGGTACCAGGGCGGATCCGACCGGCGTCTCGAAAACGGTGGACCGGCCGACCATCGGGTCCGGCGCGCAGAAGCACTCGAAGCGGTCCGATCGTGCCGGTGGGATCCCGGCTCGCGGCCCCTCATCGCTGTGTCCTGTGGGGATCGGGACCCTCGGACCGGGCGCCGACGGTGCCGTAATCTGGCACCATGGCGATGGCCCCTTCGATCGATCTCCTGGATCCCGCAGCCTTCGACGGCGGGCAACCGCACGACACGTTCGCCTGGCTCCGGGACAACGATCCGGTCCATTGGCACGAGGAGCCGAACGGGACAGGGTTCTGGGCGGTCACGCGGTACGACGACGTGAAGCTGGTCGGGCACGACGGAGAGGCTTTCTCCTCCGCACGCGGCATCATGATCCCGGACACCTCGGGCATGCCCAGCGCTGGCGACGCCGTGCCCCGGATGATGATCTCGATGGACGCACCGGACCACAAGCACTTTCGGCGGCTGGCGGTCCCCGGCTTCATCCCCAAAGCGGTGAAGGAGATGGCGCCGCGGGTCGGGACCCTGGCGACCCAGATCATCGACGGGGTGATCGAGAAAGGCGAGTGCGACCTCGTCACCGAGGTCGCCGGGCTCATGCCCTCCTACGTGATCGCCGAGATGCTCGGCATCCCCCTCGCCGACGGGGTCGCGCTCTACGACCTCACCGAGACGATCCACAGCACCCCGGACCCCGACCACCCCGAGGCGGGGATGATGGCGGTCATCGAGATGTTGCAGTACGCGCACGAGGTCTGGGAAGAACGGCGAGCCGAGCCCCGTGACGACCTGTCCACGAAGCTCGCCCATGCGACCATCGACGGCGAGCCGTTCAGTGAGCTCGACTTCGGGATGTACTTCCTCCTCTTGGTCGACGCCGGCGGCGACACGACCCGAAACCTGGTGGCGACCGGTACGCTGGCGCTGCTGGAACATCCAGACCAGCTGGACGTGGTGCGCGGGGATCTCGATGGTCGGCTCAATACGGCGATCGAGGAGCTCCTGCGCTGGGTGACCCCGGTCGTGTACATGCGGCGCACGGCGACGCGGCCGACAGTACTAGGTGGGCGTGAGATCGCGGAAGGCGACAAGGTCGTCATGTACTACGGCTCGGCGAACCGCGATCCGCGTGCGTTCGCCGATCCGGACGTGCTCGACGTCACGCGCTGGCCGAATGAGCACGTCGCCTTCGGCGGAGGCGGACCGCATTTCTGCCTCGGGGCGCACCTGGGCCGCGCCGAGATCCAGGCGATGCTGCGTCAGATCCTCACGCGGTTCGAGGGACTGCGCCTTGCCCAGGATCCAGAGTGGCTACGTTCGAACTTCATCTCCGGCGTGAAACACCTGGCGGTCGAGTTCAGGGCCGGCTCGCGGGAAGCGAGCTGACCGATGGTCCGACGGCCACCGCTCGTCGCCGCCCCGGAGCTTGTGACATCCGGGTGGCTGACCGAGGTGCTCCAGCACGCCGGCGCGATCGACGCGGCCACCAAGGTCACCTCGTTCGAGGCGTCGTCCATCGGCACCGGCCAGGTCGGCGCCAACGTGCGCTTCGTGCTGACCTACGACGACACTGGTCCCGACAGCCCGGCGACCGTGGTGTGCAAGTTCGCATCGCGCGACCCCGACAGCGCGGCGGCCGGCGTGGCGACCCTCACCTACGAGACCGAGGTCGCCTTCTACCGGGACCTGGCGGACACGGTCGACATCAGCCGTCCCCACTGCTACTTCGCTGAGGTCGAGCAGGGCACCGCCAACGTCGTGGTCGTCATGGAGGATCTGGCGCCGGCGGAGCAGGGCGACCAGATCGCCGGCTGCACGGCGGAGCAGGCAGCGCTCGTCGTCAACGAGGCGGCCCGGCTCCACGGCCCCCGGTGGGGCGACCCGACGCTCAACCAGCTTGCGTGGCTCGACGGGAGCCGGACCTCCGAAGGCGTGGCGTCGATGCTCGGCGTGATCTGGGAAGCCTTCGTCGAGCGCTACCGCGCCACGCTCGATCCGGTCACGCTCGAGACCGGACCCCAGCTGATCGCGTTGATGCCGGCGATTCGGGCCAAGGCTCCATTGGCGCCCACCCCGGTGCACAGCGACTACCGGCTCGACAACATGCTGTTCGGCACCGCGGAAGGTGGCCGACCGCTGACCGTCGTCGACTGGCAGACGGTGCGGCTCGGCCTCGGCCCGGGTGACGTCGCCTACTTCCTCGGCAACGCGTTCGAGCCCGCGCTCCGTCGTTCGTGCGAGCGCGACCTGGTGGCTCGTTACCACCACTCGCTCGTCGACGACTACGCCGTCGACGACTACCCGTTCGACGAGTGCTGGGACGACTACGTGCGATCGAGCTACAACAGTCTGATCATGGCCATTTTCGCTTCGATGATGGTGGGACGCACCGAGCGGGGCGATGCCATGTTCATGGCGATGGCCAACCGTTCGGCGCAGATGGCGGCCGATCTCGACGCCGCGTCCGTCGTGAGCTCGAGCTAGACGCCTTCTCGCCAGGTCCCGGCGTGTGCGCCGTGACCTGGGCCATAGGCCACTCGAGGCGCAACGCCCGAGCCTTCCCTCCGTTGCAGCTCGGTCGTCGGTCGAGCGGCCGAAAGCCGGGCGACCTGGCGCTCCCGGTCTCGTTGGGCCGTCCATCTGGGTCTGCTGCGCTCGGCGGCATCCGCGCTCGGCACGCTGCAGCTCCTCCACGTCCGCATCGCCTACCACGCCGATGTCGGGCTGGTGTTCGTGGGGTTGGTGGTCGTGCACCTGGCGCAGCGTCGCCGAACCCTGGCCCGGATGGCCCGCCCAGCTCATCCGGGTCCGGGCGGTCGTGGGGCGGAGGATCCGCCTCACCGTTTCCGACCTCCTGCTCCTGGCGGTCACCGTCAACGTGCTCGTGTCGGGGTTTGTCGACTGGGGCCTCGGCCGGCCGTCGGGGCTGCCGTTCCCCCGCCCCTTCTCCCGCTGGTACCTCGACTCGGGGCTGATCCTCGTCATCTACCTGACGGGTGCACATCTGGCGAGGGAAAAAGCGCCTGCGGCGCTCGACGGTCCGCTAGCTGGAACACCCAGCCACGTTGGTCACGCGGGTGATGGGAGGCGCACCTGCTGGGCCCCGGCGGCGCCGGTGATCGACCAGCCAGCCTCGATGCGCTGGCTGAGCAGGTACCTGCCCCTCGGACTGAGTGCGGCGTTACGGTGCAACAGGCCGCCCTGGGTTCGTGTGTGGTTTCGACAGCTCCACACTGGCCCAGGGGGCCATCTACTTCGCGGTACCAACCCGCCTGGGGGTTAGAGCTAGCGCGCCGATCAGGGCCGCGAGCCGCGCTCCGAACCATCGGCCGGCACCTCTTGGACCGGGTCGGGGCGGTCGTCGAACTCGGTCCGAAGGGCACGGGACATCACGGCGTGGTGCAAGTACAGCGTGGTGATGTAGGTCAGCTCGAGGATCTGCTCGTCGCTCAGGTGGGTGTGCAACGCGGCGAAGACACCGTCGGGCACCCGCCCGTGGTCGAAGGCCAGGCAGTCGGTGTAGGCCAGCACGGCACGCTCGGGCTCGTCGAAGCACGACGCGACCGCCCAGTTCGCCACCGCGGCGATGCGGTCCTCGGAGACGCCGATCCTCCGCAGGGACTTGCAGTGCTGGGAGAAGACGAACTGGCTGCCCGCTACCCAGCCGACCCGAGCCTGGGCCAGTTCTCTGAGGACCGGTGACAGGAGTCGCTTCGGGCTCCGGTAGAGGCGGAACCCCTGTACCGCGTGCTCGAGGACATCGGGGACGAGCGAGAAGACGGTCCACCAGTTTCCCGGGGTGCCGTCGGCGGTGCCCGGTTCGCTGACCGGATCCCGGTCCCCGAAGAGCAGGTCGTACATCGTCGTGACGATGGGCGCCTTGGCCTCCGAGCGGGGCACCTGGCGCAGACGGGGCACGGTGTCAAACAACCGACGCTTCACCCACGGCCCGCCGGGGGGCGTGGCGGACGTCCCCAGGGCCGAGTTCTCGGGTCCAGCAGGCGAACTCCAGCAGGATCCCGTCGGGATCTTGAAAGTAGATCGACCGGACGAAGACCCCGTCGTGCATGTCGTCGGAGATCCCGGCTTCGCTGTCGTCGTGATTCCAGACCTCCGAGCAGGCGATCCCCTTGGCGCGGAGCCGGTCACGGTACTCCTTGATCCGCTCGGCTGGCACGGTGAAGGCCACGTGGTTCATGGACGAGACCGCACTGGTCAGGCTCCCGCTGTCGGGCCGCGCCGCCGGGGCCGAGATCCCGGGCACAGCGTCCGGGGCGTCGGGGAACCAGAAGAAAGCCAGGGAATCACCGCCTCCGCAGTCGAAGAAGAAGTGCTGGCCCATGCCGGCCGGCAGATCGATGGTCTTGATGAGCGGCATGCCCAGCACGCCGCGGTAGAAGTCGACGGTCCGGGCCATGTCGCTGCAGACGAGCGCCAGGTGATTGATGCCACCGAACTCGAAGTCACGCGCTGCCGGCATGGTGCCCCCCGCCAGGTCGTTGGTGCTGCGGCGAACACCCTAGAACGCCCGTCACCGAGGTGGGGGGGCCGGGGGCGGCCCTTTCCGGGCTCCTGCCGGCCGAGGGGTTGGGTCCCACCGCCCTCTTGTGAATCGGAGAACTTAGATTCGCGTGCCCGACCCGATGCCGATGGTCCGTCGGCGACCGCCCAGGTCGGCCCGCCGCCCAGGCTCAGAGGGTCGAAGGTCCCTGGTGGAACCGGTTCGAGGTCAGGCAGGCTCTATACCAGGGACGCTTTGGGGGCGGCCGTGGACGGAAGTGTGCAAGTTCGCGACGAGAGGAGTTGGCTCGGTGGGGTCTCCGAGGCGATGGTGCAGGTCTTCCGCGTCCGGGCTCGCCGGGCCTGGCGCCTGGGGCAGCAGGGGCGCTGGTCCTCGTACCGATGGTCGCTGGTGGCGATCGTGGCGCTGTTCGCGGCCATCACCGTGTTGCGCTGGTTCATCGACGGATCGGGTCAGGCAGTCGCAATGCTCTACGTCCTGCCGATCGCGCTCTGCGGGTTCTGGTTCGGACGGAGAGGGGGGCTGGTCGCCGCGGCGGTAGGCGCGACGGCGTTCGCCGTCTTGGCCGTCATCCACGGCCGGGGAGACCTCGACTTCACGGGCTGGGCCGGCCCGGTGATCGCCATGGTGCTCGTCGGCGGGCTCGTGGGGTACCTCGCCGACCTGGCTGATCGACGCGAGCAGGTGAACCGGCTGCAGGCCGAGCGCAACCGGGCCCTGGAAGTGATCCGCGACGAGCAGTTGGCCGCGCTTTCGGTCAGCGACTCGATCGTGCAGCAGATCGCGGCCGTCCGCTGGATGCTCGAGTCCGGCAAGACCGATGAGGCGATCGACGTGCTCGCCAGCACACTGGCGACGGGCATGACCCAGCTGAGCCGTGGGCTGCGGACCGACCAGGTCAGCTTCGGTGAGGATGCCGGCGACTGGCTCTTCGGGGAGGTGGCGGATCCGAAGCAGGGTTGACCGTCACCCGATCGTCGGAGCGTCCCGGCGGTTGTCCGCCCTGCATCCCCTTCGATCCATCCTTCTGGTTCACACGCTCCCACCGGAGGCGCGTCGACGCTCGTCGGCGGGCCAGCTCGGCGCTCGAACCCCTACGTTTGGTGCCGGCCACGGGGTCGGTTGGTGGCGCCGGACGATGACCGAGGTGCTGAGCGTCGATGGTCGCCCATGCCGGGGCCCAATCGACTCGGAAGGAACGCGATGGACCGGCGAGCGGACGGCGATGGTGGTGGCCGGCGGGGGATGGCCGGCCTCGCCTCCGCCCTCGTCCTGGCCTAGGCCGGGCGGCGGGTCACCGTGCTCGAACGGGAGCCGGCCTATGGCGAGGTCGGTGCGGGTCTCGGCTTCACGGCCAATGGCATGGCGGCCGCCCGGGCCCTCGGCATCGAGGACGCGCTCGGGGACGTCGCCTACCGGACCTCCCATGCCGGCTACCAGGACCGGACCGGCAGGTGGCTGGTCCGCCTCGGTGAGGCGCCGCCGAGGCTCGGGAAGCCGACGGCGCTGTGGGGCCTGCACCGCCAGCGCCTGCACGCCGTCTTATTGGAGGCGGCGCGCTCGGCCCGGGTCGAGCTGCTCACCGGCTCGACGGTCACCGACGTCCGGCCGGGCGCGCCGGGCGCCGAGCCGGCGATCCTGCGCTGGCGCACCGGGGCCCGGGAGCACGAAGTGCACGGTGACCTGGTGGTCGGCGCCGTTGGGGTCCACAGCGCCGTCCGGAGGGCCCTGGTGCCGGGGTGCGCGGTCCGGTTTGGGGGCAGCACGAGCTGGCGGGCGGTCATCTCCGACACCGAGTTCGACGGCGGGCTGACCGAGGTCTGGGGGCCCGGGATCGAGTTCGGGGTGCTGCGGGTCGGCGTCGGCGAGCTCTCCTGGTTCGGCGAGTTCGTGCATCCCAAGGGGGCGTCGTTCGAGAACGAGCTCGCGGCCGCTTCGCCGACTGGGCGCCGTGGGTGCGGGCCCTGGTCGAGGCGACCGAGCCCGACCGGCTGCTGCGTCAGGACGTCTGCTACCTCGGCGACGGGCCCCCCGGCTACACGGTCGGACGGGTCGTCCTGGTGGGCGACGCCGCCCACGCCATGCTCCCGACCATCGGCCGGGGGGCGCCGAGCGCACTCGAGGACGCGGTGTGCGTCGGCCGGCTGATCGCCGGACCGATCGGCAACGGCGCCGACCCGGTGGCCGCCCCGGGGGCGTTCGACCGGGTGCGCCGGCCGCGGTGGCGATTCCTCGCCCGACAAGCGATCCGCATCGCCCGTAACGGCTTCGAGCTCGGCCCCGGGCCCCGCCAGGCGGTGCGCAACGCGGTGCTGCGCATGGTCCCGGCCGGTCTGGCCATGTTCGCCGGCACCCGGGTGACCGGCTGGATCCCGCCGGACGCCGGCACGGCATAGCCGGCGCGATCGCCGGTCAGCGGGGAGCGCTCGTCGGGGGCGGGCGGTGGTAGTAGCGCGGCGCCCAGACGGCCAGCGGGTCCTCGCCGGCGCGGGCCGGCATCCGCCAGCTCGTGAGCTCCGCCTCGTCGATCGGCAGGCCGAGCAGCGCCCGGGGCTCGTCGTGGGTGTCGGCCAGGTAGGCGTCGCCCCACTCGGGGGGCACGTAGCGCATGGTGATCCGGCGGTACACGTCGCGCCAGCAGTCGTCGTCGCCGGGCGGGAACACCGTCTCGACCCTCCCCCGCAGGACCACCTTGCGATAGGGCCCGACCGACTCGTCCACGGTCAGGCAGATCCGGGGGTCCCGCTGCAGGTTGGCGAACCAACTCGAGCGCTCGCGCGGGGTTACTAAGAACACCCCATCTTCGACGATGAACCAGGTGGGTACCACGAGCGGCATGCCGTCGGGGTCGACGGTCCCGATCCGGACCAGATGGTCGGGCTCGTGGAGGAAGGCGACGACCTCCTCGTCGGTCATGCCGGGCATGCGGGCACCGTACCGGCTCGGCTCGTCGGCCGGGCCCGGAGCCAGGCGGCGGGCCCGACCGGCGTCCGGGCTCAGTCCCCGAGCGCCCTTCTCACCACGGCGAGTCGGTCCCGGTCGACCCGCCACCACACCCACCGACCGCGCCGCTCGCCGATCAGGAGGCCGGCGTCGGCCAGCACCTTGGTGTGGTGGGAGACCGTCGGTTGGCTCCTGCCGAGCGGGCCCTCGAGATCGCACGAGCAGACGGCGTCGTTCGACGCGACGAGGGAGAGGAGCCGGAGGCGGACCGGGTCGGCCAGGGCGCTCAGCACCCGGGCCAGCTCGGCGGCCTCGTGCTCGTCAAGGGCGTTGTCGACGACCGAGGGACAGCACAGCTCGGACCCGGTCGGTTCCTCGGCGGTAGCGCCCATCTCGCTCCTCGGTATTGACAATCATCAATGTAATCCGTCACACTCTCATCGATCAACATCAATCTGAGCGGGATGGGAGGCAGCGGGTGGCGTCACGGGTCCAGCTGGCCTTGAACGTGACCGACCTCGACGTGGCGATCGACTTCTACTCAAGGTTGTTCGGCGCCCAGCCGAGCAAGGTGCGGCCCGGGTACGCCAACTTCGGGCTCGACGACCCGCCGCTCAAGCTGGTGCTGATCGAGGACCGAGGAAGGGCCCCGGGCTCGCTCAACCACCTCGGCGTGGAGGTCGGGACGAGCGACGAGGTGACCCACGCCTCGGCCCGCCTGGCCGGGGCCGGGCTCGCGACGACCGAGCAGTTCGCCGCGGCCTGCTGCTACGCCGTCCAGGACAAGGTGTGGGTCGGGGGTCCCGGGGGCGAGCAGTGGGAGATCTACACCGTCCTCGCCGACGCCGAGTTCGGCACCGACGCCGGCCCCGCCGACGCCGGCCGGTCCCCGTCGGCCTGCTGCCCCTCGGCCACAGTGGCCACGCCGGCCGGACCCGGTCGCTGAGCGACCCCCGCCGACCGGTCGGTCCCGACGATGGACGAGCCCGCGCGCTGGCGCCGTCTCGGTGCGGAGTTCCTCGGGAGCGCCTTCCTTGCCGTCGTCGTGATCGGCTCGGGGATCGCCGCGGAGCGGCTGTCGCCGGGGAACACCGGGCTCGAGCTCTTCGAGAACGCGGCGGCCACCGGAGCCGGACTCTTCGCCATCATCTTGATGTTCGGTCCGATCTCGGGGGCCCACCTCAACCCGGTCGTCTCGTTCGTCGATGCCGGGTTTGGCGGGATCAGTTGGCGGGACGCGTCCGGCTACGCGGTCGCCCAGGTGGCGGGCTGCGTCGGTGGCGCGGTGGTGGCCAACCTCATGTTCGCCCTGCCGGCCGTGACCCTGTCGACCAAGGCCCGGGCCTCGGGGCCGCACTTCCTAGCCGAAGTCGTGGCGACCCTCGGGCTGGTGCTCGTGATCTTCTCGCTGGCCCGGACCGGCCGGAGCCGGCTCGCCCCGGCCGCCGTCGGGGCTTACATCGGGGCGGCCTACTTCTTCACCAGCTCGACCAGCTTCGCCAACCCGGCCATCTCCGTCGGCCGCATGCTGTCGGACTCCTTCGCCGGGATCGCCCCGTCGTCGGTGCCGGCCTTCGTCGGGGCCGAGGTTGTCGGCGGGGCGGTGGCGTTCACAATGATCAAGCTGCTCTTCCCCCGGATCGAACCGCAGGAGGCCGCCGAGGTGGTCTTCCCCCATGGCCGTACAGACGCCCCGCGGCCGGCGGGCCGAGGGGGAGAGTGAGGTGGAGAGCCGACACCGTCAACCGATCGGCGCTGCGCGATGGTCCGGGGAGGTGACCCATGGCCGATCGAGACCCGGCGTCGGATGAGCGACCCCGGGCCCTGTGCGACCTGATCGAGCGGTTGTCGGAGGAGCTCGAGAGGTCCTTCGACCGCGACACGGTCGAGCGGATCGTGGCCGACAGCTGGTCGAGGCGTGCCGCCCGGGCGCCCGGCGGCCGGGCCGAGATCGAGGTCGAGCTCCTGGCGAGAGAGCGCCTGGCGGCCATGGCCCGCCCGGTTGCCGGTGCCGGGCGCACCCCGGCCGTCCTGTTCCTCTGCACCCACAACGCCGGGCGCTCCCAGATGGCGCTGGGGTGGTTCGCGCAGCTGGCGGGCGGCCGGGCGGTCGCGTGGTCCGGAGGGTCCGAACCCGCCGCGGAGCTCAACCCGTCGGCCGTGGTGGCCATGGCCGAGCTGGGCGTGGACATCTCCCTCGCTTTCCCCAAGCCCTGGAGCGACGAGATCCTGGCCGGGGTCGACGTGGTGGTGACCATGGGCTGCGGCGACGCCTGCCCGTACGTGCCAGGGAAGCGCTACGAGGACTGGCCGGTGGAGGACCCGGCGGGGCGGTCGCTCGAGGAGGTCCGCCCGATCCGCGACGAGATCGGTGACCGGGTCCGCGACCTGTTGGCCCGGCTCGGCGTCCCGGTCTGACGGCCCGGTCGCGGGCGCACCGCTCACCCTCAGATGGGCGCCCACTCAGCCCAGAAACAGTACTGGTCCCCCCGGACCACGCTGTGGCACCACTCGACCGGCACTGTGCCGGCGAGGGCCAGGCACTCGACCACCAGGACCGCGCTCGACGCCGTGAGGTGCAACAGACGCCGCAGGTCGGGGTCGGAGAGCTCGGGTCGGATCTGCTCCAGCCGCCGTGACCTGGACCCGGTCGGAGGCGACCAGCGCGTCGTAGAGGGAGCCGGTGCGCAGGTCGCACTGGAACAGGCCGCCGGCCCGCTCGGCCGGGAGCCAGGACCGGTGCAGGTTGATCGGCTCATCGCCGACGAACCGGAGCCGCTCGACGTAGACGACCGAGCCCGGCGAGCTCAAGGACGGTCAGGGCGCTGATGCGCAGGTGGAGGTCATGTGGAAAGAGTACGTACATTCGGAGTTGCACGATTCGGCGGCGATGCCGCCCGGTTCGACACCCGCTACGACCCCGACCGTTCCTCGTACTGGCGGCGGAGCTCCTGCTTGAGCGGCTTCAGGGCTCCGGAGAGGGGCAGGGGTTCGGAGCGGAACTCGATCGACTTGGGGACCTTGTAGCCGGCAATGGACTTTCGGGCGTGCTCGATGAGCTCGTCGGCGGTCACCGTCGCGCCGGGGAGGGGGACGACGACGGCGTGCACCTGCTCGCCCCAGGTCGGGTGAGGGACGCCGATCACCGCGACCTCGGCCACGGCCGGATGGGTGCTGAGCGCGTTCTCCACCTCGATGCTGTAGACGTTCTCCCCGCCGGTAATGATCATGTCGTTGGCTCGGTCGACGAGGTAGAGGAAGCCATCCTCGTCGAACCGGCCGACGTCGCCGGTGTGGTACCAGCCGCCCCGGAAGGCGGCCTCGGTCTCCTTGGGCCGGTTCCAGTACCCGGTCATGAAGTTCGCCGACCGGGCGCAGACCTCGCCGGGCTCGCCCGTCGTGCAGATGTTGCCGCCCCGGTCCTGGATGCTGACCTCGACCCCGAGCACCGGCCGGCCGGCCGAGCCCAGGCGGGCGCCGCCCACGCGGTGGTCCTGATCGGTCAGCATGGTGAGGACCGAGGAGCACTCGGTCATCCCGTAGCCCTGCCACAGGCCGACCTGGGGCAGGGTCTCCTGCACCCTTGCGAGCAGCCCGGTTGGCATCGGCGAGGCGCCGTAGACGATGTCGCGCATGGAGGCGAAGCGTTCGGGGGAGAAGTCCGGGTGCTCGAGGATCATCGCCAGCATGGTCGGCACCACGACGGTCCAGTCGACCCGGTGCTCCTCCACCAGGTCCATGACCTGGCCCGGCTCGAACAGGGGCTGGAAGACCGAGACCCCGCCGATGGCGGGGATCCCGAGCACCCCGGCCATGGCGGCGGCGTGGAACATCGGCGTCTGGTGTAAGAACACCCGGTCCGGCTCCAAGAGGACGGTCATGGCGATGTGGTACAGGTTCAGCACCTCGGCCCGCTGGCTGAGCAACGCCCCCTTGGGCAGGCCGGTAGTCCCGCCGGTGTACATGAGGACGACCGGGTCGTCCTCCCCGGGCTCGTCGGGGGGGTTCGGGTGCCCGACCTCGATCAGGTCCTCGTAGCGAACGTCGACCCGGTGGTCGCCGTCGCCGATCAGGACCACCTTGTCCAGGACCAGCTCGTCGCGGACCGGGGCGATGGCCCGAAGCAGGTGGTCGGCGAACAGGTCGTCGACGAAGAGGACCGTCGCCTCCGAGTCGGCCAGGATCAGCTGGAGCTCACGCGGCGCCAGGCGAAGGTTGAGCGGGTTGATGATCCCGCCGCCCAGGAACGCCGCGTGGTACAGCTCAAGGTACTGGTGGGAGTTGGCCGACATGACGGCGAAGGTGTCGCCCCGACCGATGCCGAGCTCCCGGTGCAGTGCGTCGCTCAGCCGGAAGACCCGGTCGGCGTGGTGGGCGTAGTCCGAGTGGTGGTCCCCGTCGTGGATCCCGGTCTTCGACGCCCACCGCTCCCAGGCCGGCAGCAGCAACCGTCCAGCGACGAGCTCTTTCATGGGGCGCCTCCTTGGATCGCAAAAGCCCGGCCGAGCGCCTCGACGCTGGCGCGGATCCCCTCGGTCAACCGGTCGAGATCCGGGCACCGCTCGGCGTCGGCAAAGCAGCCGAAGGAGAGCTCCTGGTCGTAGGAGACGATCCCGACGCTCAGGTCGAGGTTGGCCGCCAGGGGCACCACCGGGGCGATCCGGCGGATCCTCGCGCCGAGCAGGTACCGCTCCTCGGGTGGGCCGGGCACGTTGGTCACCACCGCATTGGCGAACGGCTGTCGGTGGCCCAGGCGGGCGGCCGCTTGGACGAGCGGCAGGGGGAGGCGGTCGGCCGCGTCGACCAGCCCGGCCACCGTCTTGGCCTGGCCGACCGCCTTGCGCCGGCCGGTCATCTGCTTCACCTCGCCGAGCTGGGCTACCGGGTCGGCGATGCCGACCGGGAGCGGCACCAGGAACACCGACAGGCGGTTGCCGAGCGAGGCGTGCTCGGTCGCCCTCCGAGTGGAGACCGGGACCGCGACCTGGAACCGCCGGCCGAGCCCCTCGTCGCGGGCCAAGAAGAGCTGGCGCACTCCGCCGGCCACCGCGCCGAGCGCGACGTCGTTCAGTGTCGCTCCCGCGGCCCGGGCCACCTGCCGCACCGCCTCGAGCGGGACCTCAACGTGGGCGTAGCTGCGGTGCTGGCCCACTGGCCGGTTGAGGGGCGAGCGGGGGGCCACCGTGGAGGGGCGCAGCAGCGAGCCGATACCCCGGCCGAGCGCCAGGGCCTGGGAGCGCAGGTGGGCCCGCTCGGAGCGGTCCCAGGCCGACCGGAGGAGATCGAGGCCGACCTCGGCACCGAGCCGACCCAGCGACAGCGGCACGGTGACCGCGTCGAGGAGCCCGGCGGCGAGGAGGGTGCCGGTGGAGGGCGGCGCCGACACCGGCTGTGGGGCTCGCTCGGTCCGGTCGACCTGCGGCGTGGGGTCGGTGAGCAACAGGGCGATGCCGATGCCCGAGACCCCGTCCATCATCACGTGGTGCACCTTCTCGATCAGCACCACCGAGCCGTCGGCGGCGCCGTCGACGACCCACAACTCCCACAGCGGGCGTGAGCGCTCGAGGACCTTCATCATGAGGTGGGAGCAGAGTTCGGCGATCTGGCCGTCGGTGCCCGGGGCGGGGAGCACGATCTCGTTGACGTGGTCGGCGACGTCGAAGTCCTGGTCGTCGACCCAGACCGGTCGGCCGAGACCGAGGGGTGCGGCGCGGGGGAGCTGGCGGAACCGGGGGGCGAGGGCCAGCCGTTCGGCGACGAGGGTGCGCAGCTCGGCGAGGCGGATCCGGCCATTGCGGTCGCGCAACGGGCCGGGGTCGAGGTAGGCGATCGACCCGATGTGCATCGGGGTCGGGTCGCGCTCCAAGGCCAGGAAGGCCGCGTCGAGCGCGCTGATCCGGTCGAGCCTGCACAGGGTGTCGACCGGTCCCACGCTCAGGCTCCCTCGGGGCCATCGGTCGCCGCTGGAGCGGCGAGGTCGAAGACGGCGTCGAAGCCCTCGCGCAGCGCGCCGGTCATGCGGGCCGGGTCGTCGACCGCGGCTGGGTCCATGTTGACCCCGATGCAGCCCGACGTCCGGTAGCTGACCAGGGCCACGTTGACCGCCGCCCCGCTGGGGGGGGCGAACGCGTACTGGCCGAGGATCTCGGCGCCGGCCAGGTACATCGGTCTGTTCGGCCCGGGCACGTTGGTGGCCACGAAGTCGACGTTGCGGAGCACCGCGCCGAAGACCTGGGCGAGGACCGGGGTCGGGAGGAGGTTGAGGGCGCTCGCCATCGCGTCGGTCAAGCCGAGGGCCGGTCCCTCCCGCCACTCGCGCACCGTCGCCGAGACGGCCTCGATCACCTTGCGAGTCGGCCGCGAATCGGTCGGGACCGCGAGGCGCACCGGGACGAAGCGGTTGCCGCCGGGAGGGTCGTCGGGGCGGCGGACGCTGACCGGCAGGGTCATGCGGAGCCGGTCGACCGGCCGGCCGTGCTCCTCGTGGTAGCGACGCAGGCCGATGACCACGGCGGCGACGAACGCGTCGTTGAGCGTCCCACCCGAGTTCCGACCAGCGGCCCGCAGCCGGTCGAGGTCGATGTCGAAGGCCGCGAACCGAAGGCGAGTGGAGCGGGCCCGCAGCAACGGGGACATCGGCTCGCCCACCGGCGCGATCAGCCGGCCGACCCAGCGGAGGGCGTCGAGCGCATCGTGGAGGGAGCGAGCCGGGGACCGGGCGGCCCGGAGCGTCGAGCCGAGCGCCCCGAGCGGCAGCCGGGTCAGCCAGCCGACGAGGGATGTCCCGGTCGGGTCGGCTGAGGGCCCGACCGGGGCCCCGAGGTCGCGGTCAAGGTCTCGCTCGGCGTCGACGAGCTCGGCCACCAGGCGCATGGCACCGATCCCGTCGATCGCCGCGTGATGGAACTTCTCGATCACCGCGGCGCCGAGGCCGAGCCCTTCGACCACCGTGATCTCCCACGGCGGTCGGGTCTGGTCGATCGGGGCCATGGCGTCCCGGGCGGCCAACTCGAGGACCTCGGCCAGGGTCCCGGGTCCGGCCAGCCGGACCCGGCGCAGGTGGTAGTCGCGGTCGAAGTCGGTGGTCGCCCGCCACCGCGGCGAGCCGACGCCGAAGGGCGGCCCTACCACCACCTGGCGGAGCCACGGGAAGCGGTGCGAGGCCAGCGCCAACTTGTCCCGGAGCCGGTTCCAGTCCGGTGGGCGGTCGAGCACACTGATCGCGCTCACCATCGACCGCAGGACCGGGTCCCGCTCCATCCGCCACAGGATCGAGTCCGAGGCGCTCATCCCCCGGTCGGCCGGCCGGTCTTCGGACCCCTCCCTCGGACCGCTCGCCAGCCCTCCCGAGGGGTGCCCCTCGAAGCCCAAGATGCTCGAGGCGATGGCCGATGGCTTGATGCGCCCCACGTCCCACTCCGCAAGCGTCGGCCGCGCCCACCTGACGCGGTCCAGGACGCCTCGGCGCCCCGCTCGCGTCCCCATCCTGCACCCGGGACCGGTGGGTCATGAAGGGCCGAAGGTCCATCACCCCTTGGCCGCCCGGCCCGCGCTCTCTGGCCGCCGGCTCGATCTCATGGTGAAGTGTTGCAGGACCGACCGACCCGGCCGAGCCAAGGGGGAACGATGAGCGACCTGCCGCGTTACGACGACCTGCCCGCCGCCCCGCAGGGAGGGAGGAGCGCCTGGGGGCTGTTCGGCGCCGACGACAACCTCGGCCTCGTCAACCTCATGACCCCCGAGCGGGTTGCGGCGGCGGCCCGGCTGGTGCACCGCGGGGCGCTCTTCCCCCTCGACGCGCCACTCGACGCCTTCTCGCCGGCGATCGCCTCGGGTCGGGGGATCCCCCGCCACAAGGTGCTGCACACCGCGGGGACGATCGGCTTCGACGACGTCTACGACAACTTCTTCCCCCAGGCCTCGAGCCAGTGGGACTCGTTGGGCCATGTGGGCTACGGACCCGACGCCTTCTACAACGGGGCCACCGAGGACCAGGTGGCGAGCGGGGAGCGGAACACCATCGACCACTGGGCCCGTCACGGGATCGCCGGCCGGGGCATCCTGCTGGATCTGCCCCGCACGCTGGCCGACGCCGGTCGTCCCTACGAGTTCGGGTCGAGCCGGGCGTTCAGCGTGGAGGAGCTGGAGATGGCCCGGGAGCGTTCCGGGGTCGCGTTCACCGAGGGCGACATCCTCATCATCCACACCGGCTTCGCCACCTGGTGGGCGGACCAGGAGGTTCAGGCCCGGGCGGCCGTGGCCCGGGCCGCTTCGACGCCGGGGATCGCCTCGGGGGAGGAGATGTGTCGGTACCTGTGGGACGCGCACGTCGCGGCGGTGGCATCGGACACCTTCGCTGTCGAGGTCTTCCCGCCCACCTTCCGGGAGCCGACCGGCTTCATCCACCGCATCCTGATCGGCCAGTTCGGGATGGCCCTCGGCGAGCTGTGGTGGACCCAGGACCTCGCCGACGATTGCGCCGAGGACGGGGTCTACGAGTTCTTCTTGGTGAGCGCGCCGCTGCACGCCCCCGGGGGGATCGGGTCGCCGCCCAACGCGACGGCGATCAAGTAGTCACACCCCTGCCGGTTGGAGACCGGGGCGGGGTCAGCACGGCCTCGATCCCCCGGAGATCGCCCTCGTCGTCCTCCAGAGGTTCGGCGTGGTCGAACCCGGCGTCGGCCAGGACCCGGGCCAGGGACCTGTCCTGGCCCCCGCCCAGTTCGATGAGGAGCGAGCCGCCGGGGCGGAGCCACTCGGCCGCCGCCACGACCACCCGCTCGAGGACGTCGGTCCCGGCGGGTCCGCCGTCTAGCGCCCAGGGCGGCTCGTGGTCGCGGGCGTCGGTCGGCAGGAACCCGAGGGCCTCGGTGGGGACGTAGGGGGCGACGGCGACCACCACGTCGAGCCGGCCCCGCAGCTCGACGGGCAGCGGCTCGGCCAGGTCGCCGAGGTAGACCTCGACGCCGTTGGCGGCGGCACAGCGACAAGCCACCGGGTCGAGGTCGGTGGCCACGACCCGGGCCCTGGGGCGGTGGTTCGCCACGGCCAGCGCGACCGCGCCCGAGCCGGTGCACAGGTCGGCCGCATTGCCCCGGTCGGGGAGCCGGTTGACGGCCCGACGGGCGAGCGGCTCGGTCTGGGGTCGCGGGACATAGACGCCGGGCTGGACGCGGACATCGACGCCGAGGAACCGGGTGGACCCGGTGACCCAGGCCAGGGGCTCGCCGTGCTCGCGCCGGGCCACCAGCTCCTCCAGGTGGGTCCGGTCCGCGGCGGCCGCCAGCAGTTCGTCGGCCTCCTCGAAGGGGGCGACGCAGCCGGCGGCGGCGAGCCGGGCACCCACGGCGGCCCGAAGGCCCTCTTCAGCGCCTCGTGCCATCGAATGCCCCTTTGTCAAGGCGCGGGAGCGACGCAAGCCGCCGCCCGACGAGTCGGTGTTCGAGCATCGACGAGGAGCCGACGCAAGGCGCGGATGGCTTCGGCTTTGGTGTCGCCAGCTCCATAGGTGCTCGAGGTCGGCACGTCCGGGCCCAGCACGCAGCTGGGTCACCGCGATGCGGTGCAAGGCGGGGTTGATCGAACGGTTGCCACCTCGATTCAGCCGGTGGCGGACGTGGTTGACCGACCAGACCGGGATCGGGGGCGGTCCCGTTGTGGCGGGCAAAGGTCGCCTTGGAGCGGAACCGGGTCACATCGGCAGGCTCGCCCAGGATCTTGGCGGCGCTGAGCGCCCCGCAGCCGGGGAGGGCCAACAGATGCCCGACGAGTGGCCGCACCCGCTCGGTGATGGTGTGCTCGAGCTCGTTGATGCGCCGGGCGTCGGCCTCGATGGGGGCGACGAGTTCGCGGCGGTGCAGCACGCAGAATCGGTTAAGGGTGCCCTGGGCGATCTCGGCCCCGACCCCGAGCTCGTGGAGATGCCAGCCCGGTCGGTTCTGGTTCACCAGGTCCGCTCCGTGGTCGAGGAGCAGGCGGACCTCCCGCGTCCCGCCGGCGAGGAGCGCGAGGGGGAGGCGGTCCGCTCGGAGGGCCGCCCGGGCCGCCGCCAAGGCGTCGATGGCGTCGGACTTGCCCCGGTCTCGCCCAGCGCGGCGGGCCGGGCCCCTGAGCATGAGCGGGACCCGCAGCACCGACTCGCCGGCACGCCCGAGGTCGGCTTCCAGGCATCGGGACCGGTGCCGGCAGTCCTCGATGGCCCAGGTCCGTCCGTCGAACCGGTTGGAGCAGTCAAGGGCCCACAGGTGGCCGGCCGCAGTGGCCAGCACCCCCAGGTGAGCGATGGGCCGCCCCTCCATGGCCAGGGCGACCAGGGTGTGGGTGCGTTTGTGCGCGTCGACGCGGAGAACAACGGTGGCACTGTTCCCCTCAAGTAGTGGGCGTCGCAGGACCGTCCCCAGGACACGTCGGGGTCGAGGTTTGGCCAGGCTCCTATCAAGTCACGCCGGTCGGGCCGGCGCGCCCGGCCGAGGGCAACTCCGATGGAAGGCACATCTCGGTGGGCACCGAAGCGATGAGCCACTCGACCGAGCCGGGGGAAGCCTGACACTCAGCGGTCAAGCTCCCGGCCCGGCCGGGACCCGGTCCTCCCAGGCCGACCCCGCCACCTGGCGCGCCCAGGGGTAGTCGGGCTTGCCGGTCGGGCTCCGCTCGATGTGGTCCACCCGGACGAACCCCCTCGGGGCCTTGTAACGGGCCAGCCGTTCGAAGACGCTGGCCCGGAGCGCGTCGTCGGTCGCCACCGACCCCTCGGCGAGCTGGACCACCGCCACGACCTCCTGGCCCCAGCGCTCGCTCGGCCTACCGACCACCAGCACGTCGAGCACGTCGGGATGGGCCATCAGGGCCCACTCGACCTCTTCGGCGAAGATCTTCTCCCCACCCGAGTTGATGGTCATCGAATCCCGGCCGATCAGCTCGACGAGCCCGTCGGCCCGCAGGCGGGCCCGGTCGCCGGGGACGACCATCCGGCGACCGGCGACGGTCGGGAAGGTGGCGGCGGTCTTCGCCTCGTCGTGGAGGTACCCGAGGGGGATCGGCCCGTCGTGGGCGAGCCACCCGATGCCGTCGTGGCCCGCGTGGAGGACCGAGGCGCGCTCCTCGTCGAGCACGTAGGTCGAGGGGCTGGGTCGGAAGAGCCCGGCGGTCGGCGCGCCACCGGCCGCGGACACGTTGGACAGCTGGGGCCCGGTCTCCGAGGCGCCGCCGGAGTCGACGATGAGGACCCCGGGGAGGAGGTCGAGCAGCTTGGTCTTGGTGCCGGCGCTCAGGGCCGCGCCGCCGGTCAACACGACCGACAGGGCGCTCAGGTCGTAGTGGTTCGCCTCGATCTCCGCGCACAGCGGCTGGGCGAAGGCCTCGCCCACGATCACCAGTACCCCGACCCGCTCCCGGGCGATGGTCTGGAGGGTGGAGGCCGGGTCGAACCGGGCGACGACGTCGGGGAACACCACCGTGCCCCCACCGAGGATCATGCCGAGGGCCACCCACTGGCCGGCGCCGTGCATCAGCGGGGGGCACGGGAGGGCCCGGCGTTCCTCGCTCGTGCGCACCGTGGCCGCCATCGTCTCCAGGCTGGCGGTGTCGACGCCGCCGGCGGCCACCATTGGGCCAAGGGTGGTGTCGAAGATGTCAGCCTGTCGCCAGAGCGTCCCCTTCGGGTTACCGGTGGTCCCGCCGGTGTAGAGGACGTAGAGGTCGTCGTCGGAGAGCTCGAGGCCCGGGTTGTCGGCGGGCGCCTCCTGCAGGGCGCGCTCGTAGTCGAGGGCGCCGGGCAACAGGTCGTGGTCCGAGTCGTCGGCCACCTGGAGGAGGATCGGGCGGTGCTCGAGGTCGTCGAGGACCCGACCGAGGGTGGGGGCGAAGGTGGCGTGGTAGACGATGGCGGCCGCCCGGGCGTCGGTGAGCAGGTGGTGGAGCTCGGCGTCGACGTAGCGGTAGTTGACGTTGCACGAGGCGGCCCGTGCCAGTGCGGAGCCCACCATCCCCTCGAGGTACTCGTTGCCGTTGTGCAGGTACAGCGCGACGTGGTCCTGCCCGGACTCCCAGCCGGCCAGGGTGCCGCGCTCGGTCCGGAACCCGATGCCCCGGGCGGCAAGGAGGTTGGCCAGGCGCACCGTGCGTTCGTGCACGGCCGAGTAGGTGAGGCGCCGGTCCCGGAACACGATGCACTCCCGCTCCGGGACCGCCCGGGCGATCGCCTGGAACGCCGCCGCGTGATTCTGGCCCACTCGTACCCGACCTCCCCGCCCGACCCCTCCGCGGGCCCGACTGGCCGCCGGGGAGGTCGGAATCCCTACGATGTTCCGGACCGGTTGGTTGTAGCAGAGGACAGGGGGTTGGGGGCGATGGATCGCATCGAAGCGGCCAGGCTCTGGGTCGAGGTGCTGTCGGGGCCCTCCGACGACGCCAAGGCGGCGCTGGCCGAGGCGATTTCCGAGGCGGTGGTGACGGTGTCGCCGCTCGGGACCACCGAGGGCCGCAGTGCGGTCCTGGCCGACCTCGGCCGGTCGCCGCTGGCTGAGCACCTGGCTCGGGCCACCTGGAGCGAGCAGGCCAGGGACGGCCAGGTCGAGCTAGTCGCCACCTTCGCCCCCGCGGCCCCGGTCGGCGGGTTGACCCTGCGGTTCTCTTTCGACGACGCCGAGCGGATCAGCCAGGTCGAGACCGGCATCCTCCCCGCCCCGCCGCCCGAGCCGGCCCCGATCCAAATCACCGAGGCGATGCGGGGCGCCGTCAACGGCGCCCTGGCCAACGGGACGCCGGTCATGGTCGCCTACGTCGACGGCGAGGGTCAGCCCCACCTCTCGTTCCGGGGCAGCACCCAGGTGTTCGACGACACCCGGCTGGCCCTGTGGATCCGGGACCCCTCGGGGGGCCTCTTGGCGGCGATCGGGCACAACCCCCGCCTCGCTCTCTTCTATCGGGACCCGGCCACCCGCGCCGGCTACCAGTTCCACGGGCGGGCCCACGCCTCGGAGGACCCCGGGATCGCCGATCGGGTGTACACCAACAGCCCGGAGGTGGAGCGCAACATCGACGCCCAGCGCAAGGGGGTCCCGGTGCTGGTCGATCTCGACCGCATCCAGGGTCGGGACGCCGACGGGCCGGTGCTCATGACCCGCGACGCCGGGTCGTCGTGAGCCCGGTCGCGCCGGGGCGGGCCGGGCGCCCACACTGAGGGTGCCGGCGCCGGCAGCCGCATCCGGCGAGGTCCCGGTGGGTGGGACCGTCGCTGGCGGGTTCGAGCCGTTGCACGAGGCTTTCGTGGCCAACCTGACGCAACGGGGCGAGCACGGCGCCGCCCTCTGCGTGGTGGTCGGCGGCTCGGTGGTCGCCGACCTGTGGGGCGGGTGGACCGACCGGGAGAGGACCGTCCCCTGGCCGGAGGACGCGCTCGTGAATGTGTTCTCGGTCGGCAAGGCCTTCACCGCCCTGTGCGCCGCCCGCCTGGTCGCCCAGGGGAGCCTCGAGCTCGACCGGGCGGTCGCCGACTACTGGCCCGAGTTCTCGGCCGGCGGCAAAGGCGCGGTGCGCGTCCGCCAGCTGCTGGCCCATCGAGCCGGGCTCCCGGCGCTCCGCCGGCGGCTGGCGCCCGGCGCCATGCTCGACCACGACGTGATGGCCGGGGCCCTGGCGGCCCAGGAACCGTGGTGGGAGCCCGGCTCGGCCCACGGCTACCACACCAACACCTTCGGCTTCCTCGTCGGCGAGCTGGTGCGCCGGATCGACGGCCGTACGCTCGGGACGGTGCTGAGCGAGGACATCGCCGCTCCGCTGGGCGCCGAGGTACACGTCGGGCTCCCTGCGGCGCTCCACCCGAGGGTGGTCGAGTTCCTCTGGCCCGGCACCCCGCCGCCAGAGGCCGAACCGCCGGGCCTGAGCGACGGGCAGTTGATGTCGTTCAACGCCTACTACAACCCGTCAGGGCTCTCGGGGGCCGGCTTGGTCAACACCGCCCGCTGGCGTTCGGCCGAGATCCCATCGACCAACGCCCACGGCAGCGCGCGGGGGGTCGCCCGCGTCTACGAGGCGCTCGCCGCCGGCGGCGCCTCGGACGGGGTCCGGGTGATCGACGAGGCGGTGCTCGGTCAGTTCACGACCGAGCACTCCTGCGGCCCCGACCTCGTCCTCGGCCGGCCGTCCCGGTTCGGGTTGGGGTTCCAGCTGACCCAGGCCGAGCGGCCCCTCGGGCCCGGCCCGCGGGGCTTCGGGCACTTCGGCGCCGGCGGATCGCTCGGCTTCTGCGATCCCGACGCCGGGATCGCCTTCGGCTACGTGATCAACGCCATGGGCCCGAGGTGGCAGAACCCGCGCAACCGGGCGCTCATGGACGCCCTCTACGCCTCCTTGGGCTGACCCCGACCCCGCTCTCGTGCTCTCCGGCCGTCGGGACTCTCGGCGGCCGGTACCGTGGCGTCCATGTCCGACTACGTGATCCCCGATCCCGAGCCCAAGCCGGTCGACGAGAAGCTAGCGATGGAGCTCCAGATCCTCGCCTCCAACGCGGTGCTGCGGGGCCACCCCTCGGGTGAGGAGCAGTGCAACAACTGCCGTTACTACCTCGACGAGACGGCCGACTTCTCCTACTGCTGGCACCCGAAGATCCGCATCCTGGTCGGCGAGCAGTGGTGGTGCCAGTGGTGGGAGGAGACGCCCGCGTCCTAGTACCGTTCCCGGTCCCTCGACCCATCGGGCGCCGAGGGCCGTTGCGACCGAAGGAGGCGAGGTGGCGCAAGGAGCAGAGGTGGCGATCGAACGCTTCGAGGTGAGCCGGACCGTTGGTGCCGATCCCGGCGCGATCTTCTCGCTGCTCTGCGACCCGCGCGGGCACGTGGCCATCGACAGCTCGGGCATGCTCATGTCGGCCACCGGTGAGCCGGTGCGGGCCCTCGGCGACACCTTCGTAGTCCACATGGACCGCGAGGCGCTCAACGACTTCCCCCTCGGCCGCTACGACGTGATCGTCACCATCGAGACCTTCGAGCGGGACCGGGAGCTCGCCTGGTCGATCGCCGGGACGGAGCGGCCGTCCATCGGCCACCTCTACGGCTACCGGCTCGAGCCGGCCGAGGGTGGGACCCTCGTCACCTCCTACTACGACTGGTCGGCGATCGACGCCCGGATGAAGGAGCGCGGGATCTTCCCGGTCATCTCGGAGCTGGCGCTCCGGGCCACGCTCGGGATCCTGGCCCGGACGGTGGCCCCGGAGGGCCCGGGGTCGGCCGGATAGCGGCTCAGCCCTGGCTGCGCAGCGACCCGGCCTCGAACTGCACCACGGTGTCGTCGAGGGGGAGGACCACCTCGGGCCGGACGTGCCGGTGGCCGTCGGCCCCGAGGCGGACCGCCGTGCCCCGGGCGGTGAACCCGATGACGTGGCGGGCGAAGCGCATCGGGCCCTCTTCGACCCGCACCCCGACCACCCCCTGGGCCCGGAGGCGGATGCCCGAGGCCTGCATGCGCTCCATCGCCGTCTCCCGGGCGGCGTAGAGGGCCTGGGTCAGATTGGCCAGCTCGACGTTCTGGTTGGACTGGCGGATCGCCGTCGTCGCGTCCCTACGGGGGGCGTAGACGAAGCTGGCGCCGAAGGCCAGCCCGAGGGGCTCCCACCCCGAGTTGGCCAGGAGCACGAAGTCGCGCGCCGAGAGGTCCGAGACGAAGGGACGGCCCGGCGGGTGGTTGGTCTTGGCCACCGGCCGGACCGCCGTGCCGACCAGCGCGACGTCGACATGGCGGGCGTGGATCTCGAGGTCGACCCGCACCCCGACCACCCCGTGCCCGCCGGCGGCCGCACACTCCTGGCCCAACCGGTCCGAGGCGTGCTCGACCGCCAGGTTGTGGGCGTCGGAGGGCGAGGGGAGCTCGCCCCGGCCCCAGGCCCACACCCCGGCCTGGATCGAGGTGACCGAGACCCCGAAGACCAGCTCGATCGGTTCCCAACCGATCGAATGCAAAAGGAGGGCCTCGTCCATGCTGAGGTCGGAGGTCGCGGCCCGAGCGTCGGGGCTCCGGCCACCCTCGGCCAGCCAGGCGGCGGCCTGGGCCAGCTCGGCCCGCACGTCGCTCGGCTCAGGTCCCCGGCCGCTCACGAGAGGCGCACCGTCGGCCGGGGCGGGGGGATGGGGTCGAAGTCCTTGAACCGGCGGACCCTCGTGCCCCGCAGGGTGCACTCGACCACCTGGTCGCCCGCGCCGACCTCCCGCTCGGTGGCCGAGAACGTGATGCCCTGGAGGGTGTCGGTGCCCAGTTGGCGCCGGGCGTGGTCGCGGGCGAGGGCCCGGGCGGACAGGCGTGCCTCGGAGACCTGCTCGATCTCGGCGGTGGAGTTGAGCGACTGGCCCCAGCCGTAGGCGCCGCCCTCCATGAGGTATTCGGTGATGCAGTAGGCCCACACCCGCACCGACGCGATGCTCGCCACCACCGAGATGGGCATGAACCCGGCCTCGAGCAGCTTGGCCAGCCGCTGGCCGGCGAGGTAGGTGGACCACGGCACGCCCTTGGGCGGCGGTGGCGCCCCTTCGACGACGACCGCGGTGCCGAGGACGTGGAACTCGGCCACGCGCATGTCGGCCAGGTTGTGGGAGGTGTCGGTGACCCCGATGACGCCGTGGGCCCCGACCTCCTGGGCCTCCTCGATCATCCGGCCGAAGGCGGCGTTGAAGCCCGACAGCCAGGCCTCCTCAACCCAGGTCTGCTCGTAGTTCTGTCCCCAGGTCCGGTGCTCGCCGCCCACGAAGCCATGGGGGCAGTACCAGTTCTGCATGTAGCCACCGCCACCGCCCCCGGAGAAGCCGAAGGGTGACGTCCCCCGCAGATACGGCGACCCCGCTCCGTACCAGCCCCACTGCATGGCGCAGAACCCCTGGACCAGGCCGACCGGGCGCAGGCCCATCTGGAGGCAGGCCGCGAAGTCGGGGACGGTGAGCCCCGAGGAGAAGGAGCCGGACTCGAGGCGACGGGGTGCCGCCTCCGGCACGTCGGTCGGGCCGGTCATCAGTTGTCGAGGGAGATGATGACGGTGGGCCGGGGGAGGGTCACGTCGTCGCCGACCTTGGTCACCGCGGTGCCGAGCGAGAGGAACTCGATGGTGTGTGAGCCCCACTGGTGGGACTTCTCCTCGAGGCGCACGCCGACGATCCCGGTCGCACCGAGCCGGTTCCCCTCGTCCTGCATCCGGGTCATGGCCAGCTCCCGGGCCTCGTAGAGGGCCTGGGTGAAGTTCGGGAGCTCGACGTTCTGGCCCACCGAGCCCAGGGTCTGCCCGAGCCCCCGGTGGGCGATGTGGTACACGCAGGTCCCCATGACCAGGCCCTGGGGCACGTACCCGGTCTGCATGATGGTCCAGAAGTCCTGGCCCGAGAGGTCGGAGGTGAACGGCTTGCCCTGCTGGTTCTTGTACGACTTGCCGTCCTCAGCCTTCACCGCGGTGCCGAGCGCGATGAACTCGGCGGCGTCGCTGCCCCACTCGTAGTAGTTGACGTCGAGGCGGACCCCCACCACCCCGTCGGCCCCGAGCGCGTCGGCCTCCTCCTCCATGCGGGTCATGGCCAGCTCCCGGGCGTTGTACATCGCCTCGGTCAACTTGGTTAGCTCCTGGCTCTTCGTCCAGCGCCGCCCCTGGAAGCCGGTGTGGTAGATCGACGAGCCCATCACGAACCCCAGGGGGTGGAAGCCGCTTTCCTTCACCAGCAGGAACTCGTTGACAGAGAGGTCGGAGGTGAAGAAGCCGTGACGGAGTTCGTCGAGCCGGCGCTCGGCGTCCTTGGGGAGATCCGTCGGTCCGGTCATTGGGTTCCTCCGATCATGAGGTTCTCGAGGGCGAGCCGGGTGGCCTCCGAGCGGGTCGCCTCGGTCTGCAGCGCCCCGAGCAAACGCTTCAGCCAGGCCGCCATGTCGACCTGCTCGCTGCGGATCCGGATCCCTCCGGAGGAGCGCCCGATCGTGCAGCGCACCGACGCGCCCTCCACCTCGGCCCGCAGGAGGTCGTCGCCCAGGGTCACCTGGACCGCCTTGATCTCCCCGGAACGCCGCAGAAGCCCGGCCCGCTCGACTGCCAGGCGGTTCCCGAGTGACGACCCGAGCTGGGCGACGAGGAGCCGCAGGAGGGTCGAGACGTCGGTCGCGTCGGCGGCGAGTGAGGAGACCGCCAGTTCGAGGTCGAAGTCCCCGGGGTCGCCGGCCGGCTCCAACGCCTCCCCGATCATCGGACCTCCACCGTCGCGCTCACCGTGCCTCCAGGTGGCGTTCGACACCTCGTGCCACCGAGCAAACCTTGCACCACTGTAGGGGCACCAGGGCCCGCGGTCCGGTGGTGGGGGAGCGGCGGGCGGTGGGGCGCGACCACCGTCGTGCCACCTAGTGTCCTGATTCAGAGATCCGCCGACAATACTGAGCCAGGCTGTCGAAGATCTCATCCGCGGTCTTGTGCCAGACGTATGGCCGGGGATCTCGGTTCCACGCATTGATCCATTCGGTGATCGATGAGGCGAGGTCGC
>DAHUZS010000079.1 GCA_027315045.1 Acidimicrobiaceae bacterium
GATCACCCCGGAGGGGATCGCGAGCGGGCCGCCGAAGACGTAGCCCGGGGTCTGCTTGGCGAGCGTCGAGAGGTAGCCGGCCACCGGGCCCGGGACCGACGGCGAGGCATCGGGGTCGACGAGGAGGATCGGGCCGAGCCGGCCCCCACTCGACATGAACACGGCACCGGCCAGGGCGTCGCTGTAGCTGAGACCGGTGGCGACACCGTAGAGGGGGGCGTTGGGCAAGAAGTAGGAGGCGACCGCGGCCGAGGTGCCGTAGGCGTCGTTGCCGAAGAGCGCGACCGCGCCGGGGTCGGCCCCGGCAGCGGCCAACGGACCGCCGATGGCCAGGCGCAGTTCGCCGGGGTGGGCGGCCAGGTAGGCGGCGGTTTCGGGCGCCTGGGTGGGGCCGTCGGTCAGCAGGATCGCCCCGTGGTCGGCCACCGCAGCTGGGACCGCCGAGAGGGCATCGGGGTAGTCGAGCCCGGTCGCCTCGAAGACGGTCCCGGGGTTCCCGAGGGCCTCCGCGATGTCGACCGCGGTGGCGAATTCGTTCGCTCCGGCCTCGCGCACGACGTGGTACCCGAGGGCCGACAGGGTCGCGTCGACCCCCGGGGAGATCGCAAGGTCGCCGCCCAGCACATAGACGGTGCCGCCCGGCTGGAGCACCCGTTGGAGCTCGGCCAACGTCGATGGGTCGATGCTCGCCGACTGGTCGGCCCCCTCGGTCAAGAGCAGTGGTCCGCCCTCTGCCACCGCCAGGGGGCCACCGGCCAACGCGTCGGAGAAGAAGTCGCTGCGGGCGAGCACGACCGCCTTGGCGGCCCCCGACGCGGGGTACTCGGCCTGCGAGATCGCGATGGCCGTGCCGATCGGGTCCTGGCCGTAGATGGCCTGGAGGTCGATCACCTCGCTCACCTGCGCGTTGGAGGGGGCGTCGAGCGAGTTCCCCGAGAAGGAGGCCACGATCGCGTGGGTGTCGATGGACGGGTAGCTCGGGTCACAAGTCGCACTGCCAGCGCTCAGCGGGACCGCCCCGCAGCCGGCGATGGTGGTGCCGTCGTCGGTGAAGGCAACCGTGCCTCCCGAGGGAGCGGGCGACACGGTTGCGACGTAGGTGACCTCCTGCCCGGCCACCGCCGGGTTGGGCGAGGCGCTGAGCGTGGTGGTCGTGGGAGTCGTGATCGAGACCGTCGGGGCCAGCGGCCCCGGTACGAGGGTTTCGAAGTCGCTGAAGATCACGGCGTAGCGGTTCGAAAATGTCCAAAATCCCGCATAGCCAGAACTGCTCGAAAAAGTGGTGGCGAGCGCCGGCGAGGTGGTACCGGCCAGGTTCATGTTCAAGGTGTCGCCCGGCATAACCGGAGGGCCTGGTTGTCCCCCATCAAGGATCATCGGGAAGCTCGGCGAGGGGGTGACGCTGGCGGTATCAGAGCCCGAGCCGAACTTGACCGTGAGGCTGTCCAGTTGCGAGCCCGTGAAGTTGATGCCGCCAGGTGCGAGTCCCGAGACCAGGGTGTCTCCGATGGTGGCACTTCGCCCCGTGGTGTCGGCGGAATCGTCCACGACGACCGTGTCGGGCGCAGTGGCATCGCTGCTCAAGGTGACGCTGCCCTGGACGCCCTGTACTGACCCAGCGTTTCCGATGTTGACGGTGTCAGCCGCGGTCCCGGTCGAGCTGACGCTGAGCGGTCCGGTGGCCGACGTTCCCAGGATGTTCACCGTCTCGCCCACGCTGCTCGCCCGATCGATGTAGGTAGTAACCCCTGGGATCGTCGTGTCGACATCGAAGGTGTTGCGGCCGCTGCCGCCGTTGATCGTCAGACTCGTCAAATTGGTCGGCGTCGTTGAATCATCGAGTACGACGACATTACCGTCGTTGGGTAGTTCGACGACGACGTCGCCGGAGGCGTAGAAGAAATATGTACAGGACGAGGGACCGGTGATCTCGATATACGACGTCGGATCGAGAGGGTACGGGGTGATGGTGAACGTCCCGGGCTGACAGGAGGTCAAGTTCCAGAGATCTGGCGCCGAGTCGGCCGTCGGCGGGAGCGCCAACGACACGAGGACCGTCGCAACGAGGCTGGCCCCTGCAAGGGGGGCCAACAATCTCACCCACCGAGTCCTCAACCGTCGGCTCCTCGGGCTCGTCCGAAATGCGGAACAGTACCGAGCGACCGCCGCTGCTCGGAGCATAGATCCTCGATCCCTCACCGAAGAGGACGAGGCGGACCGAGGAGGCCTTCGGGCGCGAAGCCCTTCGTATGTCTGCGCCGCGCTCAGCCTCGAGACAATGTGCATCGGCGGCGGCAAGGGACTGGCCGCGGTGTTCGAGGCGGTCGGCTGACCGCCAGCGATCGAGGCGCCCCGCTACCCGACGATGGCCTGGATGGCCGCGATCACCTGGGAGGGGATCGCGAGCGGGCCGCCGAAGACGTAGCCCGGGGTCTGCTTGGCGAGCGTCGAGAGGTAGTCGGCCACCGGGCCGGGACCGTCGGCGAGGCCTCGGGGTCGACGAGGGGGATCGGGCCGAGCCGGCCCCCACTCGACATGAACACGGCACCGGCCAGGGCGTCGCTGTAGGTGCGCCCGGTGGCCACCCCGCAGAGGGGGCGTTCGGGAAGAAGTAGGAGGCGACTGCGGCCGAGGTGCCGTACGCGTCGGTGCCGTAGAGGGCGACCGCGCCCGGTCGGCCCCTGCAGCCGCCGGCCAGGGCGTCATGGAGGGTGTTGGCTTCGCGTGCGGTGACGGCGTCGATGCCTCGGCCGGCAGAGTGGTTTCCTTTACCAAGGCACACAGGCGATGGATTCTTGGCACGACACGACGTCGATCGGGCGCTGTCGTCGTACTACGGCTCGACCTGGGACTTCCGGCCCTTAGGTTGAGCTGCACATCCATCCCTAATGGGTACGGCGATGATTTCCGCCATCCGGTGGGATCCACCGGATGGCCTTTCTGCAACCGACTCTCGTGGCGGACGACTCGGTACCCCAGCCGCGAGTGCTCGTTAGAACCGGCTACCCGTCGGCCGCCGAACCGAGCGCCTGGCGGGCGATGATCACCTGCTGGATCTGGCTCGTGCCCTCGAAGATCCGGTACAGCCGGGCGTCGCGGTAAAAGCGCTCGACCGCCACGCCACGCATGTAGCCGGCGCCGCCGTGGATCTGCACCGCCCGGTCGGCCACCCGACCGAGCATCTCCGAGCAGAAGTACTTGGCCGCCGAGGGGCCGAGCTTGCGATCGGTCCCCGCGTCGAAG